>JAJCZO010000163.1 GCA_029262355.1 Deltaproteobacteria bacterium
CCCTCCGGTCGCGCCCTCGCCGGCTCCGTCGCCGCCCTCCGAGGTATTCGCGTACATGGCTTCTGCAAGCTTGTGTGACGCCTGTGTCAGAGCTGCGGCTGCCGCCGAAAGCGCCTCGGGCTCGGCGGCTTCGTTCTCCAGAACCTTCTTCGCTTCGGCGATTGCCGTCTCGACACCGCCCTTGGCCTCAGGATCGAGAGACTCACCATTGTCGGTGAGGTTCTTCTCGGTCTGGTAAACCAGCGAGTCGAGCTGGTTGCGGGCTTCGATCGTCTCGCGACGCTTTTTGTCGCCCTCGGCGTGCGACTCGGCGTCGTCCACCATCTGCTTGATCTCGTCCTCGGAGAGGCCCGACGAAGCAGTGATCTTGATGGACTGCTCCTTGCCGGTGCCGAGATCCTTCGCGTGGACGTGCACGATGCCGTTGGCGTCGATGTCGAATGTGACTTCGACCTGGGGTACGCCGCGCGGCGCCGGAGGAATGCCGACCAAGTCGAACTGGCCGAGCAACTTGTTGTCGGGGGCCATCTCTCGCTCGCCCTGGAACACTCGGATCGTCACTGCGGTCTGGTTGTCGGACGCGGTCGAGAAGACCTGACTCTTCTTGGTCGGGATCGTGGTGTTCTTGTCGATCAGCTTGGTGCACACGCCGCCCAGCGTCTCGATGCCCAGTGACAGGGGCGTGACGTCGAGCAGAAGGACGTCCTTCACGTCACCCTTCAATACGCCGCCCTGGACCGAAGCGCCGATCGCGACGACCTCGTCCGGGTTCACGCCACGATGCGGCTCCTTGCCGAACAGTGCCTTCACGCGCTCGCCCACGGCCGGCATCCGGGTCATGCCGCCGACCAGGACGACCTCGTCGATGTCCTTGGTGGACATCGCAGCGTCCTTGAGGGCGGTGAGGCACGGGGCCTCGAGGCGATCGAGCAGGTCTGAGCACAGTGCTTCCAGCTTGGCGCGGGAGAGCTTCAGGTTGAGGTGCTTCGGGCCGGTCGAGTCCGCCGTGACGAACGGCAGGTTGACGTCGGTCTCGGCGACCGACGAGAGCTCGATCTTGGCCTTTTCGGCCGCTTCTTTGAGGCGCTGCAGGGCCATGCGGTCTTCCCGCAGATCGATGCCCTGATCCTTGCGGAACTCGTCCGCGAGGTAGTCGATGATGCGCTGGTCGAAGTCCTCACCGCCGAGGAAGGTGTCGCCGTTGGTCGACTTCACCTCGAACACACCGTCGCCCACTTCGAGGACTGAGACGTCGAAGGTGCCGCCGCCGAGATCGAACACGGCGATCTTCTCGTCGCTCTTCTTGTCGAGCCCGTATGCAAGCGCAGCCGCGGTTGGCTCGTTGATGATGCGCTTGACGTCGAGGCCCGAGATGCGCCCCGCGTCTTTCGTGGCCTGGCGCTGGCTGTCGTTGAAGTACGCCGGGACGGTGATGACGGCCTCGGTGACTTCTTCCCCGAGGTAGTCCTCTGCCGTCTGCTTCATCTTCTGGAGAACGAACGCCGAGATCTCAGCGGGGCTGTACTGCTTGCCGCGGCACTCGACCCAGGCGTCGCCGTTCTCGGCGCGAACGATCTGGTAGGGCAGGACGGTCGCGGCCTTCTGAACCTCGCCGTCGTCGAAACGGCGACCGACGAGGCGCTTGATTGCGAATACCGTGTTCTCGGGGTTGGTCACGGCCTGGCGGCGGGCGATCTGTCCGCTGAGGCGTTCCCCGTTCTCTGCGAATGCGACCACCGATGGGGTGATGCGGCTCCCCTCGGAGTTGGTGATCACCGTGGGATCGCCTCCCTCGATGACCGAGACGCAGGAGTTCGTCGTCCCCAGATCGATTCCAATGACCTTGCCCATGATTTTCCTTCCACCGACAGGGACAAACAGCGTCTCAAAAAGCGCGCATCCCCCGGATTTTGTTGGATTATTGCGGTGCGAGTATGGAGTTAACCACGATCGGGGTCCGTTCAACCCCGGGTCGGGTCAATTCCCTTGGCTACCGGGCGCTTTTGCGACCGTGACCTGCGCGGCTCGTAGGAGGCGCTCGTGCAGCCGGTACCCTGGGAGGTGCTCGTCTAGGACCGAGCCCGGCTCCTTCAGCGTCGTCTCGACGTGGGCCAGGGCTTCGTGCTCGTTGGGGTCGAACGGTCGGTCGGTTGCCTCGACGCGCGAGACGCCGAATCGGGTCAAGATGTCGTCGAACTGCCGCGCGACCATGGCGACGCCGTCTCGCAGGGCGTCCGCCTCTCCCGCAACGGGGGGCGGGGCCGCGTTGAGCGCGCGTTCAATGTTGTCGATCACGGGCAGGAGGTCGCGGATGAGCGGCTCGCTCGCGTAGCGCAGCGCCTCGGATTTCTCGCGGGTCATGCGCTTTTTGAAGTTCTCCAGATCGGCGCGCTCGCGCAGGAACTGGTCGCGGACCTTGGCGGACTCTTCCTCGTGCCGGACGATGGTCGCGCGGAGCTCAGCCAGCATGGTCAGAGCGTCCGGGAGGTTCGTCGGCTCGGCGGCGTTTGTCGCTGCGGTCTCCACGTCTCCTTCGGTCTCGCTGGCGGCGGCCGCAGAATCCGGGGGGGCGCTCTCCTCGGGGGGGGCTGCGTTCGGGTCGTTCTTCTCACTCATAAAGTCACTTTTTCGGTCCGAATCGGCGGGAACCTAAGCACGACAACTACGCGTGTCAACGTTGGTTCGACCGTGATAGAGCTTCAGTCGTGCGTGTGGAGTCCACGCCTGCGATCGTCCTTCGAGCGCGGGAGTTCGGTGAGTCCGACAAGATCGTGACCGTACTCTCGCGGGCCGAGGGCAAATTCACCGGCATTGCGAAGGGAGCGAAGCGCTCACGGCGGCGGTTTCCGGGCTCCCTCGAACTGTTCTCCCACGTGAACCTCGACTTCAAGCAGAAGAACGACACGGCCCTGTGCTTCCTCGAGCGCGCGGTATTGATCCAGCCGTGGAGCCGCCTGGTGACGTCGCTCGAGAGTTACGCGGCGGCGAGCCACGTGATCGAGCTGGCCGACAAGATGACCGTCGATCGCGAGGTCGGGGACGAGATCTACGCCCTCACCGTCGCCGCTCTGGCCCGTCTCGACGACCGGCCCGCGTCGGCGACGACCCTTCGCGTGTTCGAGCTCGCCGCGCTTGCCGCGAGCGGTTACCGCCAGGAGTTCAGCCGCTGTACGCGTTGCCAGGAGGAGCTCCTGGCCGTGGGGGATGCGTTGCGCGTGCCATACTCGGGCACGGGGATCCTGTGCGCGACGTGCTCCGACCCCGAGCAGGGTGGTCCCACGATCTCAGCCGCCGCTGCGGAGATCCTGCTTCGGCTCGAGGCGGCGGTGTCGCGGGCGTTGCCGCAGGGCGACCCGGACATGGATGCGGCCGCCGCCTTCGTCGGAGACGACGAGATCGAATCCGACACACCGCAGCGCGTCGCGACCGAGGTTCGCATTGCCACGATGACGCTCTTGCAGCCACACGTGCGGGGCCGCCTCCGGGCGCTGGAGTCGATGGGCGTCTTGTAGGGGGTAGAACGCTCGGCGTTATCGAGCGAGTTCGGTCGCGAAGACTTCGGTGATTGGCGCGAAGCGGAACGTTGAAAGCAGGCGGGCGATCTTCCCTCGCATGCGGCTGCGTCCGACGTTGTTGAACCAGCGCACGTAACCGGGGGTGCCGGGAAGTTTGGGCGACTCGGGGTCGATCTCCCACGGGTGGGTGTAGACCACCGTTGGCCCAACCTCGGTGTTGAACCGTTCGAGGTAACGACGTGTGATCCAGAAGGGGAGGGCGCGCAGCGAGAAGCCGCCAGCCGCCGCTGGCAGCACGTGCCCACTCGGCAACCGTGACAACGGGAGGGGGAATTCCCAAAGCCCGTTCTCCAGGCGCACGGCCCCCCCGGCCCCGTCGAGTCGCGGCACGTCGCCGGGGAAATAGCGCAGTGGCATGTAGCTCGAGTCGTATCGAAAGCCGCTTTCGACCAGGACGTCGAGTGCCCAGAGGTCGGGCGGCTGCAGGAAGTAGGGTGCGCGAAACCCGAGGACCGCCGTTCCCGCGATGTCCTCGATCGTCTTTCGCGCGGCGAGACAATCGTCGCGCAACTCGTCGTACGTTCTCCCGCTCACGGGCCGGTGTGCGAGTCCGTGGCAGGCGATCTCATGCCCGAGGGTGCAGGCCTGCTGAACGAGGCCCGGTTGGTCGCGCGCGACGTCCGCGAGGAAGAACAACGTTGCTCGCGTGTCGTGGGCGGCCAGAATCTCGAACAGTGCCTCGACGTTGCGCTCGACCCGTGAACCGACCGTTTCGATCTCTGCTCGTGTCGCAGGGCCGGCTGGACGGGTGGCGTCGTGGTGCCAGTCTTCGACGTCGATGCTGAGTGCGTTCTCCATGTCGGAGCCGTCTCTCTAGAAGACGCCGGGTATGAGTCGCCAGGTTCGACTGGCGTAGTCGTCATAGGCCGTTCCGAAGCGATCCGCCAGGAAGGCCTCCTCGCGCACGATGCGGATCGCCGCTGCTGGGAGCCATACAAGGAGGGAAGCCACGAGCGCGGCGCTGCTGCGTGTCGAGAGCGCGGTGCCCAGCGCGATCAAGCCGAGACTCGAGTAGCTCGGGTGGCGCAGGACTCGAAACGGTCCGCTCTGTACGAGCGCGTCCGCGGAACTCTGGATTCGCACGGTGAAGTGGCGGCCCATCTCCTCCGATGTCCACCGTCGAAGCCAGACTCCGGCCGCGATCAGCGCGAGCCCAATCGCCTCGGGAAGGCCGGGGCCGGCGAGGTCGGTCCACCGGCGATTGTCCCAAGCCGCGCCACCCAGCACGAGGAGGAATCCGACCTGCATTCCCCAGCCCGTCCAGTCGCTCGAGTCGGCCTCGTCGTGCTCGCGACGGCCCAGGTCGTAGAACGAGATGCCGGCAATCACAGCGAGCACCCAGACCGGTGGCGTGGCGAAGCGTCCGGCCGCAGCCACCAGAAGAGTGGCGGCGGCGCCCCGTGCGAGCGGCGTCACCCGTTGATTCTATTCCCCGGGTTGGGGGGAAGTTCAATCGTAGGAGGCTCCGAACTGTGTTCCTCCGAGCACTCGCGCAGGACGGTGGCCAGCGCTTCCTGGGTGAACGGCTTGGTCAGGTAGCCGTTTGCTCCGGCTTCTCGGGCGCGCCGACGGTGCTTTTCGCTCGAGCGTGAGCTGCAGACGACGACCGGCAAATGGCTCAGCTTTGGATCGGCTCGGATCTCCTGCAGCAACTCGTAGCCGTGCATTCGGGGCATCTCGAGATCCGTGACGATGATCTGGAAGCATCCGGTCTGGAGCTTCTCCAGCGCATCCATTCCGTCGACCGCCGTCTCGGCGCTCCACCCTTCGGCGTTGAGGAAGAGCCCTGCGAGCTTTCGCACGCTGATGGAGTCGTCGGCCCAGAGAACCGTTGCGCTCGCCGGGGCGATGGAGGGGAACTCTCCGGTGTCCGTCGATGGGCACGGCGCGGTCGCTACCGTCTGGCGAGCGAGCGCCGGGAGTCGTGAAGAGTCGAGTACGAAGACCACTTGTCCGTCGCCGGCGAACGTGGCGCTCGTGATGAAGGGGTGCCCGGAGAAGAGCCGGCCCAGCGGGCGGATGACGGCCTCGCGCTGAGCCTCGATCCGATCGACGAGCACGGCAACGCGTTCGTCGCCATCCTGCACGACCAACGCGGTCGACGGGTACCCGCTCGATTGGTCCGTGAGGGCGGTCAGTGACAGCGCCGGCAGCATGCTCTCGCCAACTCGGACACGCGTGGCTCCGGTGTCGTAGACGATCTGTTCGGGCTCGATGCACAGGACGGTTTCAATCGGTGCCTGTGAGAGCGCGAAGCTCTGATCGCCGGCTCGGAGCACCAAGACCTGCTCGATCATTGCGGCGAGAGGCAGGGTGATTCCGAACGTGGTGCCGGCGCCGTCGCGCGAGTCGACCGACACCGTTCCGCGGAGTTGTTCGACCTCGTTCGCGACGACATCCATGCCGATGCCGCGGCCGGCGAGATCGGTGACCTGTTCCTTGGTGGAGAAACCTGGGCGGAAGATCATTCGTGAGAGCTGATCGCGCTCGGCCGTTGCTCCCGGCGCGAGCATGCCCAGTCGCTCGGCTTTGGCTTGGATCGCCGCGAAGTCGAGGCCACGTCCGTCGTCGCGTACGACGATCTCCACAGATCCTTGACGTTGGAGGGCCTCGAGTGTGATGCGCCCCGCCGTCGGCTTCCCGACCCGCTCGCGTTCTTCGGGCGGCTCGATGCCGTGGGACACCGCGTTTCGTACGACATGCAGCAGAGGGCCGTAGAGAGCCTCGATGAGGCCTCGGTCGAGCTGGACGTCGCCGCCGAGCGGCACCACCTCGACCTCGCGCCCCGCGTTGCGTCCGGCGTCGCGGATCGCGCGCTGGAGGCGTCGGAAGAGCGTGTCGAGCGACTGCAGGCGCATCGCGCTGACCGTGCGCTGCAGGCTCGAGCTGATCTTGGAGATCTGACGTCCTTCGTCGCCCAAGCCGTCGAGGACCCGGGTCAGCTGCTCCAGCATCTCGCCCGTGTCGGCCGTTAGCTCGACGAGTGTCCGTGTCAGGACGTTGAAGTCGTCGTACTTGTCGAACTCCAGATCGGTGAACTCGTCTGGACCGTTGGTTGGGCCCGTGTCTGCCTCGTCTCCCGACGACGACACGGAGTTGAATTCGAAGCTGCGGAATCCTTCGACCGTTTCGTTCAGCTGAAGTCGGTCGAGGTTCAGCTTGTCACGCATGTCGTTGATGGACAACATCGCGTCGTCCATTCGAGTCCGACTCACGACCAGCTCGCTGACTCGGTTCATGAGTAGATCGAGCCGGCTTGCGTGCACCTTCACAATCGCCGATTCCGTCTCGGTCGTGAGCGGCGTCGTGTTGGCCGGGGTCTGCTGGGGGGTGGGTGCCTGCGGCCGGGCGACCTTCGGGGCGTCTTGCGCGGGCGTTTCGGCGAGGATCTCCGCGATGCGCGCGTCCACGTCGGGCAGGATGCGGTGGTCGTGGTTCGTGCCCCGCGCGTCGTCGATCAGCCCGGTGACGGAGTCGAGCATTTCGAGCAAGAGCTCTGTGAACTGCGCCGGGTCGCCAGGCAGTCCGTTTTCCACCGCGTTCTCGAGCAAGGTCTCGCCCGCATGCAGCTGTGCGGCGATCCGATCGAGGGCGACGGCCGCTGCGGCGCCCTTCAGGGTGTGGAACTGGCGGAACAGGATACGCAGCGGGGCTCGGTCGGTCGGATTCTGTTCGAACGCGATCAGCGCGCCCTCGCATGCCTCGAGGGCGCTGTCCGCGTCGAGGGCGAATGCCTCCATGATCTCGGGCTCGACCGCGGGGTCGGGCAGTTCGTCTGCCGGCTGGCTCGGAGTGAGGCCGGCGTCGAGGGCGGGCGGGCCCGAAACCGCGGGGGCGGCTTCGCCGTCGTCGGAATCCATGACGCTCGCGTTGGCCATGCCCTGCAGAAGCTCGAGCGCTGCGAAGGGTGGCTCGAGGCCGGCCGTGAGGAAGATGTCCTTGAGGGGCTCGGTGATCTCGCGTGCAAACTCGGGTCGCAGCGGCAGGAGGCCCGGCTCTTCGGTGGGGCGCTCGAAGGCATCCTGCAAGACTAGGCCGAGATCGCGGGGGCGGTGCTGACCTACGGTGGCGGCGCTGCCTTTTACGGTGTGGAAGATGCGCCCAAGGTCGGCGCACAGGTTCATCTGCTCAGCCGGGTCGACCAGACCGGTGAGTAGATCGGGAACGTCGGCGAGGAGATCCTTCAGTTCTTCCCGGAAGACCTCGGCCAGGCTGGCTGCGAGTTCTGGATCGAAGGTGGGCTCGGCTGAGTCGTCCGCGGTCGCCAACGGCACGTCCGGGGAGTCGGCGGCGGCTGCGACCTGGGGTGGCTCCTCGCGGAGGACTTCCGGCGCAACCTCGTCGGCGACCGTGTCGAAATCCTCGCGGAGCCGGCCCTGGTAGGCGGGCGAGAAGGTCTCGTGCATCTCTCGGATGAGCGGCTCGTCGGCGCCCGCGTATCCCGCGCGCGCATTTTCGACCATGCGTCGCGCTGGGGCCAAGGCGGCGAGCGTCTCGCGGACCAGCGCACGCGCGGTGTCTCGATTCTGTTCTGCTTGTCGTGTCGTGAGTTCCGCCGCGCGCTCCAGCACCGCACCGACATGGCTGAGCGTCGGCAGTTCGGCCAGTGCGGCCGAGCCCCGCAGGGTGTGTCCGCCGGCGGATACTTCGTCTAGGCCGGTCGTGTCCCCGAGGTCTTCCGCGAGGGCCCCAAGCCGTGAGGCCATCTTGGCCAGGATCTCGTCGGCCTCGTCGAAGAAGACGCTTCGGATGGCCAAGAGGCCGTCATTCGGTTCCGGCATCGCCTTGGGCGGGAGCATCGTCGGGGGAGTGGCTCGTTCTCTCCAGTCGTCCATACCGATGGGCTCGTCAGGCGTCCGCCGGCGGTTCGAGGCTGGAACGGAGTTCGTCGGACAGTCTCGAGAGCTCCGCGCTGCTGCGCCGGGTTCGCTCGCTGGAGCGTTGCACGCCGGTGGCCGCCGTCGCGATCTGCGACACCGCCTCCCCCAGCTTTCCGACTGCCGACGCCTGCGCGTCTGCGGTCTTGGCGATCTCTTCCATCGTCGAGCTCGCCTCGTTCGTCACGCTGCCCACTTTCTCGAGAGCGTGCTGGGCCTGTGCCGCTGCTGCGGCTTGGACCTCGATTCGTTCGCCCTGACGTTCCATTCCCCCCACGGCGTCGCCGATGTCGGACTGAATGCCGCCAATGAGGCGCTCGATCTCCTTCGCGGCCGCGGCGGCGCGCTCTGCCAGCTTGCGGACCTCGTCGGCCACGAGCGTAAAGCCTTGTCCCTGTTCGCCGGCGCGTGAAGCCTCGATGGCTGCGTTCAGCGCCAGCATGTCGGTCTGTGCCGACATCTTCGAGATCGTGCCGATGATGGCCGAGATCTGCATGGACCGTTCGCCCAAGCGCTTGATCTTCACGGTGGCGGCGCGCGTCTCGCGCTGGAGCCCCTCCATTCCGGTGAGGAGATCGGTGAGTGCGGCCTGACCAGAGCGCGTCGCCTGCTCGGAGCGTCGGGCGACGTCCAGCGCCTCCGTGCACTTCTCGGAGATACGACCCCCTTCGGAGAGAAGAGATTGCGCGGAGCTCTCCGTTTCGCTGCAGACGCGCGTCTGCTGCGCCGCGTTCGTCGACGTCTCGTCGGCCGAAGCGCGGATCTGGGTCGCGGAGGTGCCCACCTCGGACGACGCATGGTGCAGACTTTCCGACAGCGTGCCAATGGTGTCGAGCATCTCGTTCAATGCACTCGATACGTTGGAAAGCGCGCCGCCGGTGATTTGAGCGTGGGTGACGGTACCGCCGTTCGCCGCGGCCCGTGCAACCTCGAGGAGCTGCTCCGCGTCGCGATCCAGGTTCACGCGCTCGGTCTCGGCGCGTTCGATTACGGCGGCCCTGTCCTCGAGAAGTCGGTTGATCGCCGCAGCGAGTTCACCGACGGCACCTTCCTGGCTCACCTCGAGCCGCGCTTTGCGATCACCCCGCTGCGCTTTCTGGACGACGCTCGAGATCTGGCGAAGCTGACCTGCGAACTGAGCCCAGAGGCGGGAGCCCAGGATCCATCCCGCGAATGCGGCAATCGCCATGATGCCGAGCAGTACGGGCAGGAGCAGCGAGAGGGGTGCGAGCACCTCCGCCTTTGGCTGCTCGGCCGCGATGACCCAGCGGTTGCCGCCGAGGTCGATCGGGCTGTACGAGGCCAGCATCGACTCGCCTCCGACTTCGAATGAGCCGGTGGCGGGGGTGCCCGCCATGGCCTCGCGGAGGCCCGCGGAGGTGGTCGAGACGTTCGCGCCGTGGCGCGGCGTGCTTCGAAGTGCGCCGTCGCCTGCGAGCGCAAGAACCTGTCCGCCGGCGCCGAGGTCGGCCCGTGTCCACTTTTCGGCCGTGCTGCCGGGTAGCAGCGCGGCATCGATCGCGCTGGTGTTGATGGAGGCAACGACCGTGCCGGCGCGGCGGTCTCCGGAGAAGATGGGCGCGGAGACGAACACCCGTGGGGTGTCGTCGAGAGCACCGAAGGCGGTATCGGCAAAGAAGTAGTCACCGGCCTGAGGGTCGGCATTGGCGCGAGACGTGGCCAAGGCGAGTCCGCTGCTGCGGTGCACGCCATCGGTCAGGTTCGTGAACGTCTCGATGCTGGGCTCGGAGCTGAACACGACGGTGCCCGACGTGTCGTCGATCAGATAGAGGTTCTCCCAGCCATTCGAGCGGGCGGCTTCCCGAAGCCAGGGCGCGTGTCGTCCTGAGGCTTCCGCGTAGTGAGCGGCCGGGGTGTCTGCGAGATCGAGCGTCCCGCCTTCGGCCTGATCGGCCAGGAACACCGACTGCAGAACGACGGTCGGATTCGGCGTCTCGAACGATCCGTCATCCGGGTAGAGGCTTTCCAGCGTCGCGGTGCGGCCGGACGCGCGCACTGCCGGTAGGATGTTGCTTTCGTAGAAAGCGGTCAGGCGGGACTGGTACGACTCGAGCTCGGCCGCCTTCTTTCCGGCGACCTCGACGGCGGCGTTCCGGATTCCGTCCTTGAACGAGGCGAGGGAGGCCGCGGTGCGAGGGTCGGCTGCCACGAAGGCCGTTGCACCGGCCACGCGCTCGAACAGGGTGGCGAGATCGTGGTGCGCGGCGTCACGAAGGCCTTCGAGGTGGCGAAGCGTCGTCTGTTCGACGACCCTGCGCGCTCCGAAGAACGCGGCGCCCGACGCCAGGCTGGCCAGTAAGGTCGCGACGACCGCGACCCGCAGCGCTCCCGCGCGGCGCGGCTCGGTCCTCGAGCGTGCGGCGCTCGCGATGATCGGTCGGCTGGAAGCCGATGTGAGCGGTTTGGATGGGGCGGCCATGCTTCAGTCCTCCTCCGTTCCGGCAGGGGGCGTTGGGCCCGTCTGCTGGGTCGAGGGGTGGCGACGAAAGCCCTCAGCGACACGGTGTACGACGGTGCCGATCAATGTTTCGCCATCGAGAACGATAAGACGATCTTCCGGGGTTCCGGTGTAACCCCGCACGAGTTCATTGGGTGGTGGCTCGCCCTCGACGTCACGCCGAATCTCCCAGGGTGAGAAGTGCTTCACGCTGGCGACACGGTCGACGACGGCGGCAAAACGTAGATCTCCCGATGCGACAACCAACAGAGAGTCGCTGCGACTGAGTGCGCGCGGCGGCAAGTCCAGAAAGGAGTCCAGTGTGACGAGCGGGACGACTTCGCCGCGCAGGTTCAGCGCGCCGAGAAGCTCCGGGGGGGCATGCGGGACTTGGGTCAGGGTTCGGCCCTCGATCACTTCCTTCGCAAGATGCGTGGAGATCGCGAAGCCCCGTGGTCCTCGGTGGAAGACGCAGAAGTCGGTCCGGCTCGAGGCGTCGGTGCTCATAGGTTCACGACCTCCAGGCCGATGACGGCCGGCTCGTTTCGGCTCTCCCGGTCGGGCTGTCCGAGTGCGGTCGCCAACCCTTCGACGCTGGCAATGGCTTCGAACTCCGACCAGACGGATTTCTCGAGTGACGTGTTCGCCTCGACGATTGCGATGCGGCGGTCGGGCGGCGTGGCGATGCGCCCGATGGCCTCATCGAGCTCGTCGCTGGCCCCGGGGACGCCCGCCAGCAGCTGAGGCTGCATCAGCTGGATGACCCATGGCAGCGAAGTGAATTCGCGGTCGATGAGGAGGATCTCGCGGCGGGCTGCGGCCAGTTCCGAGAGCGGTTCGTGTAGCGCATGCCCCGCCGGCGCGACGACGATCGCATCGGGGGGCATGGGCAGCTGGGGTCCGGGCGCCCCCGCGGCGGCCAACGCGAGCGTGGCTTCACACAAGAGTCGATGGGTTTCGAGCAAAGTGCTGGCGATGTTCGAGAACGAGCCATCGGCGCGCAGCCGGTACGGTGCGACACCGCCGTCTCCGATGTGCTGCCCGATCTCGCGCAGCTGCTCCCGGGCGCGGTTCAACGGATCACCTAGCCGCGCGAGGGTGCGCGGTGGGCCCGCGTCCCCTCGGGTCTCGGCCGAGACCGCGTCCTCGAGCTGACCGAGAAGGGCCGAGAAGGTTTCCTCGAGTGTCGCCGCGCGGAGCTGCGGCAGAGTCGCTTGGGGCGGGGGCGCGGCCGCGGTGGTCGTCGAGGTCGGTTCGGCTTCCGGGGCTGGCCCGACGGGCGCCTTCTGTCCCCGGGACAGCGCGTTGTCGACTACGGAGAGGACGACCTGCGGCTTGAACGGCTTGGTGATGTAGCTCACCACGTTCTGCGCGTCTTGGTAGGCTTGGCGGATCGAGGCGCCTTTGGCCGAGACGAGGATTACGGGAGTCTGCGCCGTGGCAGGGATCGCCGAGAGCGCAGCGCAGACGTCTGGGCCGCGCATGTCGGGCAGAACGTAGTCGAGGAGTATGAGATCCGGGTTGAACGATTTGGCGCGGTCGAGAGCTTCTCGGCCATCGCCTGCGAACTCGAGCGCGTAACCGCGTGGCTTCAAGATGAACTCGAGCGCGCGCCGAATGGTCAACGAGTCATCGACGACGAGGAGACGAGCCGAGTCCATCGGTCAGCCTTCCACTGCCGCGTGCGGAGCGAGCGCGGCGATGCCGGTCGGCCCGGCGGGTGTCGCGCCGCGTTGCTCGACCGCGCGCGTGAGAGCCTGTGGCTCGATCAGAAAATGGGGCTGCCGATCGACGAGAAGGAGATAGCAGAGCGGACGGCCTTCCTTCTCGAGGAGTCGTGTCGGGATCGGGGGTGATTCAAGAAAGGAAATGTCTCGTACGCCCAGGCATGCATCCGTTCGAAGCCCGACGGGCCCCGACGCGGTGCGCACGAGCACGAGCGATCCGCCCGTGCTCGTTCCGAGGTCACGCCCGACGCCTGAGACGTCCGTCCAGTCCACGACCTCGACCGATGCTTGGCGCGAGCCCTCTTGGGCCGGATGTGCGAACACGCCCTCGACGACGTCGAGCGCTACGCACAACAGGCAACCCTCGGCCCGGAGCAAGAGCATCCGCGCCCCTGCCGAGCCGCCATCGCGACTTTTCTCTCCACCCATTGACGAACCCCACCCGGCGCACGAGGCGCCTTCTTCCTCATCGATTCGACGGGATCGCGCGAGGACTTGAACCTCGATGTGTTCACTTGCCCATCAAGTCCTGCGGCGGGAAGGCCGATGCTTGAGGTTGGACGGCCCGAGGGCCGTGGAGGGGCGCAAGAACCATGTCGGCCGAGGGAGCGACCGCCACACCGACCGCGATACCGGGTCGGCTGGGCGACGATGACGCAAGACAGAACGACCCGTATCGATTCCTCTCGACCAGGCTCGTCCGCGAATTGATCGCGGCCGATTCCGTCGCCGAGGCGGCAGGCGAGGAGGCGGAGGCGATCGCCTCCCGCTTGATCGAGGCGGTGGCGGATGGACTATCGCAGCCCGGAGTCGCGTTGCTAAACACTGCGACGCTTGGCGTGGTCGCGGTGCGGGGGTTGGAGGCGGAGGAGCAGTCGCTCCTTCAAGTCCCGCCTCCGGGCGGAGGCACTCCGGTTGCGCGGCGCGCGCTCGAGGAGCGGCGGGTTTTTCTCTTGGGACAGGGAAGTCGCGAGCCACTGCTGCCCGCGCTGCGCGAGGTCCGCGCCGACCGGACCGGGTTGGTCGTCGTGCCGCTCTGTGATCGGGAGCAGTGCGCGGGCGTACTGATCCTCGCATCGGCCGAGACGACGTTGCCTGCGGCATTCCTACGCTCGCTTGCACCCGCGTTCCGCTTGTTGACCCTGCTTCTGCATCCGGGGCGCTGGACCGACCCGAGCAGTGGGGATGCGCCGGTCGGCGATGCCGAGCGACTCACCGTAGACATCGAAGAGCTACGCTCGCAGCTCGCCGAGGCACGCGATCAGTGCAGGTCGCTCGAAGATCAGGACTCCAGCTCGCAGGCGGCGCAGCGTGCAGCGGGCGAGGGCTTGCGTGCTCGGGTCTCGGAGCTCGAAGCGACTCTCGCCGCGGGCGGGACCGAGCGAGGCATGCTCGATGAGGTCGAGTCGGAGCTTGGGCGCCGCGATCGTGAGCTGGAAGAGCGCGTCAAACGGGTCGCGGAACTCGAAGGTGAGAACCAGGATCTCGCCGAGCAGCTGGCCCGTGCCGAACGCACTTGCCGAGATGCGGAGTCGCGCGCTCTAGCGAGCTCTTCCGCCGAAGAGGCGCTGCGCGACGCGATGAGCCAGCCCGGATTGGGAGACGCGGAGCCCGCAGCCGCTCTCCCGCTGCTCGACGAAGGAGACGTGGAGCTCGGGGAGATCGCCGAGGCGGCTGCCGCGGCGATCGGCGACACCGAGGGGCCGTGCGAGGTCGGCCCGGAAGCTCTGGTCGACACCAGCGACGACGCCGTCTCGGTCGAAGTGCCGCCGGACGACGGACCTGCGCTGGGTATATGGCATCTCGATACCGACCCGACATCGCGTGCGTGGGCCAGCGAGCTGGCCGAGCGTTCCGGCGCGGTGTTCTGGACCGGAGAAGGCGAGCCGCCGCATGCCGCCAAGAGCATGTTGGTCATCAACTTGTTCGACGAATCGGTCGGTCGAACGGCAGATCTCGCCGAGAACGACATCGACAGTCTGGTCTACGCGACCGACGGCGAGACGGGGCAAGGGTTCGAGATTGGCCGAGTCGGCTGGGTGCGTCGCCCCCTCGACCCAGCGGTGGCGCTGGAGCGAATCCAGAGCCGGGTTCCTCGCCGGCTCGGTGGAATCGTCATCGTGAGCGCTCAACTTCGAGAGTTGGCCGGCCTACGTCAGGCATTGGCCGATGTAGACGCGGCCGGCTCGGTGGCCTGCGACTCGCGACAGGCTACGGACCTTCTCGAGATCGTGAGGCGGCCGGATGCCGTGCTGATCGATCTCAGCCTCGAAGGTGGCCAGGGGCTCGCCGTGGCCCGTCAGCTGCGAACGACACCCGAGACCAGCGACGTTCCCCTGCTGTTTCTCCTTCCGGAGACTCTGCAGGCCGAGACGTTGCGCGCGGATGCGGAGCGGGGCGGCGTGCTGGGGCCCTATGGGTCCGAGGATGCGCGGCGCTTGCTGAACGGCGCGCTCGCTCATCCGTCCTGACCGGCCACCGGTACCGGCGTGGGAACTGGCCCGCCTCGGGGGCGCGTGGTAGCTCGGACGTTCTAAGGAGCACCGCGAATGTCCAAAGCAGACAAGAAGAAAGCGCCGGATCGAATGGAGCGGATCGTCAACCTCGCCAAGCGGCGTGGGTTGGTCTTCCAGTCGAGTGAGATCTACGGTGGTCTGAACAGCTGCTGGGATTATGGGCCCATCGGGGTCGAGCTTCGCCGCAACGTGAAGGAGGCGTGGTGGCGCGAGATGGTGTGGTCGCGCGGCGACATCGTAGGCCTCGATTGCTCCATCCTCATGCACCCCAGGGTCTGGGAGGCGTCTGGCCACGTGTCGGGTTTCACCGATCCGCTGGTCGACTGCAAGAAATGCAAGAGTCGCTTCCGTGCCGATCATCCCGACGTGCTCGCGAAGCACGCCGAGACGTGCGACGGCGAGCTGACGGACTCGCGACAGTTCAACCTGATGTTTCGCACGTTCATGGGCCCGGTCGAAGAGTCCGCGAATGTAGTTTTCCTTCGTCCCGAGACCGCACAGGGCATGTTCGTGAACTTCGGCAACGTGCTCGATACCCAGCGCCGCAAGCTCCCATTCGGGATCGCGCAGCAGGGCAAGTCGTTTCGAAACGAGATCACTCCCGGCAACTTCCTGTTCCGGACGCGCGAGTTCGAGCAGATGGAGATGGAGTTCTTCGTCAAGCCCGGCGAGGAGGCGCAGTGGTACGACTACTGGAAGAAGGAGCGATTCGACTGGTACCTCCGTCTCGGCATCAAGCCGGACAATCTCCGTATGCGTGAGCACGAGTCCGACGAGCTCGCCCACTATGCCAAGGGGTGTGCCGATGTGGAGTACAAGTTCCCCTTTGGCTGGTCGGAGCTCGAGGGCATCGCCAGCCGCACCGACTTCGATCTGAAGCAACACGCGGAGTGGAGCAAGAAGGACCTCTCGTATTTCGATGAGGAGAGCCGCGAGCGCTACGTGCCGTACGTGATTGAGCCGGCTGCTGGCGCCGATCGCGCGACGCTCGCATTCTTGGTCGATGCGTACGACGAGGACGAGGTCGAGGGCGAGACTCGTGTCGTGCTTCGCCTTCATCCGCGGTTGGCGCCCGTGAAGGTCGCGGTCTTGCCGCTGATGCGAAAGGACGGGCAACCCGAGAAGGCTCAGGAGATCTTTGCGCAGCTTCGACCGCACATGGTGGCGCAATACGATCAGGCCGGGTCCATCGGCCGTCGCTATCGACGCCAAGACGAGATCGGGACGCCGTTCGCACTGACGATCGATCATCAGACGATGGAGGACGGGACCGTGACCGTGCGTGATCGCGACAAGACGTCGCAGGAGCGTGTGCACGAATCCGACCTCCTGGCCGAGCTGCTCCGGCGGATCACGGGCTGAGGCGTAGGTGCGCTTCGGGCTGACCTCGCCGGTCGTTACGCTGACGCCGCGCGGTCATGCGCCCTGGGAAGAGGATGCCGGCCCCGACGAGCTCCGTCGGGTGGCAGAGGCGGCCGATCGGCTCGGCTACTACCACCTGACGTGTAGCGAGCACGTCGGGATTCCCACCGATGTCGCGCCGCTCCGGGGTGCCCGGTACTACGACCCTCTGTCGACCTTCGGATTTCTCGCGGCTTTCACGGAGCGAATCCGACTCGCGACACACGTGCTCGTCCTGCCGTATCATCACCCTCTCGAGGTCGCGAAGCGCTACGGGACCCTCGATCGTCTCTCGAAGGGACGCTTGATTCTGGGCCTCGGCGTCGGAAGTCTCGAAGAGGAGTTTCGAATGATCGGGGCCGAGTTCGAGAATCGCGGACCCCTGTATGAGGATGCCCTGCGCGCCCTTCGGGCCGCGTTGCGCGGCCGGCAACCCTCGTACGCGGGAACCCATTTTTCGTTCCAGGGATTCACCATCGACCCGTGTGCCGTGCAGGAGCGAGTGCCTTTGTGGCTCGGCGGGCGAACGGAGCGATCGTTGCGGCGCGCTCTGGAGTTCGCGGACGGGTGGGATCCCTTCGGGCTCGGGCTCGACGAGCTGCGAGTCCTGCTCGAGCGCTACCAGACCAAGCCTGCGTGGAGGGAGCGAGAGGAGCGCGGAGAGCCCCTCGAGCTGATCTTTCAACCCCAACGCGCGTTCGATCTCACGACCTCGGATGGGCTCGAGACGGCGAGGCGGCTCTGCGAGGGCTACGCCGGCCTCGGGGCGAGTGTTTTGTCTCTTCGCTTCAAGAGCGCGAGTCTCGAGCAGTTCGTGGAGCAGTTGGAGATCTGCGCGGCTGAGCTATTCTCCGAGTTCTAGCTCGGAACGCGGGTGCGAGTCGTGAATCGAGGCGGCTCGGGCGGCCGAGGAGCTGTTGGCGATCGTGCCGAGGATTCAGTAATCGTCCATCTGTGAACCGGCATCCCAACAACGAGTCCTTCGAGTGGGCAATGCATCCGGGGCCCCATCGGCGTATCACGGCGGAGCAGGCTCGCGCCTATGATGAGGATGGTGCCTTCATCTTGGAGGACGCGTTCGACGCAGAGACCATCGCCAGCGTCATTCGCGAGATCGATCCACTCGAGGCACGCACGACCGAGTTTCTGAGAACGCAAAAGGACGGCACGATGTTCATCGCGACCGCCGACGCGATCACGTTCTCGGTCCACTTAGTTCTCCAGTCGCAGTTCTTGCGTGAGTTCGTCGCTGGGCCGGTGTTCCAAGATCTGGGTCATGATCTCATCGGTCCAAAGGTGCGGCTGTACTGGGACCAGGCGGTCTACAAGAAGCCGTCTCCGGATCGCGAGTTCCCGTGGCATCAGGACAACGGCTACACGTACATCGAACCGCAGGCCTACCTGACCTGTTGGGTCGCCCTCACAGACGCCGATGAGAGCAACGGATGTCCGTGGATCGTGCCCGGTCGCCATAAGGACGGCACGTTGGCGCACGCGCGTACGGATCTCGGTTTTCGGTGTCTCGAGGATGCGCCGAACGCTGTGCCGCTACCGGTGCGCGCGGGGAGCATCGCGGTCTTCTCGTCCCTGACGCCGCATCATACAGGCCCGAACCGAACGAACGATGTGCGCAAGTCCTACATCGTGCAGTTTGCCCCGGACGGAGCGGCCCGCATCGACGTTACCGCCGAGGGGTCCCGTCACGCGACTCTCCAAGATGCAGCGGGCCGGCAGTTCGAGATCTAGCGTGTCGCGCTAGATCTCGAAGTCGTCCACGTCGTCCTCCCATCGGTAGCGCTCGAGGTCGATGCGCCCGGCGGGGGAGAACTCGATGCCCTCTTCCTCCAGCAGTTGGCGCTGAATCTCATCGAAGCTGGGGACCGCCCTGGGGCTGACCTCACCCCGGGAGTTCAAAATGCGATGCCACGGAACCTTCGATCGCTCGGGGAGGGCCCTCAGCGCGAAGCCGACGTGGCGCGCGTGACGAGGAAATCCCGCCATCATCGCCACTTGGCCATACGTCGCGACTCTGCCACGCGGGACGCGTCGGACCACGGCGTAGATCTTCTCATGGAGCGTCGAAGGCACCGCGTGGCACCATATCAGGGTGGCTCGCGAAGGTCCGGCATCCTAAGCTCTGTGACGAGTCGGCGAGGTCGCCGGGCATGAGGAGAGGCAATGAGCTCACGGGCACTGGCAGGAAAGACGGCGTTCATCACGGGGGGCGGCACGGGCATTGGCTACGGGTGTGCGCTTGCACTGCTGCGCGACGGGGCCACGGTGACCATCGCCGGGCGTCGGGCCGAGGTGCTCGACGAGGCGGCTGCCAAGCTCAGGTCGGAAGCTCCGGAGGGGGCGGAGGTCCGCACGACGCCGTGCGACGTTACCTCGGAGGAGGACGTGACCGCGTCGGTCGGCAAGGCGGTTGACGCGACGGGTCACCTCGACATCGCGATCGCGAACGCGGGCGGCGGCTTCGGCACCTACATTTTGCTCACCGATGCGGCGACGTTTCGCCAGTCGCTCGATCTCAACGTGCTTGGCTCTTACAACACGATTCGAGCAGCGGCCCTCGCGATGAAGGATGGCGGTGGTGGATCGATCGTCGCGATGTCGTCCATCGCCGGCGCCATCACCCACCAGGCGATGCCCGCCTACTGCACGGCGAAGGCGGGGCTCGACATGCTCGTGCGTTGCGCCGCCGACGAGTTGGGCCACTTCGGGATCCGCGTGAACTCGATCCAGCCGGGGATCACCGCTACCGACATGATGAAGGGCCTGGTCATCCCGAACGAAGAAGTCGTCGAGGACTACGTCGAGAACATGCCGCTGGGGCGCATCGGTGAGGTGGAGGACGTCGGACAGCTCGCGCGATTCCTCGCAGGGCCGGAGTCTTCGTGGATCACCGGACAATCGATCGCGGTCGATGGCGGACACACATTGCGCCGCGGCCCGAGCTACGATCCGCTGTTCCGCCCCGCACTCGGCGAAGAGGTCTGGAAGTTCGTGAAGGGCGACTCGTAACGTCCATGCGCAGTTCTCTCGCGTTCGGATCGGCCCTCACTGTGGTTCTGCTTGTGGCGGGGACGGCGTGCGCGCACGAATTCTGGATTGAGCCCGCGAGCTTCACGCCGCGCGCCGGCGACAGCGTGGCGGTTCGTCTGCTCGTGGGGGGGGCAGGGGAGCGCGACGAGCTCCCGCGTCGTAGTGACCACTTGCTGCGATTCGAAGCTCTGGGCCCCGGTGGGGTGGTGCCGGTGGTCGGACGCTTGGGTCGCGCGCCTGCGGGCCTTCTTCAGCCCGCGCTGGCCGGGCTGTGGGTCGTCACCTACCAGGGTCGTCACACGTTTCTCGAGCTGCCGGCGGAGAAGTTCGAGAGCTATCTTCAAGAGGAGGCTCTCTCCCGCGTCATCGAGGATCGGGTGAGGCGCAACGAGAGTCTGTCGGCCGGGCGTGAGAGCTATGCCCGCTACGCGAAGTCGCTCGTGAACGTGCGCGGGGCCGAATCCTCGGGGCCGCAGCAGTTCGATCGCGAGATCGGGCTGCCGATTGAGCTGGTTCCCGAGACCGATCCGCGTACCTGGTCCGACGGTGATCCGTTCGCAGTCCGTTTGCTCTACGACGGGCAACCGTTGGCGGATCAGCAGATCAAACTCATCCATCTGCGTGACAGCGGCCTGCGAATCGTCGCGAGAACCGACGCCGATGGTCGGGTGGAACTCCTTTTCCCGCAGTCCGGCCCGTGGCTCGCAGCGACGGTGTTCATGCGCCGCGCTCCCCAGGAAGTGGAAGGTGACTGGGAGAGTTTTTGGGGAAGCCTCACGTTCGAGCTTCCCGCGGGAGCGAGCTGAGATGGGGACGATCTCGCCTCTGCCGCCCGGTCTCGTATCGGGCGAGACGTTCACGACCAGGCTCGGCGGCATCGCGATTGCGCGATCCGAGTCTCCTGCGGTGTTTTGGGTTCGGGCCGAGGGGATTATTACGCCGTCGCTCCTGCGCGAGGATCTCGCTCGGGCCGAGATCTTTGCCGCAGCTCACACGTCGGGTTGGGTGTACGTGGCCGATGTGACTGCGGTGCAAGCGGCGCACCCGATGAATGTGCTCGAGCTCCGGAGGATCCCGTCGCTTGCCCATCTGCAGCGATACGTCGTGGTGACCTCGTCGAGGATTCAGCGCTGGCTCATTCGCGGCGGGCGTCGCTTCGTCAAGCCGGATGCGATCGTCGCCACCGTCGATGAGGCCTGGGCGCTCTGCACCTAGCCTAGCAGGCTGTTGAAAAGCTCCTCCCGTCGCCAGGCCCCGCGTTGCGAAAACCAGCGAGAGTGCCCGACTATCGCGTCGTTTTCGCGCCTTGGCCTCGGGTGCGAATGGACGCACCTGGCTCGGTTCGGAGCTTTTCAACAACCTGCTAGCGCACCGCCGTTCACCCTAGGTCGATGGCGGTACGCTCGTGTGGTGTGAATCAGTTCGGGATGGTTGCCAAGGTCTCTCTCGTCCGTTCCTCGTGGCCGAACGCGCCCATGGCTTCCCATTGCCGAAGGGCCTCCTCGTAGCCTGATCGTGTGCCTGCGAGATCCGCGCCCTCCCGTGCGATCTCGGCTCGCGCTTCCGCCACGAAGGGAAGGTAGCCGCGTAAGCCGGCGGTCCTCAGGATCTCATGTGCTTCCTCGAGTGCCGCGATCGCCTGGTCGGGTCGGCTCGTGCGCGCAACGACCAGAAGGCTCAGGGCGAGAAGCGGGGCGTGGCCGGTGCGTTTCGTCAACTCCACACTGGCGCGCGCGGCACGTCCTGCCGCATCGGGGTCGACGGAAAGCTGTGCCGCGCACAGGATGTGGCCCCACTCGGGTCGGATGCCCTCGAGCCCGTACGCCACGATCGTACCTTCTGCTTCACGCGCGTGCTCGATGGCCAACCCGGCCTGGCCGGCCAACGTGTGCGCTTGTGCAGCGGCACAGTGAGCCAGTCCGACATACACCGGCGCGCCATGGCGCGCTGCCAGGTCGAGTGCCTGCTCGGCGTCGCGGACGGCGCCCGCCGCGTTGCCGGCATCGAATCGAATCTCGCCGGCGGACAGAAGTGCCGAGAGCCGGGCTTCGGTGCGACCGTCGTGGGTCGCCTCCTCCGTGGCGGCATCTGCGTCCGCGCGGGCCGCAGCGAACTCGCCGAGTCGCGAGCGGGCGAGGCCGCGCATCCCGATGAGGTAGGTGCGGGCGGAGAAGTCCCAGAAGCTGTGGTCTTCGTTGGTGGGCGCCAGGTGAGGCGCGTGGAGGTCGAGCAGCGCGGTTAGGTTGGCGAGCTTGCCTAGGTAGAGCAGCGAGGTGGTGAGTGGGACGAGAGCCATGAGCGCCAGCTCGGGTTCTCCGAGCGCCATGGCTCGGTCGTACGTCTCGCGTCCTAGGCGCTCGCGTCCCAGATGGTCCCCGCGCATCGAGAGGCAGACGCCGAACCCTACGGCGATGCGGGCGCGCAGCCGCTCGTCACCGAGTCGTTCGGCGATGCGGGTGCCTTCGGCATATAAGCGGTCCTCCTCCTCGGCGTCCATTCCGGCGCGCCAGGCGAGGTGAAGGAGGCGGGCTCGTGCGTGTACGGCGAGCGTGTTGGTCTCGGGGCTCTCCGGGCCCCGGTCGAGGATCTCGACGGCGCGCCGATCGTGGCGCAGCGCCTCCGGAATGTCCTTGGTCCCGACCCAGATTGCTGCCCGGGAGTGCCAGCGTGCTGCGTCGAGTAGCTCGCCTCCTTGCTCGTAGTGTTGCGCGAGGAGCGCGGCCCGTTCGTCGAGCTTATCCGAATGCAGATCGGCGATCGCGCGCGCCGCGGCCCGGTGGGTCCTCGCTCGCCGCTCCTGCAGTTGCGAGTGGTAGGCGACTTCCTGCGTGAGCGGATGCTTGAAGGCAAACCGGCGCACGGGGTAGAGCGCTTCTTCGAAGATCATCTCCCCGGACTGGAGTGAGGCGAGAGGCGCAGCGAGTTGGCTGCGGGGCAGGCCCGTCGTCTTCTCCAGCACCGGTTCCTCGAAGAACTTGCCGAGCACGGACGCTGTTTGGAGGAGGGACTTCTGCCCGTCGTTCAGACGATCGATGCGCGCGGCGAGAACCGCCCGTACGCTGCCCGGGATCGCGAGGGACCGCACCGCGGTTCTCAACTTGTACGCGCCCCGTTTGCCCCGCAGGTCGCCACTCTCGATCAGGGATTGCACGACCTCCTCGATGAAGAACGGATTGCCGCGGGTGCGTTCCTCGATCATGCGTGGCAGCGCGTATACGGTGTGGTCGTCGCCGAGGAGGTCGGTGAGCAGGGTCCGTGCCTGTGAGGATTCGAGTGGACGGAGTCGCGCGGCGGTGTGGTTCGCCCAGCCGTGCCAGCGGCCGTTGTACTCCGGTCGGTAGTTCGTCACGACGAGCGTTCGCGTGCCCGCGATGGCCGCAAGCCAACCCGCCAGCATCTCGTCGCTTGCGGCATCGAGCCAGTGCAGGTCTTCCCACAAGAGCACGCCGCCCTGTTGGCGATTTCGCGCTTCGGATGCGCGGCAAACGAACTCGAGAAGTTGGCGCTTCCTTGCGTCGGGATCCATTTCGACCGGAGGTGAATCCGGATCGGCGATCCCCATGAACTCGAACACGACGGGGAGGGACTCGGACAGCGTGGGGTCCCACAGAACCGCCCGCCCGGCGACCTTCTCTCGCGCTTTGGCGGGGTCGTCGCGCTCGTCGACGTCGAATGAGCTCCGGAAGACCGACAGCCACGGAAGCAGAGGGGTCGACCGGCCATGCGAGACGGCGCTGCCTTCGGCAACCCGGATGCCGCGGGCGCGGCACCGCTCCAGAAACTCGAACGAGAGGCGGCTCTTGCCCACGCCGGCTTCGCCGATGAGGCTGACGATTTGCGCCTCCCCGTCGAGGGAGCGCTCCAATTTTCCTTCGAGCAGCTTCATCTCGTCGGCACGGCCGACGAAGAGGGACAGACCGCGCGTCCGTGACAGGTCGAAACGGGTGCGCAGGGCACCCACGCCCTGGAGCTCGTAGGCGTGGATGGGCTCCGCGACCCCGCGGATCTCGAACTCGCCCAGATCGCGCAACTGAAGGAAACCTTCGACGAGCTTCGCCGTGCTCTCGGTGAGGTAGGCATTGCCGGGCGCGGCGAGCTGCTCCATCCGTTGGGCGAGTCCGACCGTATGGCCCTGCGCGGTGTAGTCCATGCGCAAGTCGTCACCGATCTTGCCGACCACGACTTCGCCCGAATGAAGGCCCATGCGAACCGAGAAATTGAGCCCGCGCGAGCGCTTGAGCTCTTCGGCGTAGCCGCGGAGGTCCGTGCGCAGGGCGAGCGCCGCATAGCAGGCACGACGCGCATGGTCTTCGTGGGCAATCGGCGCCCCGAAGAGCGCCATGATACCGTCGCCGGTGTACTGATTGATCGTCCCCTCGAAGCGGTGGACGCCGTCGCCGAGGATGCCGAAGAAGCGGTCCAGGATGACGTGCCAGCTCTCTGCCTCGACCTCCTCGGCGAGAGCCATTGATCCCTTGATGTCGGCGAACAGTACCGTGACTTGCTTCCGTTCGCCTTCGAGTGCACTTCGCGAGTTCAGGATGCGTTCGGCGAGATGTTTCGGCGTGTAGCTGCGTGGGTGAAACCCATCGCTCGGCGCCGGCTGCGCGGGGAGGCGTGTGCCGCACTCCTCGCAGAACTTCGCGCGGGTGCTGTTGGTGTGTTCGCAGCTGGGACACGTCATCGGACGATCGAGTCTACCGTAGACGAGGGCGGAGCGTCAGGTCGCCCGTGTCTTTGCGCGCGCCCACGCGATGGCGGGCTCTTCGATGAAGCGCCGCGACAGCCAACCCGCAAAGAGCGCGCTGGGGATGACGAGCGCAGTCAGGCAGAGGAACTGGGCGTCGCCAGACCCCTCGATCCACCCAAAGGTGTGCGAGAAGAGCAGAATGAGTGGGAAGTGCCAGAGAAATGCGCCGTAGCTGACGTCGCCGAGCCACCGAGCCAGGGGATTGGCCATGAACCATTGCGCACGGGGCGAGCCCAGCGAGGTGGTGAGCATCAGGGCGGCGAATGCGAACGCGGGGATCAGGTCGTCGAAATATCTGGCGTAGATCCCGACCGGGGCCCCCTTGGAGACGCTTCCGTACCCCACCATCGAGCCGATCAGCAGAATCAGGACGCCGACCTGAAGTGGGGCGGGACGCCGCGTCCACGACGGGGCGTCCGCACCGTCGGGTGCGACCCTTGCCTGGACGTAGAGGTACGCGGCGCTCATTCCGAATGCGAAGTGGCCGAGGTAGCCCGGGAATTGCTCGAGCAGCCGCGGTGCGTTCCCGCCGACCGCATTTCCCGCCCCGACTGCCGCGGCTACCGACGGCAGATGAAAGGCCAGCCAGCGCCAGCCGAGGCCGGCGCCGAGCCCGAGCGCCAGCCCCAGGCGCGGGTTTCGGAAGAAGAGCCCGGCGACCAGGGGAAGGAAGACGTAGAAGATCGCTTCGACCGACAGCGACCACAGGGCACCGTTCACGCCAAAACCCATTACACTTGCGTGGAAATCGAATTGTCGCAGCAGCCAGCGGGGCGCGGAGTGCTGCAGGAACAGGACGTGCAGCAGCAGGACGATCCAGCCCCCGATGCTCGCGAACGGAGACGCGAACCGGGTCAAGAACGGGGTCGCTGCGCCCTGGACGATCAGAGCCACGTAGTAGGCCGGCATGATCCGGGCGGCCCGGCGGATCGCATAGCTCCACAGGGACCCGAACGCGCCCCCCCGGCGTACGACCGGCAAGAACAGCACGAAGCCACTGATCACGAAGAAGAAATCGACCCCCATCCCGGCGGCGACGATCAGTGCTCGCAATGGCCCGCCATCCAGCGGGGGGTCGGTGTAGAGCCAACAATGGAAGACCGCGACCAGGAGGGCGGACGTTCCGCGGAACCCGTCGATCACGGGTACATGAGCTGGAACGGCCGCGGATGCGTCGCCGTACGTCGGTCGGGCCTCGGCCATCTCGCAAAGGGGGTTGCCGATTTCGTCTCCGGAAGTCCAGGCCGGTCGTGGCAGGTGTGGAGGTTGGGTGGTAGGGATCTGCCTTTCCACGCCCCGGGACGCGGGCGAAATTCGGAGGAGATCCACACCATGGCACGTGCGAAGAAGCTCGCGAAGGGCAAGAAGGCCGACGGGCGCAAGAAGACCGTCAAGAAGGGCGCCGCGAGCAAGGCTCGAGCTGGATCCTCCAAGAAGGCGGGCGCTGTGAAGAAGAAGAAATCGGCTTCGGAGAAGAAGGCCGCAGCCAAGAAAAAGCCGACAAAGGCCGCGAAGAAGCTGGTCCGGAAGGCCAAAAAGAAGGCTGGCGCGAAGGGGAAGGTCAAGTACCTGTATGCCTTCGGCGGCGGCCGGGCGGATGGCCAGGCGAAGATGAAGAATCTTCTCGGCGGCAAGGGTGCAAACCTCGCTGAGATGGCATCTCTCGGTCTGCCGGTTCCTCCGGGCTTCACGATTTCGACGGACGTCTGCACCTACTTCTACGATCACAAGCGCACATACCCGCGTGAGCTCGCCGGTGCGGTTCAGCAGGCTGTCGCGAAGGTCGAGCGTCTCATGGGCAAGGGCTTTGGTGACGGTGCGAACCCGCTGCTCGTTTCGGTTCGCTCGGGTGCGCGTACATCGATGCCGGGCATGATGGACACCGTTCTGAACCTAGGGCTGAACGACAAGACGGTCGTCGGGTTGGCTGAAGTCTCCGGGAACGAGCGCTTTGCGTACGATTCGTATCGTCGTTTCATTCAGATGTACGGCGACGTCGTCATGGAGATGGAGCCGGAGAGCAAGACGGAGCGGGATCCGTTCGAGCTCTTGATCGAAGACAAGAAGGCCAAGCGCGGCACCGAGAACGACCTCGACCTCACGACCCAGGACTTGAAGGAGCTCGTCGTCGAGTTCAAAGCCCTCGTGCGCAAGCGCACCGGGAAGCAGTTCCCCGACGATCCCTGGGAGCAGCTTTGGGGCGCGATCGGCGCGGTCTTCGGTTCGTGGATGAACCAGCGCGCCATCACCTATCGTCGACTGTATTCCATCCCTGCCGACTGGGGTACCGCGGTCAACGTGCAGGCGATGGTCTTCGGCAACCTAGGCGAGGATTGTGCGACGGGCGTTGCCTTCACGCGAGATCCCGGCAACGGAAACAAAGACTTCTATGGCGAGTTCCTCGTGAACGCGCAGGGTGAGGACGTGGTTGCCGGTACTCGTACCCCGCAGAAGATCACGCTGAAGGCGTCGCGTGAGCTCGCGAAGGCGAGCGACCAGCGCGAGGCCGACCGCAAGAAGGACGCTCCCTCTCTCGAGGAGGTCATGCCGAAGGCCTACAAGGAGCTGCGCAAAATCGCAGCCACGCTCGAGAAGCACTACCGCGACATGCAGGACATCGAGTTCACCATCGAGAACAAGAGCCTCTTCATGCTGCAGACCCGCAACGGGAAGCGGACCGCGGCATCGGCGCTCAAGGTCGCGGTCGACATGGTGAAGGAGAAGTTGATCAAGCCGAAGGTCGCCGTCACTCGGGTGCCTGCGGCGGCACTCGACGCGCTCCTCCATCCCCAGGTCGATCCGAAGGCGAAGAAAGATCTGCTCGCGAAGGGACTGCCGGCCTCGCCGGGGGCCGCCGCCGGTGAGATCGTGTTTTCGGCCGACGACGCGGCCGAAGCCGCAGAGGCCGGCCGCAAAACCATCCTGGTCAGGGTGGAGACTTCGCCCGAGGACATCCACGGGATGAACGCGGCCGAGGGCATCCTCACCGCGCGCGGCGGTGCCACCTCTCATGCCGCAGTGGTCGGTCGCGGTATGGGCAAGCCCTGCGTCGTCGGGTGCGGCGCGCTGCGGATCAACTACGAGAAGGGCACGATGCACGCCGGGGATCGCGAGCTGAAGGCCGGCGATGAGATCACGCTCGACGGCGCTACGGGCGAGATCTTCGTTGGTCTCGTGCCGACGGTCGAAGCGGAACTCTCGGGTGATTTCGACAAGCTGATGAAGTGGGCCGATTCCGTGCGCTCGCTCAACGTGCGCGCCAACGCCGATACTCCGCACGATGCCAAGGTGGCGCGGGAGTTCGGTGCTGAGGGCATCGGGCTCTGTCGTACCGAGCACATGTTCTTCGAGGGCGATCGTATCGATGCCGTTCGCGAGATGATTCTGGCGGAGGACACCGACGGCCGACGTCGCGCACTCGCGAAGATTCTTCCGATGCAGAAGAAGGACTTCGTGGGCATTCTCGAGGCCATGAAGGGGTTGCCGGTCACGATCCGACTCCTCGACCCGCCGCTGCATGAGTTCATTCCGCACACCGATGCCGAGATTTCCGATTTGGCTCTCAAGATCGGTGTTTCCGCCGAGGTGCTGTTGCAGAAGCGCGACTCACTGCACGAGTTGAATCCGATGCTCGGGCACCGCGGCTGTCGCCTCGGGGTCACCTTCCCCGAGATCTACGAGGTCCAGGTGCGCGCGATCATGGAGGCGGCGTGTGAGCTCGTAGGTCGTAAGGTGAAGGTCCTGCCGGAGATCATGATTCCGTTGGTTGGTGTCGACACGGAGTTGGAGCGGCTCCGCGCTCTCGCCGAGCGCATCGCCCAAGAGGTCGTGGCCGAGTACAAGGTCAAGGTGCCCTACACCATCGGTACGATGATCGAGGTCCCGCGCGCCGCGATTACCGCAGGAGAGATCGCGGCTCACGCGGACTTCTTCTCCTTCGGCACGAACGATCTGACCCAGATGACGATGGGGCTGTCGCGCGACGATGCCGGCAAGTTCCTGCCGTACTACGTCGAGAGCGGTGTTCTCGAGAACGATCCTTTCGTTTCGGTCGATCAGACCGGCGTTGGCTTCTTGATGGCCCACGCGGTGAAGGCGGGCCGGTCTGCCCGACCAGGTCTGAAGTGCGGCATCTGCGGCGAGCACGGCGGTGACCCTGCCTCCGTGGTCTTTTGCCACGAAATCGGGCTCGACTACGTCTCGTGTTCGCCGTTTCGGGTGCCGATCGCCCGACTCGCGGCGGCCCAGGCCGCGCTTGCCGAAGACTGAGCTCCCACAGCGCATTGGGTCCCGTCCGTAGCCGAGATCGCCGCCCTATAGAGTGGTCCGTCTTGACTTTTCGGGCGGGATGACGACCAGTCTGCCGAAGCGGCAAGGCCGGTGCGTCAGGATGCGCGGGAAGGCCGTCGTCTTGGGAATCCCGATTCTGTGCGCGATCTGATCTCACGGCTGGGCGGCATTGGAGCCTCGTTGGCCGATCCGTTCATCCCGCGCTCCATCCGAGTGACGGGCGTGGAGGCCGTGCGTCGCGCGCGTCTGGTCATCGGTGTCAGTCTGTCCAGCGCCGTCCTGCTCATCGTGGGTTCGGTAAACGCCTACCTCGATGGCGCTGCGTGGGTCGCGCACTGGCCACTGATGGCGATGGCGTACCTGCTCACGGTACCCTTCATCCTGCGGTTTACGGGATCGGTAGGTCTCGCGGCGAATCTCGTCGTCGCGGCCGTCGCCGTTACGATCGGCTTCGGTAACGCGGCTCGCTATGCCGGGGGGCATGCTCCGTTGATCGCAACGGCGATGATCCCGATGGTTGCCGTGCTGCTCGGCGGGTGGCGGACGGGGCTGGTGTGGGGCGGGCTCAGCGTTGCTCAGATCACGCTTCTTGCGGCCGCGCATACGGGCGAGATCGAACTCGCCGCATTCCTCGTTCCATCGGAAGCGGTGATTCAAGGAACCAGCCGGATGCGCGCCTCCGGTGTGCTGACCGTCATCCTCATCTTGGCGCTGGTTTACGATTTCCTGAAGGCGCGCTCGCTCCGGGAGGCGGCCGAGGCGAGAGACCGCGCCGAGCTTGCGGATCGGGCCAAGACCGAGTTCGTGGCCAGCCTGAGTCACGAGGTGCGGACGCCGATCTCCGTGATCATCGGCATCACCGACATGCTTCTCGATTCTGATCTCGACCGGGATCAACGAGAACTCGTTCGTACCCTGCGAAGGTCTGGTGGCAATCTCCTTGGCTTGGTGAACGACCTGCTCGACCTGTCGAAGATCGAAGCCGGCCGCTTGGAGATCGAGTCGATCCCATTCGATGTTGCCGTGGTTGCGAGTGACGTGCGCCGACAGCTCGACCAGGCGGCTGCTGCCAAGGGGATTGCGTTCGACGCCAAGATCCCCGCGGATCTTCCTCGGGTCATGGGCGACCCGGGCCGACTGCGTCAGGTCCTCCTCAACCTGGTCGGGAACGCCATCAAGTTCACGTCCGAGGGGGGCGTCGAGCTCGAGGTGGTTCTCGGAAGACGCCGCGGCGACAAGGTTACGGTTGGTTTCGCGGTGAGCGACACCGGCGTTGGAATGCCGGCCGACCAACTGCCCCGCCTGTTCGAGCGCTACGCGCAGCTCGATGCGTCTACCGCGCGCGTCTCAGGCGGGAGCGGGTTGGGGCTGCCCATCAGCCAGGAGCTGGTGAAGCAGATGAAGGGGAAGCTCTCGGCGACCAGCCAGCCGGGACTCGGTTCGCGATTTTCCTTCTCGCTGTCGATGCAGGTCGTCGCCGTTCAGAATGCCGGGCGCCCCGGGACGCTCCTCGCCGTCGAGGCCGACGAGCGGCCCGTGGTGGCAGACGAGCGCGCGAAGCACTCGATCGTCGCCTCCTGAAGCTTGCGCTCTTCGGTGCCGCCCGGCATTCACGGGGTATGAACGGTTCGATGCCCTTGCGAAGTCGACTTCTGATCTTGGCGCTCGTGTGGCCGCTCCTGGTGTCTCCGGCTTTTGCGGGAGGTGATTGGAACGACGACGGTGTGGCCTGGCGCTCCTACGAGGAAGGACTGGCGGAGGCCAAGAGCGACGGCAAACCGATCTGCTTGATCGTCTACACGCAGACGTGCCCGCACTGCACGAACTACTCTCGCGTCTTTCACGACGACCAGGTCGAGGAACTCTCCAAGGGGTTCGTGATGATCCGCCTCGATCAGCGCAACGACGGCCGCGTCGCGCGGAAGTACGGCCCGGATGGCCACTACATCCCGCGGACGATGTTCCTGAACTCTGACGGCGAGGTCGCTACCGAGATCAAGGCGCCGCGTGACAAGTATCTGTACTTCTACGACGAACACGACCCGGCGCAGCTGCGGGACGCGATGACCGGGGCTCACCAGAAGCTTCAGAAGAAGTCCGGTGGCTCGTAGTGGCCGCGCGCGGCTCTTCGGTTCCGATTACGGCCGCTACGAAGCTCGTTGGCCTCATCGGAGATCCGGTTGATCACTCGCGCTCGCCGGCGATGCACAACGCCGCCTTTCGCGCACTCGACCTGCCATGGGCGTATCTCGCGTTTGCCGTTCCCGGCGAGCGAGTGGGGGAGGCGGTCGCCGCGGTGCCGGCGTTGGGTCTCGTGGGGTTGAACGTCACGATCCCGCACAAGCAGGCGGTGATTCCACACCTCGACAAGCTCTCACGTCGGGCTCTTGCTTGCGGGGCGGTGAACACGATCGTGTATCGACGAGGCGTTCTGCGCGGTGAGAATACCGATGTCATCGGCCTCGAGCGTGATTGGGGTGAGCTCGGGGTAGAGCCGCGGTTGCGCGACTCGGTGGTCTTGGGCGCGGGAGGTTCGGCTCGCGCCGTGGCCGTCGCGCTCGCGGCTCGGAGTCGTCGCGTGATCGTAGCGGCCCGGCGTCCGGAGAGGGCGGAAGCTCTCGTACGCGATCTCCGCAAGAGCGTCGCCACGAAACTCGAGGCCATCGACCTGGCGGAGCTCACGCCAGGCGCGGGCGATGCGGAGTCGGTCCTGGGGCGTGCAGGCCTGGTCGTCAACGCAACCTCCGCGGGAATGAAGGGCGAGCCATTCTTCGGCTTCGCGTTCGGGGCAACGCCCCGATCGTGCTTCTTCTACGATTTGATCTACACGGCTCGGCGCACGCCGTTTCTCGCCGCGGCGGCGCGCCTGCGGCGGCCGGGCTCGAACGGGCTTGGGATGCTTCTCCACCAGGGCGCGGCTGCGTTCGAGATCTGGACCGGTGTTTCGCCGCCATTGGACGTGATGCGCCGCGCGCTCTCTCGGAAGCCTTGAGCGTGCCCGCGGAACCGGGACTACGCGACGCGATCCGAGCACTCGACGGACGCTCGTACGGCGAGTACCGACGGATTGGGCGCCGGACGTGGGCGCTCGCTGGGCTGGATCTGACGCTCGAGCACGTGCAGGGAGATCCGTTTGCCGCACCAAGCCGAGTGTTACTCGACATTCCGTCGGGGGCTCTCGGACTGCCGGCGTTCGCGATCGGGACGCGGGATGCTCGTCGTGCCACTGCCGACTTCTTGCATCGGGTGACCGCGAGCGCGCTTCGAGCGACTGCAGGTGGCGCGGTGCCGACCGGGTCGATCCGAGGGCGGGGCGGTGGTCGCCGGAGCGGTGGCTCGGGCAAGCTCGACATGCTGCGGGTTGGACAAGAGGTTCTCGAACGGACGGCGCTGGTGGTCGATGATGATGGTGCCGCCCGTGTTCGACTCACGGCGGGGTTGCCCGCGGCGGGGCGTCGAATCCTCGGCCGAGCCGCGGCCGAGCTGTTGGCCGACCGGCTGCCGGCAATCGTCCTGAATGCGATCGGCGCCGGCCGATTCCGCATCGAGGCTCTGCGCCGCCACGTCGAGGCGGTCGAAGACCAGGTTGCGCTCCGCGCGAGCCTTCCAGAACACGGTCTGATCGCGTTTCTCGCCGAAGGTGCCGTCTTGCCTCGTGCGAGTGGAGTCGACGATCGGCCCCTGCTCGAAGCGTTGCCGCTCGCCGTGCCCGGTACGCTCTGCGCGGAGATCGACGCGCCGCACCGCGGGCGGCTCCGTGGGCTGGGGGTGCGCGCTGGCGTAACGCTTATCGCGGGTGGTGGGTATCACGGCAAGTCGACCCTGCTCGATGCTCTGGCGCGGTCGGTCTATGACCACGTGCCGGGAGATGGTCGCGACGCATGTGTCACGCGCGAGGATGCCGTATGCATCCGGGCCGAGGACGGGCGGTCGGTGCGCGGGGTCGATCTCCGGCCTTTCATCCGCAACCTTCCCCTCGATCGGTCGACCGAGAGCTTCGAGACCGATGATGCGTCGGGCTCGACGTCACAGGCTGCGGCCATCGTCGAAGCGCTCGAGGCCGGAGCGCGCACCCTCCTCATCGACGAGGACACGGCGGCGACGAACTTCATGATTCGGGATGCACGGATGCGGCGGCTCGTGCCGGCAGTGCGGGAGCCCATCACGCCCTTTCTCGATCGAGTCCGCCAACTCTTCGACGAACGCGGCATTTCGTCGATTCTCGTCGTCGGTGGCGCGGGGGACTACCTCGACGTTGCCGATTCGGTCGTACGGATGGACACCTACGAGCCGCAAGATGCGACCGACGAGGCCCGGAAGGTCGCGGTCGAATTGCCGCTGGCGTCGGGCGCCGCGCCGGCTGCGCCCGACACCTGGGCGGACGCGGCACCTCGCCGGCCTCGACCAGAGTCGTTGGACGCGAGCCGTGGTCCGAAGGCCGAGCGTGTCCGCAGCCGCAGTACCCGCGCGATCGAGTTTGGCAGCGAGGAGATCGACGTGTCGCTGGTGGCGCAGCTCGTCGACCCGGCGCAGTGTCGGCTTATCGGCGACGTCTTGCTCGCACTCAGCCGCGGCCGGTGCGACGGGCGGGCGAGCGTCGTCGAACTCCTCGACCGGGTTGAAGAATCGTATCGGGTGTCTGGCATCGAGGAGGTCGCGGAGCGAACCTTCGGGGATCGCGCCTCCGTGCGGCGATACGAGCTGGCGGCCGCCATCAACCGATTGCGGAGCCTCCGCGTCGACCATTGACCGTGCTAGGCATACTCCCATGTCAGGACGGGTACGGACGGAGAAGGGGGATGGCCTCGGGTGGATCATTTTCGACCATGTCGAGCGCCGCAACGCGATCACGAACGACATGTGGAAGGCGATTCCGATTGCCGCCCGAGAGATGGACGAGGACCCGGACGTTCGAGTCGTCCTCCTGCGCGGCGCGGGTGACGTGGCTTTCGTGTCGGGGGCAGACATCTCGGAGTTCGACCAACTTCGCTCCGGCGTGGGTGCGCGCTCGTACGACGACGACAATGGCCGCGCGTTCGACGCGCTCTTGGGCATTGGCAAACCGACGATCGCCATGATCCACGGTTTCTGCGTGGGTGGGGGGTGCGCCATCTCACTCACTGCTGACCTGCGGTACACGGCGGACGACGGAGTGTTCGCGATTCCGGCCGCTCGACTCGGCCTCGGGTACGGGACCGGCGGACTGGAGACGTTGGCGCGTATCGTTGGCGTCTCGTCGGCGAAGGAGATCTTCTTCACGGCCCGACGATTCGATGCGGCCGAGGCGCTTCGCCTGGGCCTGGTCAGCGAAGTCCTGCCCAAGGCCGATCTCGAAGAACATGTACGCGAGGTCGCCACCGCCATTGCGTCGAATGCCCCGCTCACGTTGCGCAGTGCGAAGCTGTCGTTCCGAGAGATCGAGAAGCCGCCCGAGGCGCGTGACCACCGAGCGCTCGGAGAGGCGATCAAGGCGTGCTACGAGAGCGACGATTACGCGGAGGGCGTTCGCGCGTTTCTCGAGAAGAGACGGGCGAACTTCCAGGGGAAGTGATGCCAGGTCCACTCGACGGCATTCGGGTCATCGATCTCACGCGGTATCTTGCCGGGCCCTTCGGCTCGATGCTGCTCGCCGACTACGGCGCCGACGTTGTGAAGGTCGAGTCGCCGGGGGGGCGGGAGTTTCGCAGCGATCCGGCCGCGCCAGACGACTACTTTTTTCTTGTGGCCAATCGAGGCAAGCGGTCCATCACGGTCGACATCAAGAAACCGGAGGGCCGCGAGCTGTTGGCGCGCCTGCTCGAAGACGCCGACGTGCTGATCGAGAACTTCCGGCCTGGCGTCATGGACGAGCTTGGTCTGGGGGCAGAGAGCCTGACGAAGCGGTTCCCCCGTCTCGTGTACTGTGGGATTTCTGGCTTCGGGGCCGACGGGCCCTACAAGGATCGCCCCGGCTTCGATCAGATCGCTCAGGGAATGAGTGGGTTCATGAGTCTCACCGGGACACACGAGAGCGGACCAACCAGGGCCGGTATTGCGATTGCCGACCTGCTCGCCGGTGTGTTCGCTGCTCACGGCATTCAGCTCGCGCTTCTGGCGCGGCACCGGACTGGCCGGGGGCAGGTGGTTCATACCTCCTTGCTCGAGTCGATGATCAGTATCCTCTCGTGGGGTGCAGGGATGTACTTCGAGTCTGGGACGGCACCGGGCCCCAGCGGGCAGCACCATCCCCTGTCGTCGCCGTATGGGCGTTTTCGCGCGTCGGATGGGTTTCTCAACATCGCGGCGGGCAACGACGCGATGTGGGAGAAGTTGGCGCGAGTGCTCGAGTGCGAGGAGTGGCTCGCAGACGAGCGGTTCTCGTCGGTCGGTGGGCGCGTGAAGCACCGCGATGCATTGACGGTCGAGATCGAGGCGGCTCTGGCCTCGGCTGAGGTAGACTCGTGGGTCGAGCGCATCAACGCGGCCGGCGTTCCCTGCGGGCCGGTGCTCGACCTGGAGCAGGTGTTCGCAGACCCTCAGGTTCTCTGGCGCGAAATGGTCGTGGAGCTCCCGCACCCGCAGCGGGGCACGATCAAGACGACCGGACTTCCGGTGAAGCTCTCAGAAACCCGGGGCGGGTTTGATCGGCCGCCGCCTCTGCACGGCGAGCACACCGAGGAGGTTCTCTGCGCTGCCGGGTTCTCCGATGAGCAGATCGCTGCCCTGCGGTCCCGCGGCATCTTGTAGGCTATACTGTGCGCGGTGGCGGAGCGGAAGTTCGATCAGAAGTTCGGGAAGGACCTGGTGGCGGGGCTCCCGACTTCGCCCGGGGTATATCTCTTCCGGGACGAGGAGCACCAAGTCCTTTACGTCGGCAAGGCAAAGGACATTCGTCGCCGTCTCGCGAGCTACCGAAATGCGACCCGTCGCAAGGCGCATCGCAAGATGCGCACGATCGTGCGCGAGGCGAGTACCGTCGAGGTGCGTTTGCAGGAATCCGAGCGTACGGCGCTTCTCGCCGAGAACGAACTCATCCGGGAACTCCGGCCCCCCTACAACGTGGACGGCGCCTACTCGTTTCTCTATCCGTCGATCGGCGTGTGGCAGCGCGATGGCCAGGCGCTCTTCTGCTTCACCACGAGCATCGAGGCGTGGGAAGGGATCGGCTTTCATTGGTACGGCAGTTTTCGGTCACGTCTTCGTACCAAGGATGCCTTCGATGCGCTGATCGATCTCTCGACCCGCCTCGGCCACCTCGAGCCGCGCACGCGTCTGCCCGAGCTGCCGCGGGTGCGGGGGTCCCGCGTCGTCGGAGTGCGCCGGCTCGGGTCGGCTCGCATCTCGTCGGTCCGTCGGTTCCTCGCAGGCGATTCGATGGATGCGCTGGGCGGGCTCGCCGTGGACCTCCTCGAGAAACCGCGGGCACGGCGGGATGCCGCAGACGTGCAGGAGGCGCTCGATCGCCTCGCTGCATTCTACCAAAGTGACATCGAGAAGCTCCGTATCGCCCAAGACCGGCTGGGTCGGAAGCCGGACTACGTGCCGCAGCAGGAGCGTGACGCGCTCTTCATTACGAGCCGGCATTCCTAGCAGGCTGTTGAAAAGCTCCTCCCGTCGCCAGGCACGCCCCTTCGACCCGATCCCCGCGTTGCGAAAACTAGCGAGAGTGCCCGACTATCGCGTCGTTTTCGCGCCTTGGCCTCGGGTCGACGGGACGCACCTGGCGACGGGAGGAGCTTTTCAACAACCTGCTAGTGCACCGCCGTCGACATGGCGTCAACGCCTTGTCGCCCCTCGACGTCCGTCGCCGCGTCTCGTCTCCTCGGAAGATCGCCTATATTCCTGCGTCGCCGTTCCTTGCGACGAACACCGATAGACGGCGTTCCGTTACCCTATGTCGACGACGGTGCTAGGAGGTCATCTGTGAGCGGCGAGATCGACACGAGGGCGCTCGAGGCGACAGTCGAGGAAGAGGTTCGCGCCGGTCTCACGGCCTGCCAGGTCGCGGTCGGCTTCAACGGCGAAGTGGTGTGGAGCCGATCGTTCGGTAGCGCGACGGACACGACGCGGTTCTGGATCGCGTCCGCCACCAAGCCGGTCTTCTCGTCGGCCGTATTGCTCTTGATCGGTGACGGCATGCTCGACGTCTGGCGGCCCGTCGCAGACTATGTTCCTGAATTCGCTGCGGGCGGAAAGGGCGAGGTCACGGTCGAGCAGGTGCTCGTGATGACGAGCGGGTTTCCGAACGCACCGATGTCTTCCGCCGACGGTCGCGATCCCGCTCGTCGGGTCGCACAGTTCGAGCAATGGCGGCTCGAGTCGGAGCCCGGGGCGCAATACGTCTACCACCCGGCTTCGGCACATTGGGTTCTGGCGGAGATCGTGGAGCGTCAGAGTGGGATGGGGTTCTGCGACTTCCTCGAGCAGCGCGTGACGCGACCGCTGGGTCTGCCGAGATCGCTCGGCCTGTCGCGCATCGAGCAGCTGGACATCGCGCAGTTCTCCGACGCGGCCGACGCGGAAACGAAGGGGTTGTTCGACTACGCCGCGAAGATCGAGGCTGGCGAGCCGGGCGGTGGTGGGGTGATGACGGCGGCGACCCTCGCTTCATTCTACCAGGGGCTGCTGCACAACCCCGCAGAGCTGTGGAAGCCCGAGGTTCTCGCCGACGGGCTGGGAAACGTCCGGTGCACGCTGCCGGATCCGCTGATGAAGCTCCCTGCGAACCGCACGTTGGCGGTCGTGGTCGGCGCTGGATTTGGCGCGCCCTGGGCGGCGTCCCCGACTGCGTTTGGTTGGCCGGGGGTCGGTGGGCAGATCGCGTTCGCCGAGCCCGCGACCGGCATCTCTCTCGCCTTCCTGCAGATGGGTGACATGGACGAGATGAGCCAGTTCGTGCGCGGCACAAGGATGTCGAACCTCGCGCTCGCACTGGCGCGTTGAACCGTTCGCTGCCATCGTGGTGCTCGGCCGCCACCCCATGAACCGCGAGACAGCAACTACGGGCGGAGGTTCAGGCCACAGGCTTTCTGCCTTCGCGCTCTGCCCAGGGGCTCGGCTGGATCGGAACTCCGAGCTTGCGGGCCGTCACCTGGGTGAGCTCCGCGCCGAAGAGCACGATCTGCGCCGAGTAGTAGACCCAGACCAAGAGGACCGCGAGAGATCCGGCTGCGCCGAACACGGAGGAGATGGACGAGCGGCCGAGGTACAGGCCGATCATCATCTTGCCCAGCGCAAACAAGACGGCCGTTGCGAAGCCGCCCGCCAACGCCTCCTTCCAGCGGATCTCCGCATCCGGAAGGACGCGGAAGATGAGCGCGAAGAGGGCAGTGGCCATCGCGAGCGAGACCAACCCGCTCACGGCCTGCGCGCCAACCTCTCCGGCGGCCCCGACCGTGCGCATCTGATCCGCGACCGCGGCGACGGTCGCGCTCGCGACCAGTGAGACGAGAAGCAGGAATCCGACCGACACGACGATCCCGAGCGAGACGAGCCGGGCCCGAACGAAACGGCCTACGCCCGAGCGGCTCGGGTTCGGTTTGAGGTCGAAGATCTGGTTCAGCGCCGCCTGGAGTTGCGCGAACACGCCCGAGGCACCGAACATCGCCGTTGCCAGGCCAATCATGCCAGCCCAGCTCGCGGTGTCGCCCTGGGCCGCACGGGCGATCAGGTCTTCGATCAGGCCGCCGCTCTCTTCGCCAACGAGACCGCGGAACTGTTCAGAGAGGTGGCCGCCGGCTGCCTCGGAGCCGAGGAAGAAGGCGGTTAGCGACAGGATCACCAGCACGAGTGGCGCGATCGCGAACACGGTATAGTACGCGAGCGCCGCGCCGAGTTGGAGTCCGCGGTCCTCGCCGTACTCTCTAAAGGTCTCGCGTAGAACGTCCCAGGTCCATCGCCACCCGGTCAGGGTTTCGTCGTCCGAGGGGCCCACCGTGTCAGCGTCGCCTGACCGGGACCCGTTGCCCTCCACCACTCCCGACGTTCCCACGGCTTCCTCCTCGCACCATTCGGGCGGCCCGGTGGGGCGCGCGTCCGCGACCGCCGCCTCCCCGGTAGCCGTACCGGTACGGGTAGCGATATCGGTAGCCGTATCCAGAACCATAACCATAGTAGGGCGCGCCCCAGCCGGCGCCGATCCAGGGGCCTCCCCAGTAGGGGCCCCACCCGTACGGGTAACCGTAGCCGTAACCGCCGTACCCGTATGGTCCGCCCCAGCCGTACCCGAAGAACGGGTACGCGGGGTAGGGTGCGTAGTACGCCCGCCGAGGCCACAAGTACACGACGTCGGCGGCCACTTCGGGAACCCGAAGGTCGAACGACTCGAAGCGCTGCGTAGCCTCTCGGGCGATCACGCCCGTGGTCGTGATGGAGCGGCCCTTCTCGTAGACCTCGGGGTCGTAGAAGCCGGGGGCGCACGCACGATAGCGTCCGTCGACCGCATCGGACTGCTCGGGCTTTGCACGTGAGTCCAGCGGCCGCCCCAGCACGTTGAAGCACGTGTGATGCTTCGTGTGTGAGACGGAGACGATCTGCCCGCCCCAGCGCACGTACGCGCCGGTGCGCTGTTCCAACGCCGCCTCGGTCGGCGAGATCGGGGTGTAGAAATCACCCCGCAGTGCCTGCGGGGTGCTCGCACAGGCCGCGAGCAGCGCCCCTGCCGCTACGGCGAGGACGCACGGGATGGCTGGGGTCTTGGGCATGGCTCCTCTTTGAGTATGAACGCCCGGTTCGTTCCGAGCAACGTGTCGCGGCCCGGGCGCAGCCGGACCTCCCTTCGTGCGGTAGCAACACGTTTGGTCGAGCTTTAGGCCCTCGAAGTTCTCGTCCCGGTTCCCGGTCGTCTCGGGGGCCCTGAGGAGGGGGTGGCCGGCCGGCGAAGTCCCGACGGCCACGGTGGTTCGATCGACGGCGGACGCCGTCCCAGGAAGGTCTTCGGATGTCTCTGTTTCTTCCGTCGTGCGCATTCGACCTATCTGCACGATGGGTGAAAGAGGCTCGGCAGTCGTCGTCAGGCGATGTCGTCGGAAAACGGAGTCCGGAGAAACCGTCCGGCGCCTTGATGTCGGGCGAGACGATTTGTCACTCGCGATGTCAGAAAAATTTGTGCTTTAGGGCGGCCAGCAGGTCGTCGATTACCGCACTAGGCACGGCTGTGCAGTTAGGGCTTGCCTGGACCGACGCGATGACGAACCGCAGGGCGACACGACGAACGGACAGCCTCGATCGGAGATCGAGCGGGCAGCTCTCGACCCTGCTGCACGTCGCCACCGTACCGTTGACCCTTCGATTCCTGCGCGATCAGATCTGCCGTCTGCCAGCGGAAGGACTCGTGCCGCATGTCGCATCGGCACCCGGTGACGCCGATGAGCTGGCCCACTTCGAGCGGACGGAACGGGTTTTCACGCATCCCGTGCCCATGACGAGGAAAGTCAGCCCGTTTCGGGACCTGCGTTCCCTGATCCATCTCAGCGCGCTCGTGCAGCGCCTCGCGCCGACGGTGGTGCACGCACATACGCCGAAAGCGGGGTTGCTCGGCATGGTGGCGGCCGCGGTGACGGCCACGCCGGTTCGGATCTATCAGCTGCGGGGTTTGCCCCACCTCACGAGCGGCAGAGTCGGGGGGGCGATCCTCCGTGCCGCCGACCGGCTCGCATGCCGCCTGGCCCACCGAGTGATCTGCGTCAGTCCCTCGCTCCGTGCTCAGGCCATCACCGACGGAGTCTGCGCGCCGGCCAAGATCGAGGTTCTGGGCTCCGGAAGTGGCCAGGGGGTGGATCTTGGGCACTTCGCCCCGGAACGATTCGACACCGATGCGCGAGGTAGGCTCCTCGATGGGCTCGGTATCCCCCACGACGCCGAGATTCTTGGATTCGTCGGTCGTCTGGTGCGCGACAAGGGCGTGGTGGAGCTTGCGGCCGCCTGGGCCGGGCTGCGCGTGGACTTCCCGAAGGCACACCTGCTGATGCTGGGGCCTTCCGAGGATCGGGATGCGACTCCGGCCGCGGTCCTGCGCGATCTGCGGGCGGATTCGCGGGTCCACGTTCTTGGCCTCGTGGCCGATCCCGCTCCGTACTACGCGATCATGGACGTCGTTGCGCTGCCCACCGCGCGCGAGGGCTTCCCCAACGTGCTGCTCGAGGCGGCGGCCATGGAAGTGGCGGTCGTCGCGAGCGCCGTCGACGGGTGCACGGATGCCGTACGACACCGCGAAACGGGATGGCTCGTGGAGCCCGGTTCCGCAGCTGCCGTTCGCGAGGCACTCGAGCGCTACCTTCGCGATCCCGAGCTACGCGCTCGGCACGGCCGAGCGGCCCGCGCTCGGGTAGAGGCCGAGTTCTCCCAAGACGTCATGACTGCGCGTGTCCACGCGCGGTACCGGACGCTGGTGCGCTCGGTGCCGCGGTTGCGGCGTCGGCGCCGTGCGCGAAATGCGTGGATGAAGCGAGCGTTCGACGTGTGGGCCGCCGCCGCCGCGCTCGCGCTCTCGTTGCCGATCGCTCTCGTCGTCGCGGTCGTCGTGGCCGCGTCGATGGGCCGTCCGATCTTCTTCCGGCAACTGCGGCCAGGGCTCCACGGGAAGATCTTTCGTGTTTGCAAGTTTCGCACGATGAGTGACGAGCACGATCGCGACGGCATGCTCCTGCCGGATGAACGCCGGCTGGGACGCGTGGGGCGCTGGCTTCGCTCGACCGGTCTCGACGAGTTGCCACAGCTCTGGAGCGTTCTGCGGGGCGACATGAGCATCGTCGGGCCGCGGCCCCTTCTTGTGCAATACCTCGATCGCTACACGCCGGACCAGGCGAAGCGACACGACGTCAAGCCAGGGCTCACTGGATGGGCCCAGATCCACGGCCGAAACGCGCCACCCTGGGACGTCAAATTCGCCTACGATCAGTGGTACGCCGAGCACGGCTCCTTTCTGCTGGATCTCTGGATTCTGGCCAGAAGCGCGACCGTCCTTCTGAGCCGTGCTGGCGTTGGACATGGTGACCTCGACACGATGCCGGAGTTCCAAGGCAGCGCACCGGGAGGACTCTGAGCGTGCGCGAGTTGCTGATCTTCGGCGCCGGCGGGCACGGCAAGGTGCTGCTCGATACGGCCCGCGCTGCTGGATGGAGGGTCGTTGCCGTTGCCGACGGTGCGGAGGAACGCCGCGGAGACACGCTACTGCGATCGTCGATCAACGTGATTGGCGTCGAGGAGGCGGTGGGTTGTTGCAGGGAGCGGGGAGCTCTTGCGGTCGTCGCCGTCGGCGACAATCGTCGCCGCGCCGTCCTCTTTGCGAGTTTCGTCGTCGCCGGAGTGGAGATGGCGAGTGTGGTTCATCCGGGGGCGCAGGTGTCCGCCCACGCGAAGATCGGAGCCGGCGCGGTCATTTACGCCGGAGCCATCGTCCAGACCGGTGCCTGTGTCGGTGACGACGTGATCCTCAATACGGCGAGCAGTGTGGATCACGACGGTGTCGTGGAGGCGCACGCTCACGTGGGTCCGGGAGCCCACCTCGGCGGCTGCGCGCGGATCGGCCCGGGAGCGCATCTCGGTCTCGGTGCCCTGATTCGAGATGGGGTCTCGGTCGGAGAGTGGAGCGTGGTCGGTATGGGTGCGGTGGTCGTCGCCGACGTCCCCGATCACGTCGTTGCGTACGGCTGTCCGGCCTCCGTCGTCGGTCCGAACCCCGCGCAGGTGCAAGCAGCATGAAGCAGATTCTTCTCTCGCCACCGCACATGTCGGCCATCGCGCGAAGCCTTCTTCTGGACGCCTTCGACTCGAACTGGGTGGCCCCGGAAGGCCCACACGTCGAGGCGTTCGAGCGGGAGAACGCGGCCCTTGCGCGCCGCGAGAGAGCCGTGGCGCTCACCAGCGGAACCGCGGGTCTTCATCTCTCCTTGGTGCTGTTGGGAATGGAGCCGGGCGACGAGGTGTACACGTCGACCCTGACGTTTGCCGCGACGGCCAACGCGATTCGGTACGTCGGGGCGACCCCGGTCTTCGTCGATAGTGACCCCGCGAGTTGGAACATGGATCCGGACCTGCTGGCCGAGGCGCTTGCGGACGCAGATCGCCGCGGGAAGCTTCCGAAGGCGGTCCTGGTGGTCGATCTCTACGGCCAGTGCGCCGAGTACGATCGAATTCTTCCGGTGTGCGAGCGCTACGGCATTCCGGTGATCGAGGACGCCGCGGAGGCACTGGGCGCGCGCTATCAAGCGCGCCCCGCCGGTAGCTTCGGCGACCTCTCCGTCTTCTCCTTCAACGGCAACAAGATCATCACCGCCGGTGGCGGGGGGATGCTCGTCACCGATCGTCACGACTGGGCCGATCGCGCTCGATTCCTGGCGCGCCAGGCGCGCGATCCCGCGCCGCACTACGAGCACTCTACCCTGGGCTTCAACTATGCGATGAGCAATCTCCTCGCGGCCACGGGGCGTGGCCAGCTGCAGGTGTTGCCCCAGCGCGTTCGTGCTCGTCGCGCGAACAACGCCTTCTACCGAGACGCCCTGAAGTGCGCCCCGGGCTTGGAGTTCATGCCGGCGCTTCCCGACAGCGAGAGCACCTTCTGGCTCTCGGTGATGATGGTCGACCCCGAGGCCTTCGGAGCCACCCGTAACGACGTTCGCGAGAAGCTCGCCGGTCACGACATCGAGTCGCGTCCGGCCTGGAAACCCATGCACCTTCAGCCTGTCTATCGAGATTGCCGCTTCATCGGGGGCGGGGTTGCGGAGGCGATCTTCGAGGCCGGGCTCTGCCTACCGAGCGGATCCGACCTCACCACACCGCAGCTCGAAGTGGTGTGCGATCTGATTCTGAGAACCGGAAGAGGTCTGTAGATGACTCCAACACGCGCACGCGCGATGCACGACCTGGTCGACCTGAGTCTGCTGTTCGCGGCTTTCGTCGGGGCCTATCTCTTGCGGTTCGACAGCGGGATTCCCCCCGGGCACGTGGAGTTTGGCGTCGCCGCGGCACCGTACGTGATTCTGCTGCAATACTGCATGTTGATTGGCGCCGGCGTGCCCCGCTTTGCCTGGCGCTTCGTCGGGATACGGGAGGCGGGGCGGATTCTCCTTGCGACGGGACTCGCGACGGCGGTTCTTCTATTCGTCCGCTTCGCCGTCCCGTGGTTGGCGCCGTCGGTGCCGATTTACCCGGTGTTGCCGCTGGGCGTGATCGTCTTCGACGGAGTTCTGGCATTCCTGTTCGTGGTGGGCATCCGAGTGGCTCGGCGCGGCGTTCTGGACATGTGGGCGCGCCGGTCCCGCGCGGTCCCGACGCGCCAGGCCCCGACGCTCTTGATCGGCGCCGGGGAGGTCGGTGCGCGGGTTGCGCGCGAGCTGCTTGCGCGTCCTGAGCTCGGCATGCGCCCCATCGGCTTCGTCGACGACGACCCGCTCAAGCAGGGTCTGGACATCAATGGACTTCCGGTACTCGGGGTGACAGCGGCAATCGCGGAGCTGGCCGACGATCGGCTGGTGCGGCGCGCGGTCATCAGCATCGCGAACGTCGATGGTTCGACGGTTCGTCGGCTGAAAGAGCTCTGCGAGACCGCGGGCGTGAAGCCCCAGATCGTGCCGAGCCTCCACGAGCTCCTCATCGACGAGATCGACGTCATCCGGATGCGCGACGTGTCGATCGAGGATCTTCTGCGGCGTGAGGTCGTTTCTCTCGACGAGGCATCGGCGCGCCGGTCCTACGCGGGCAAAGTGGTTCTGGTGACGGGGGCCGCAGGCTCCATTGGCTCCGAGATTTGTCGGCAGATCGCCCGGCTTGGCCCCGCGAAGCTGATTCTCGCCGAACGGGCCGAACCCAGCCTGTTCGCGGTCGACCGTGAGCTCCGCAAGGCGGGATATGGCCATCTGCTGGAGGCGGTCCTCTGTGATGTTTGCGATGCCGACCGGATGCGGATGGTGTTCGAAAAGCACCGACCGCAGGTGGTCTTTCACGCGGCCGCCCACAAGCACGTGCCGATGGTCGAGGCGAACATCTCCGAGGCGGTGCGGAATAACGTGTTCGGAACCCGGGTGGTCGCCGATGCGGCACACGACCTCGGAGTGGAAGCCTTCGTCCTGATCAGCTCGGACAAGGCCGTGAATCCGACTTCAATCATGGGTGGCACCAAGCGACTGGCCGAGATGTACCTGCAGGCGCGGTGGCAGGACTCCAAGACCCGATTCATGGCGGTGCGCTTCGGCAATGTCCTCGACTCGGCTGGCTCGGTCTTGCCGATCTTCCGCGAACAGATCGCGGCTGGTGGTCCGGTCACGGTCACGCACTCCGCGATGACCCGCTACTTCCTGACCATCCCGGAGGCGACCCAGCTCGTTCTCGAGGCTGGTGCGATGGGCGAGGGGGGCGAGGTCTTTCTGCTCGACATGGGCGAGCCGGTACGAATCGCCGACCTCGCCAGCGACCTGATCCGCCTCTCCGGGTTCGAGCCGGGCAAGGACATCGAGATCGAATACACCGGGATTCGCCCCGGTGAGAAGCTATTCGAAGAACTCAGCTTCGACCCTGAGAACATGGCACGAACGCAGAACGAGAAGGTGTTCGTCGCCAAGCTGATGTCGGTTCGGTACGCGTACATGCAGAGGAGCCTGCGCCTGTTACGTGATGTTCTGTACTCACGCGACGAGGCAGACATCCGGCGTCTGCTCCACAGTCTCATTCCCGAGATGCAGGTGGGTCCCCCGGTTGGGCTCGGCGAGTTGTCGGCGCTGTTCGGCGAGCACGAGGCCGAGGATGCGACGACGGAAGAGCCGGCGGCGGAGGATCGTCGCTTGCGTCTCCGACTCGTGGAGAGCGGCGTGCGCGGCGCGTCGCCTCGCTCGGGGCACGCGGCATCCTAATGGAACCGGAGCGCCACTGTTGGACCGCCGAGCGCCTGAGTGAACAGCTCGCGAGGCTCGAGGTCCGGTGGCGGCGTGCCGACGGGGTCTACGCGACGACCTACCGCGGTCCCGACTGCATCGATCCCACCCCGCTCGTCGCCGACCTGGGAGACGTCGCGAGCTTTCTCGTGAAGTTCGACCGCGCCGAGGCGGCCCTCGAACAGGCGCGCTGCGCGCGAGCTCACCTGTGGCGCGGCCTCTTCGCGGCGCAAGGGCGCGTGCGGCTCTTCGAGAACCACGACTACCTGCTGGGGCTGATCGACCTGTACGAGGCGACCGGGGAGCCCTGGCTCCAGGGAGAGATCGAGTCGGCGATTGGAACCCTCGTTGGGTGCTTCGAGCGCGACGGTCTCCTCGTCGACGAGTACGACGGCACTCGTCGTTGGATCGAGTTCGCGAGCCCTTTCAACGGCGGCTTCATCGAGGGATTGATCGATCTGCACGCGATGACCGGGGAGGAGCGATTGCTCGAGATCGCCTCGCGCTGGGCCGAAGCATGGATCGCGACCCCGTACTTCACCAAGCATGGTTTGTTCGCGCGGTTCAACACGCCTATGTGGCCGGCGGTGGGGTACCTCAGCAGCCGGTTCAGTAGGCACGGCCCCGTACGGCTCTTCAAGGACAACACGAACATGGTCTGGGCGCTGATGGCCCTGTACCGGGTTCGCCCCACTGAGGCACTGCGACGCGCGTTGGTGCAGTTCGTGGACGGGTACGAGCGCCTGCTTTGGAACGGTGGCCTCGTGCGCCAGGCGGTGGCGGATGACGCGGCAGAGTTTCGACTCGTGCCGTCGGCGTTCTCCGTGGACCTGCTGTGCGATCTCACGGATTTGGGGCTGATCCCCGAGCGCACCGTCCAGTTGGCACGGGGAGTGGCTGAGGAGTGCCTCAGGCGCCAATGGCCGGGGGGGGCGTTCCCGGTCTCGGATCATGATGGTTTCGATCACGTTGATGTCGCGACCGACATCGGTATTGCGCTGTGGAAGCTCTCCGAGCTCACCGGCGAGCAGCGTTACGCGGAGGCCGCTCGCAGGAGCTGGGAGTCGGTGCAGGCCACACACTGGACCGAAGACGGCCTCGTGCTGTCGGTGGATTCGACGGGCCATCCGGTCGACGACCGCATCGTCGTGAAGTACCAGGCGCTGGCGCTCAAGTCGGCGATCCTCGAACGCTCGTCGGTCGGGATCTACGAAGACCGGGATCTCTGGAGCGTGCTGCGTGATCGCTGACGGGCCGGATCGGATCAGGTCCCGGCGCTCGGGTCGGCTTCGGGATAGCTCGTCGAATAGTAGGTGTCGTCGTAGTCGGTCGCGTACAGCGGGCTCTCCGGATCGACTCGGTTTAGGATGACGCCCAGCATCCTGGCGTGGGCCTGCTCGAGGCGCTTGCGGGTGCGTTGCAGGAGCGGGCGCGGCGTGCGGTGGGCATCGACGACCAAAATTACCCCGTCGACGAACGGGGCGAGGACGACTGCGTCGTTGATGGCCAAGGCGTTCGACGCGTCGATGATCACGTAGTCGTAGTCGTGCGAGACGTCGCCGAGAAGGTCCTGCATCGATCGGGAGCCCAGCAGCTCTGTCGGGTTGGGCGGGATCGTTCCCGCGGGGAGCAGAGACATGTTCTCGACGGCCGTCGGATAAATCACGTTCATCAGGCTCTCTTGGCCTGCCAGTACGTGCGTCAGGCCGCGTGGCGCCTCGACGCCGAGTCGGCGGTCACAGGTTGGACGCCGGAGGTCGGCATCGACTAGGAGCACTCGGGCGCCCAGGCGTGCGAAGAGAATCGATAGATTGACGCTGCTGGTCGTCTTCCCCTCGGCCGGCTGCGCGCTGGTGATCAGGATCGTCTTTGGTGGTGAGTCTGACTGCGAAAGAAGGATGGATGTCCGCAGGGTGCGGTACGCCTCGGTCACCATCGAGAACGGATTTTTGGTGACAACGAGTCCTGTGTATTCTTCCTGGGGAGGCAGAGCCATCGGGTCGGGCTCGATCCCATCGGTCCCACGGACCCGCTCGAAGTCGGGAACGGTGCCCAAGTGGGCGAGCTGCAGGACTCGGCCGACATCGTCCGCGTTCTTCAGGGATCCGTCGAGCAGATCTCGTCCGATCACGAACGCGAGTCCGAGAAGGAGCCCGATCGCCCCCGCCAGCTCCAAGATTCGGGTCGTTTGGGGCTCCGACGGCTTGGGCGGCGGGACCGACTTCTCCACCATGAATACGTTCGACGGCTGTGCCGAGGCGACGCCCATTTCCTTCATCCGCTGAAGCACGCTGTCGTACAGCGTCTGGTTGCCGTCCGCCTCGCGCTTCAGAATTGCGTATTGGACTGCTTCATCCTTGAAGCCCATGACCTTGGCCTTCTCGGCTTCGGTCTGGGCTCGTAGTCGGCGCACTTTTTCCTTGGCGCCGAGATACGAAGACTCGATGGACTGGATCGTATTCTTCACTTCCTGGTCGAGCCGCGCCCTCATCTCCGCAAGGCGTTCTTCGACGTGGCGAACCCCCGCGTAGGTCGGCTTGAAGCGCGAGCGCATCTCGTCGTACTCCTGCTCGAGCGATCCGAGCTGGACTTTGAGAGCGCGAATCAAGTGGCTTCGATTGACCTCGGGAAGGGCGTGGTACTCGCGGATCTGGATGAGGTGCATCTCGGCTTCGAGGGCGATCATGTCGGTCTCGGCGTCGGAGAGGCGATTGTTGAACGCGGTGAGGCGGCTGATGATCAGATTCTCGCGTTCGTCGATCGACGAGATGATTCCGGCCTGGCGCCGGTAGTCGTTCAGTGCGGCTTCGGATTGCTCGAGGCGCATCTTCAGGCCGACGAGCTTTTCCTCGAGAAATCCCTTCGCGTCGTCGCTGGCCTGCGCGCGAAGCCGAAAAGACTGCTGGATGTAGGCCTCGACGTGCTGATTGGCGATCTTCGCGGATAGCTCGGGGTCCTTTGTCGTCATGTAGATGTTGACGAGTCGGGTGCCTTCGACGGGCTTGATCATCAGCGCGTCGAGGTAGATCGAGGCCGTGGCAAGATTGGCGCGCTCGGGATCTCTGTCGTAGCCGTTCGCCGCGGAAAGGCCGACGAACGTCGGGTCGCGCGCCAAATCCAGGGAGCGAATCACGTCGAGCGCGAGGTCGCGATTCTTCAAGATCGCGTATTGGGTCTTGTAGTAGTTCTTCTCGTTCCCCACCTCGCCCAGAACGTCGCGGACGTCGAGAATAGGGGAGGGGCGCCGCTCGATCAGGATCTTGGCGCGCGCGGTATACATCGGGCTCTTCAGCGAGACGTACACGCCTGCAAGCGCGATCCCGGCGAGCAACATGGCCAGGACGATCCAGCGGCCGTTCTTGAGCGCGCGGATCGCATCCTTCGGCCGCCAGGCGAGGAGTCCCTCCGGAGTCTCGATGAGAGTATCCGGTGGCAGGAACGGGCCCGGGATGGGGCTGGGGGTCGTCGGTGCGGGGGGAGAGGCCACGGACGCCGTCCTTCAGAAGATCGGCACTGTCGCGCCGACCCGGAACAGAGTCGTGAAGAAGGCGTAAAAGCCGTACGCAGCGAGCTTCCCGCCGGTTCCGTCGATCTGGATCACGTCTCCATCATGGAGCAGGGGGTCCAGCTCATTGCCCGCCTGGATGTCGTCGATGTTCGCGAGGAGAACGGCTTTCTCGTTGTCGTCCTCCCGATAGACCTTCACTTCGTTCACGTCGGCCGGGAACAACGGGCCGCCAGCACCCGCGATCGCACCGAGCAGACGCATGCCTGTAGCGAGGCGGTACGTTCCGGGCTTCTCGATCCAGCCCTGCACGTAGATTTGCCCCCCGCCGAGAGCGACGATCACGTCGCCCGGTCGGACCGGGACGCTCAGCACGATCGGGCGAGCCGAGTGGTTGAGTTTGGCGAGGTCGATCTCGATCGTGCCGGGGGTGTCGCGAAGCTTGGCGGTGGATGTCGACTCCGTCACCGCCGCCGAGATTGGGCTCGCCGCGTGGATCGGGATCGTGCCCGTCGGAACGAACAGGATCTTGTCCGACGCCTGATCGGTGAGGCCGCCGGCGGCGGCGATCATGTCGAGAATCGTCTCGTTCGTACCCTTCAGGTCGTAGGTGCCCGCGGACTTCACCATCCCGACCACCGCGACCTGGCGGTTGTGGTACTCTCGGATCAGCAGCTCGATCTCCGGGTCGTGCATGTAATGGCGAAGTCGCCGGATCAGATCGGTCGTGAGGGCTCCCTCGGACAGACCCGCCGCCGGTACGTCTCCGAGGACGGGTAGTGAGATCGTCCCGCTCGCAGAAACGCGGACCGCCACCTCCCGAAGCTCGGGCATGTCCGCGACCGACAACTCCACGAGATCACCGGGCCCGATGGGATATTCCACGTATCCATCCTGGAGTGTTCGGAGCTTGTAGAGGTGTTCGAGGTGCGTGAGGTCCTCCGAGGTCATCGGGGACTGCGGATCGGATCGGCTGCCAGGGCGAGGGGGCTGGGCTACGGAGCTCGCACAGGCCGAAACAGTCAGGGCGACGACGAGGCTGGCGCACGCAAGAGAGACCTTCTCCATCGCTTGTGTATCGGCGCCTGCCCGCTGAGAATATAGGCCTTTCGTTGGGCCTTGATGCTGCGCAAACGCCATGGCGCTCGACATGTGGCCCGACGGCGCCGCGCATGTGGGGACAGGCGGTGGGTCGAGGTCTTGGCGCTTTGCCAACAAGGAACGCGCTCGATGTCGCCTACGACATGGCGTCCACGGAGAATGGCGCTACGAATTTGGGGGCCGCACCGGATTTCGTAAAGCGGGGCGCACGGCTCGCCGATATGCAGGCCAGATACTCTCCTCGACGTTGGTTCCGTTCCGGGGCCGAGGAGCGCGTGCGCGCCAGGCCCCAGCGCGTGCCTTCCGACTTACGGGCAGCGGAGAACTACTTGGGTTTGGGTGGCGTAGAAGCCTTCACGAGAGAGTCGAACGAGCCGGGTGGCGGCAAGGCCCAAGCTGTCGGCAGTCGCATCGGAGACCTCCTGCTCAAACAGGGGGTCATCAGTTCGTCCGACCTTCGCGTCGCGACGAGCCGGCTGCGCGAGGCGGGAGGCGCGCTCACGACCTGGATCGTGAAGCTCTGCGGGATTCCCGAAGCGGAACTCCTCACGGTTCTTCAAGAGGAGTATCACCTCCCGGTGGTCGACCCGGCGGCGCTCGACATCGCGCCCGAGGTGATCGACGTTCTGCCGGCCGTTCTCGCCAACAAGTATCACGTCGTTCCGGTCAGCCTCAGCCGCACGACGCTGACGCTGGCCATGGCTGACCCGTCGAACCTCGTGGCGATCAACGAGGTGAAGTTCCTCACGGGTTTCGACGTTCGCGCTGCCATCGCGGGTCCCGGATCGATCGAGCGCGCGATCGAGCGCTACTACGAGCACAACGTCAACTACGGCGACGTTCTCTCGGAACTCGGCTCGGAGGAGATGGAGGTCATCCGCGGCGAGGAAGACCTCGATCTCAAGCAGCTGGAGAAGGCGACGGAAGAAGCGCCCGTCGTCAAGCTCGTCAACGCGCTGTTGACCGACGCGATCAAGAAGCGGGCTTCGGATATCCACATCGAGCCGTACGAGAAGGTCCTTCGCGTCCGGTTCCGCATCGACGGTGTGTTGTACGAGATCATGCAACCGCCGGTGAAGCTCAAGAACGCGATCATCTCGCGTATCAAGGTCATGGCGTCGCTCGATATCGCCGAGCGGCGGTTGCCACAGGACGGACGCATCAAGGTCAAGATGGGCCACGGGCGGGAGATGGACTTGCGCGTATCCACGTTGCCCACCTTGTTCGGAGAGAAGGTCGTTCTCCGACTGCTCGATAAGGGCGGCGTCCAGCTCGACCTGAAGACTCTGGGCTTCGAGCCCGAGTCGCTCGGAAAGTTCGAGGAGGCGATTCTGCGACCCTACGGAATGATCCTCGTCACTGGCCCGACGGGATCGGGCAAGACGACTACGTTGTACTCGGCGCTCTCCGAGTTGAATAAGATCACGACCAACATCTCGACCGCCGAGGATCCCGTCGAGTACAACCTCGTCGGGATCAACCAGCTGCAGGTGCACGAAGATATCGGCCTGAACTTCGCCTCGGCGCTTCGCGCCTTCCTCCGTCAGGATCCCGACGTCATCATGGTCGGTGAGATTCGTGATTTCGAGACGGCGGAGATCGCCGTGAAGTCCGCACTGACGGGGCACCTCGTGCTTTCGACGGTCCACACCAACGACGCGCCGTCGACCATCAACCGGATGCTCAACATGGGCATCGAGCCGTTTCTGATCGCGTCGTCGGTGAACCTCATCATGGCTCAGCGCCTCGCGCGCGTGGTGTGCCCCAAATGCCGGGAGCCCCAAGAGCTGGCTGCGGCGGTGATGGTCGGTCTCGGCGTGCCGGAAGACGAGGCGAAGCCGATCACCTCGTATCACGGCACGGGCTGCCAGAACTGCGGAGATACCGGGTACCGCGGCCGAACGGCTCTCTACGAGATCATGACGATGAGTGATGCCCTACGGGAGCTGATCTTGTCTGGAGCCTCCTCGACGGAGTTGAAGCGCCAGGCGATGGACGACGGCATGAAAACGCTGCGTCAGAGTGGGGTCGAGAAGATCGTCGAAGGGCTGACGACGGTCGAAGAGGTGATGCGCGTCACCATGGCCGACTCCTGAGCTAGGTGCGCTGCACCCATGCGCAGCGACTAGCGTTTTCGATTGAGTGCCTCAGCGTCAGAATGGTACTTCAAGGTGAGTACCAACCGACTCTGGGAGATTGCTCATGGCCACATCGATTCGCTCTATCCTCCGTTCTTCGTGTCTCGGATTCTCTGCTCTGCTGATCGCCGGACCGGTCCTCGCGGCCGACCCCGTCAAGGTCGGTGCCGAGTTGCAGGTGAGCGACGGCGTGGACAACTACGCCTATACGCCGCGCGTCGCATCGGACCCTGCCGGCAACTTTCTCGTGGCGTGGCAGGACTCGGATAATGGCGTCATCAAGGCGCACGCGTTCTGGTCGACCGGGAACTCCCAGGGCCCAGTGTTCCAGATGAGTGACTTGGCCGACGATATCTATGTCTCGGTTGGGAACTTCGACGAGGACGAGCTCCTCGACGTCCAGGCCGACGCCGCCGGCAACTTCGTAGTCGCGTACAACGCCTACGATCAGGATATTGGCTACGCCTACTATGGCGCTTGCTACGGGTCGCCGTGTATCTGGACGAAACGCCGCAACGCGAATGGAACCGTTGCGCCGGCGTCGTTCATCGTCGGTGATCCGCGGCTCAACACGTATTACGCAGGGCCTGGCTACTACAACCAGACCGCGAACCCCGAGCTCGCCGTGGACGGTGAGGGCAACTTCGTCGTTGCCTGGGAGGGCTACGATCAGAGAGCGAACCTCGAGCTCGATGAGGGAGTTTGGGCGCGTAAGCTCGTGGGGGTCGGCCAGATCAACGGAGGGCAGTTCCGAGCAAACGAACACACCGATGGCTACCAGGGGGACGGCGGTGAGCTCGATGTCGCAGCCGACGCCGAAGGCAACTTCGTCATCGTCTGGCAGGATGAGAACTACACATACGGTGGTATCGTGTTCCGGCAGTTCGACAAGGCGAAGAACCCGATCGGGACCCAGACCGCGATCGTCCCCACGGGCGACGGCACCGATCCGCACGTAGCGCAGCTTCCCGACGGCACCTTCATGGTCGTTTGGGTAGACGACTTCGGCGGCGTCGACGGTCAGGTGTTTAGCTCGGGCGGCGTGGGCGTGGGGCCGACATTCGAGGTTACACCGGACGGGGAGTACCCGGAGATCGCCGCTTCGGCGGCCGGATCGTTCATCGTCGTCTTCGACGGCGACACGGGCCTGCAGGGCCGCACCTTCGACGCCACCGGGACGGCGACGAGCAACGAGTTCGAGATCGACCCGACCGGTTTCACACCGCACGTTTCGGCAGCGGAGGACGGAAACTTCGTCGTGACGTGGAACGATGGCGGTGGGTACACCGCCGCGCAGCGCTTCCAGGTCGCGACGCCGGCCGTTCAGGACATTCCGCTCGTAGGTAAGGTCGCCGTCCTGTCGAACAAGGACCCCGATGATTTCGAGAAGAGCAAGGGCTCGTGGAAAGCTTCGGGCGACACGATCGTGTCGCCCCTGCGTGGCTCGGTCAATGACCCGCGCTGCAACGGGGATCCCGTCGGTACCGTAAAGGCGACGGCGCGATTCCTGAGTACGACGTCTGGGCAAGACCACACGTTCGATCTGCCGTGCCAAAATTGGTCGGTGACGGGCGGTGACAAGGTCAAGTCCGTCTTGAAGCGTGGCTATAAGTACAAGGATTCCAAGCGTGTGGACGGCCCGTGCAACTCGGTGAAAATCAAGGGCACGAAGAGCCTGAGCGTGAGCTGTAAAGGTAAGTCCGGGGTCGCCGCGTTCCCCTACGACTTGGTATTCGGGTCGAGTCAGGGGGAGGTGACGGCGGTTCTCGAAACCGGTCTCATCAAGCACTGCGCTCAGTTCCAGGCGCTCTTCGACGGCAGCGACGGCAAGAAGTACAAGGGCAAGTCGCTGCTTGCGCCGCCTGTGTCCTGCCCGTAGCCCGGGCGGTTCGAGTGATCTCACCCGCCTGGCCAGGCGTTTTCGCATCGGTCGGGGGGCGGGGACGGCGGCTTCGTCGGCCGGCCCAGTGAGGAGTCTCTCACCCATCGGGCTTCCGCCGGGCCGGCGGCTCCGCGCAAGGTTGCTCGACCAGGATTCGATGGGGGCAGTCCTAATGCCCGCGCTGTAGGCTTCGCTGTGCGAAGCATCTCGCTGCGCGCTCCTAGCGAGATGATGCATGCGTTGTTGCGTCTGAAGGCCCGCTAGAGGTCAAGCCGCGCCCGAAAACCGCCGAACGTCTTCGTAAGAACGACCGGTGAGTGGTGGTACCGCGTTTGCGTGGGCGCATGCGGTGATCCACGCGACAGCGTCGTTGGGGAGGTTCTGAGCGCATGCAGATGCACGAGTTGTTTCACGAGATGGCAGGGCACGAGGCGTCGGATTTGCACATCACATCGGGAGCGCCTCCGATGATTCGCGTACATGGCTCGGTTACCCCGCTGCCGTACGACCCGCTTGGTGCGAACGACACGAAGCAGCTCTGCTATAGCGTTCTTACTGAGCAGCAGAAGAAGAAGTTCGAGGAAGAAAACGAGCTCGACTTCTCCTTCGGCGTCCAGGGCCTCTCTCGCTTTCGTGGCAATCTGTTCGTCCAGAAGGGCGCCGTCGGCGCAGTATTTCGGGCGATTCCGCACACCGCACCGCCTCTGAAATCGTTGGGGCTGCCGGCCACAGCCGAGGCGCTGATTCAGCTCCCCCGCGGTCTGATTCTCGTCACCGGGCCCACGGGTAGCGGTAAGTCGACGACGATGGCCGCGATGGTCGACGAGATCAATGAGACTCGGGCGGAACATATCGTCACGATCGAGGATCCGATCGAGTTTCTGCACGACCACAAGCGCTGCATCGTGAACCAACGCGAGGTCTTCGCCGATACGCAGACGTTTACGCAGGCGTTGAAGCACATTCTTCGTCAGGATCCCGACGTCGTTCTCATTGGCGAAATGCGAGACCTCGAGACAATCGAGGCGGCTTTGACCATCGCCGAGACCGGTCACCTCGTGTTCGCGACATTGCACACGAACTCGGCCGTCCAGACCGTAAACCGCGTGATCGACGTTTTCCCCGCTCATCAGCAATCGCAGGTGCGGGCGCAGCTCTCGCTGGTCGTCGAAGCCGTGATCTCGCAGACGCTTCTGCCTCGTGTCGATGGACGCGGGCGGGTCATGGCGTGTGAGCTCATGATTCCAAACCCCGCCATTCGGAATCTCATCCGCGAGGAGAAGGTCCATCAGCTCTACTCACAGATGCAGGTCGGCCAGAAGAAATACGGCATGGTCACGCTGTCGCAGTCACTCCTCGACATGGTCTCACGCAACATCATCTCGCAGGAGACGGCGCTGAACGCGGCGACCGAGCCTGAAGAGCTGAAGCAGATGTTGGGACTCGGCCAGGATGGCTCGGCGCAGGCCGGCCGTATGATCCTCGCAAAGTAGGCGGGAGCGATATCGATGGCCGTATTCGCCTATCAGGGAAAGACTGCCAGCGGGAAGACGCTGCGTGGAAACATGGAAGCGCCAACGCGGGAGGCGGTGATCAACCGTCTGCGGGCTCAGCGCATCCAGCCCATTACGAACAAGATCAAGGAGCGCGGCAGAGGCCTCGATCGAGAGATCGCGCTGCCGACGATCGGCAGCGCGGTCAAGATGAAGGACGTGGTGATCTTCACCCGTCAGCTCACGACGATGATCGACGCCGGCATGCCGCTCGTGCAGAGCCTTCACATCCTCGGCACGCAGACCGACAACAAAGTGTTCGGGAAGCAGGTCTTGGAGGTGAAGGAGTCCGTCGAGTCCGGCGCCACGCTCTCCGAGGCGCTGCGCCAGTTCCCAAAGACGTTCGACGAGCTGTACACCAACATGGTTCAGGCGGGTGAGGTCGGCGGCATTCTCGACACGATCCTCGGGCGCCTCTCCATCTACATGGAGAAGATGATCTCGCTGAAGCGCAAGATCAAAGGCGCGATGATCTATCCGGTCACGATCATCTCGGTCGCGGTCATCGTGACGTTGATCCTTCTCGTGTTCGTGATCCCGGTCTTCGCGGAGCTGTTCTCGAGCTTCGGGCAGGCATTGCCTCTGCCGACGCAGATCGTGATCAACGTCTCGAACTTCACGGTTGCCTATCTCCACGTCCTGGTCGGAGCCGTCGTCATGGCGGCAATCGCGATTCGACAGACGTATCGCACGGAGAAGGGGCGGTTCATGATCGATAAGTTCATGCTTCGCTTGCCGATCCTGGGCGAGCTCCTTCGAAAGGCGTCGATCGCACGTTTCTCGCGTACGCTCGGTACGTTGGTGTCTTCCGGTGTTCCGATCCTGGACGCGTTGACGATCACCGCGAGGACGGCGGGCAATAAAGTCGTCGAGAAGGCCGGCTTCATGGTCCGGGAGAGCATCAGCCAGGGGCGGACGATGGCGGAGCCGCTCACGCAGAGCGGGGTCTTCCCTCCGATGGTCTGCCAGATGATCGGGGCCGGCGAGATGACCGGGGCGATCGATCAGATGCTGCAGAAGATCGCCGACTTCTACGAAGACGAGGTCGACAACGCCGTGGCGAACCTGACGGCTCTGATGGAGCCCCTAGTCATTGTGGTTCTGGGAACGGTGATCGGAGGGCTCGTGATCGCCATGTACCTGCCGATCTTCCAACTCGGCTCGCTGCTCTCCTCATGACGTTGGGGAGCCATACGGGAACACGCACGGAGTCCCCGCTGCGCGAGCGACTTCGCGTCCTGCTTCTCGCGCGGGTGCTCATCATGAGCGTTTTCCTCGCGGGGGCTGGCGCACTGTGGTTCGGAAAGCCGCAGGTGACTCGCGCTCTCCTGGGGAACGCCACTTTCAGCGTGATCGCGCTCGCATATGTGGGGACGCTTCTTTCCGCGTTCCTGGTGCGATCGATCTCGAGGCCGGTTCTGCTCGCGTATCTGCAGATCGTCTTCGACGTGCTCCTCATCACGGGAGCGGTGGGTGCAATGCGTGGGGCCAGCGGGCCCATGGCCTTGCTCTACGTTCTCCCGATCGCGAACGCCGCGGGGCTTCTCCTGGTGCCCGGCGCTATCGCGGCGGCTGTTGCGTCGAGCGCGGCGTACGCGGCGCTGCTTCTGCACGGGCAGCATGTCGTCATGGCGATCGGCGGGCTTCCCGTTCCGGAGGTGGCCTGGCCGATCACGCTCGCCTCGATCTGCTTTGCGTTGACCGCGGTCGGAGTGGGTGGTGCTGCTCGTCGGCTCGCGTCGGCCGAGGGCGAGCTGCAGAGTCACAGGGCAGAGGTCGGACGCCTCGAGGATCTCCATCGGACTCTCGCCAACGGGCTCGAGTGCGGAATTCTCGTCGTGGACTGCGACGGTAGGGTCCGCTCGGCGAATCCCGCGGCGCAGCAGATTCTCGCCCTGCCGATTGGGTCGATCCACGGCCGCGAGATCTCGTGGCTCTTGCCGCTGCTCGATTCGGCCGAGCGCGACACAGAGCCTGGCGGGTTCGTCGAGTGCGCGCAGCGGGTGGGGGCGGGTGATTCGCGCCGCCTCCGGGTCGGCCGCAATTCCCTTCACGACACGTACGGCAATACGATGGGTGAGCTGGTGATGCTGCAGGACGTCACGCGCATCGAGCAGCTCGAAGCGCGCCTGGCCGAGAATGAAGGGGCCCCGCTGGTACTGGATGACGATGCGGAGACCGACGAAGAAGGTGCGAACAAAGAAGGCTCCGGCGGCGAGGATGGTCTCATCGGTAGCTGCGCCGAGATGGCGCAGATCTCACGACTGATCGACAAGGTGGCAGCGGCCGACGCGACGGTCCTCGTTACCGGTGAGAGCGGCACGGGTAAGGAGTTGGTCGCCCGTGCGATCCACCGCCGGAGCCCCCGTTCGGAAGGGCCGTTCGTCGTGGTGAACTGTGGCGCCATTCCCGAGTCGTTGATCGAGAGCGAGCTCTTCGGTCACGTCCGAGGGGCGTTCACTGGCGCCATCGCCGACCGCGCTGGGCTCTTCCGCCGCGCGCACGGCGGCACGATCTTCCTCGACGAGATCGGTGAGCTCTCGGCGGCACTCCAGGTCCGTCTGCTTCGGGTGTTGCAGGACCACCGGGTTCTGCCGGTCGGGTCGACGACCGCGACGGACGTCGACGTGCGCGTGGTGGCGGCGACCAATCGCGTGCTGGAAGACCTCGTGAAGTCGGGGGAGTACCGCGAGGACCTGTACTATCGCCTCGCCGTCATCTCGATCGATGTTCTGCCCCTTCGTGAGCGCGGCAAGGATCTGGCCCAGTTGATCGAGTATTTCCTGCGCCAAGGGGCCGAGCGTCACGGAAAGAACGTGAAGGGGGTCAGCGCGCGGGCAATGGCGCTTCTCCTTCGCCACCCATACGCCGGGAACGTCCGCGAGCTCGAGAACGTGATCGAGCACGCAATCACCCTGGCCGACCGCGACACGGTCCAAGAGAGAGACTTGCCGGAATCGGTGCGCGGCGTGATGCCGGCGCGCTCGGCCCGACCCAGTGCCGCGGAAGCCACGGTGTTGGCCATGTCTGGCAGCTTGCCGCCAAGCGACGAGCTCGTCGCGGCGGCCGGGCCGGATCCGTGGAGCGATGAAGCGGGAGCGGGCGTCTCCGAGCAGTCTGGAGAGCCGGTCCGGCTGCCGATCGACGAGGGGGAAGGCGCGAGCCTGGATGAGCAGCTCGCTCGCCAGGAGAAGGAGATGCTCCTTGCTGCGCTCGATCGGGCTTCGGGCGTCAAGAAGAAGGCGGCGGCTCTGCTCGGGATCAACTACCGCTCGTTCCGCCACCGGCTTCAGAAGTATGCGCTCGATTCGCACGGCGATTCCGTGCTGAGTCGGGCCGACCGTGGCACGCTGCCGCGCGAAACCCCGCACTGAGCGGGGCATCGCTCCGTGCTTCTATCTCGTTTCGCGCCGGCGTTTGTGGCGCTGTGCCGTCCGCGCGTGCCCGGGCTTTGTTCCGGACCTTGTCGGATGAACTACGTCGCGCCGAACCTCGGGCTCGCGATGGCGTCAGATGGCGATACGCCTAGCCGCCGCCGTGTTTCGTCACTCTCTCGGTACGGTGTTGCAGACTCGTCGGGACACGAAACGGAACGGCGAGAGCGCCGGTGTCGTGGATTGACGTTGGGCGTCCGCGTCGTGATCGATCGTCAAGATACTGTCGCCGTCGCGGCGCGAACGAGGATGCTCTTGCGTATGCGGTTGCGGGGGCGGAGCGGATGGCGTCTCAGGGGCGCTCACAGACAAGCCCGTAGTTGCATGGCTTTTGTCGATCAGCCGGTGGCGGCGAGTCGGGTGTGGCGCCGCTGGCATCCGCGTTGCTCTCGGTCCTAGTCGTCGACGCGCTTCACGCGGAGACGCGAAATGAAACAGGCAACAACGCTACCGCGCGGGGCGGTCGCTCAAAATGGGTTGGATCTCAGGAGGTTCGTAGGAATGATTAAGGCGAAAGACGAAAAGGGTTTCACGCTCATCGAGCTTCTGGTGGTCGTTGCGATCATCGGCATTCTTGCTGCAATCGCGATTCCGCAGTTCTCAGCGTATCGTGCCCAGGGCTTCAACGCGCGTGCTTCCTCTGATCTGCGCAACCTGGCTACGGCGGCCGAGGCCTACTTCGCCGCGAATGCTGCGTACAGCGCGAACATCGGAAGCCTCACCGGCTTCAAACAGTCGCCTGGTGTTACCATCACCCTTACGCCGGCCGGCACCACCTTCACGGCGGTGGCCAGTCACTCGAGTGGTGACAAGACATACAACTGGGATTCCGCCAACGGCGGTCTTCAGAACGCGCCGTAAGGACGGGGCGGCAGGCAGCCTGAAATACGGCTGAAACACGAAGGGCGATGGCGCCGCTCCACCCGGGGCGGCGCCATCCTCACGTAGGAGCGAAGACTTGGCATTTGAGGAGGCGGGCGCAGTGCGGAACACGACGAAGGGCATCACAGGACTAGCGGTGCTTTTGGTCGTGGGCGCAGCGCTCCACTTCTTCGGCGGCAACGTCGCAGACCCGGATCTTTGGGCGCACCTGCAGTACGGCCGCAGTATCCTCGAAGGTAACGGTCTGCCGACGGTCGAGATCTATTCGTACACGGCGGCGGGCGCGCCTTTCTACGATCACGAGTGGCTCATGGATCTGGTGACGGCGGGCGTGTTCGACACGCTCGGCCCGGCGGGGCTGGCGGTGGGGAAGCTCTTCCTCCTCGGAGCGATGCTCCTGTTCTTGGTCGACAGCGCGCGCGTATCGCGCGATCTGTTCGCGCCTGGCCGAGCCATTCATCCGATCACGGGTGCGCTGGTGCTCGTGTTGGGCCTCGCGGTCATCGGTCCCGGCGCCACATTTCGCGCCCAGCTCTTTACGATGGTGTTTCTGGCGATGGAGGGAGCACTCCTAGCGCGGGCGGAGCGGCGTCTTCGGACGAAGGAGGGTGCACCGGTCGTATCGTGGGAGATCGCCGTCGTACCGGTCCTCCTCTTGGTCTGGGCCAATCTGCATGGGGGCTTTCTCGTTGGCCTCGGGATGTTTGGGCTGTACGCCGCGTCGGTGGTGGTGCGAGAGGCCCTCGCGTGGCGCGAAGGAAGCCCGGTCGCTCCGGCGATTCGGCGCGTCGCCGGCCTCGGAGTCGTCTGCGTTGCAGCCGTGCTCGCGCCCATCGCGAACCCCTACGGGATCGAGTTGTACACCTACCTCGCGCGGACGCTCGATATGCACGACCAGATTTCGGAGTGGTATCCGGTCGAGCTCTTCAGCGATCACTTCCTGCGTTTCAAGGTGATGGTGGTCTTGTCGATTCTGGGCGTGGCTACGTTGTGGCCGGGACGCGGATTCGCGGCGGCGCCGCGGGCCGCCTTGCCGAGTCTATCGTGGCGCGTCGCGTTCTACGCGGTCGCCGCGTACATGGCGTTCAAGCACCAGCGTCACACGGTGCTGTTCTCCATCGTCGTGACGCCGTTCCTGGTCGTGGTCGTCGAGGAGTTGCGGTTGCTCGTCGTGGAGCGATTCCCCGGGATTCGTCCACGGCGCCCGGTCTTCGCGGCCTTGGCCGCCGGTGCGGCGGCGGTCGCCCTGTTTCAGATTGGAGGCTGGGCGCGGCAGGTGAGCGAGCACGGTGCGGCGATTCGATACGGTCGGATGGACTATCCGGTCGACGCGATCGAGTTTCTGAAGAAGCATGGCTTCGAAGGGAACATCGCGATGCCGTTCGAATGGGGGGCGTACGCGATCACGAAGATGGCGCCGGAGTCTCGTGTCTTCATCGATGGGCGCTTCGAGGCGGTTTACCCCAAGCAGGTCATTGACGACTACTTCGCGTTCATGAACGGCACCGGAGACTGGGAGCGCCTTCTCGACCAGTATCCGACGGACATCGTCGTCGTGCAGCGCTGGCGCGAGATACATCCACGTCTTTTCGCGCGTGACGATCTTCAGTATGTGTACTCAGACCCTGCCTCCCTGGTGTTTGTGCGCTCGGGGCCGAATACGGAGCCCGCGCTTGCCCGCCTGGCCGCGGTGCAGGATCGAAACGACTTCCCGAGGCTCGCGACCTATTTCCCATGAGTGAGCTGGGGGGGGGCTCCGGAGGGTTGCGTTCGATGGGGGCGGGTCTCGCGGCTGCGGCGGTGGTGGTGCAAGGCCTGTGGCTCGCGTGGCTGTACCCGAACGCTCATCTGGATGCCGACCTTCTCTCGTACCTCACGTACTTCCGCGACTGGCACGCAGGCGCGGCGACGCCGTTCGGCTACACCGTGCCGAAGGTCTTGCCGGTGGCGCTCTTCGGGCCCACGGGGAGTCCCGAGGTGTCGTTCTGGATGAGTCTCGCCGTCGCCGCTGCCGGAGGCTCCCTCGTCTTTCTGCTCGCGGCTCGCCTCTTTGGGCTGGGGGTCGCTCTGCTCGCGGCTCTCGCCTACGTGTGCGATCCATTGCGCAGCATTCTGACGCTCCGCTCGAGCGCAGACCTCTATGTGGGCGTCGGATTGCTCGCCGCGATGTATGCGCTGTCGGTCCGGGCCGTCCTGTGGGCAGGCGTCGCAATTCTGATCGCTTCCCTCGCCAAGCCGGTGGCGCTCGTGTGCGGCGTGGCAGTGCTGGTGGTCCCACGCGTACCTCTGTTGCGTCGCGTCGTGGCCGCAGCGCTGCCGTTTCTCGCCATCCCCGCGGTCGCCGCACTGGATGCGGCGCTCGACGGGCGCTCGGTGACCGCTGGCATCTTCGCGCTGGGTCTGCCGGACGATCACAACGCGTTCGTGCGAGTTGCGCAGGCGCCGCCTCTGGGCTGGCTCGCGTCGCTCGAGATGCTGTTCGTCGATTGGTTCGGGTCGCTTCTCTTCGCACGGACGTGGCCTCTCATGCTGATCGGCGTGGGCCTGTACGCCGGCCGTTCGTTTCTGGCCTGGCGAGATCGGGCGCCGACGACCGGGAGCGACGAGCCACAGGTGGATTCACAGCTCGTCGTTCTCGCGATCCCGATCTTGCTCACAGTCGCATACGTGGGGCTCGCGCTGGTTGAGCCGTTCGTGTTCTTCACGCGGTTCCTTTGGATCCTTTCGGCCGCGCTCACGATCCTCGCCGCCTACGGTGCCACGGCGGTGGCATCGTACGCGCCGTTGCCGTACTGGGGGCGCGGAATCCTCGTCGGGATCTTCGCGTTGGCGTTGCTCGCCGATCGGTGGGACGACTTCGCATGGCGCAAGCAGTTGATGCTCGATCCGTTCGAGACTCACGCGTCGCTGGCCGAACGCGGCGTCGCAGTGATCGCGGATGAGAGTCGGTGCGAGGGGGCCGCTGTCGTTCCGCTCGCGTACTTGCCGCTGGCCGCGTGGCGCGTGCCGGGGAAGCTTCGGCGGGGCGAGCTGTGTGCGACCGAAGACTGGGCGGCGGGTCGAGGCTGTGCGGGTGCGACCTGCGTACTGGTCATGCCGGCGGCTCCGACGACCAAGGTTGCGCGTGACGCGTCGAATCGATTGCTCGAGGCGGGTTGGACAGTCGAGGTTTCCGATGGGCAAGGCGCGCTCGTTCGAGAGACCGAGCGCGGGACACAAGGGGGGACTCACACATGAGCCAAGGTTTGGATCTCGCCGCAGGGGCGAGTGGTGGGCGATCGGATGCAGGCTTCCAGTCTTACGTGACGGGCACTTCCGCCTGGACCTGGCGGGTTCTGGGCCTCGTCGGAGTCTACGTCGCGGTTGGTTATGTGGTGGCCCTGTCTCTTGGCCTGCCCCTGCATTGGCCGATGGCGCACTTGATCGCTCAGATCCAGACGGTGACGGTGCTCGCCTACGGTTCGCTCCTTCTCGCGTACGTGATCGACAGGATCGCCGGGCCGAAGCTTCGGCTCGGCGATGTGGCGGCCCGGCTCCTGTCGGTGCGGGTGCTGTTCGAGTTCGCGGCGGCGATGGTGGCGATTCACGTGACGCTTGTCGTCTTCGTGAATCTAAAGCAGTACATTCCGGCGCTGAACCCGATTCTGTACGACTCGCCGCTCTGGCGGCTCGATGCGTGGATGCACTTCGGTGTGGACCCCGCTGTCTGGGCGACGAACTTCGCAGCGGAACACGGGCTGCTTCCCTTCCTCGACCGGGCGTATCTCGCGTTCTTCCCGGTGCAGGTGCTGGTGCCGCTTCTCTTCCTCTTCTCCGGGCGTCTTCGCCCGCTGCGCGGCACCTTCTTCGCCGCGTACTGCTTGCTGTGGATGCTCGGGAGCGCGATCTACATTCTGTGGCCGGCGCTGGGACCCGTCTATTATCGTCCGATGCGCTTCCTGTCGCTCGATCTCGCCCCCCACGCCGAGCACCTGCAATGGACGCTGATTCAGGACTACGTCCGGTTTCGTTCCGGGCCCGAGCACTACGCGGTGAAGCTCTATTATGGGGTTGCTGCGCTGCCGAGTCTGCACGTGGGTATGTTCACGCTGTTTGCGCTCGCCACCTGGCGGTGGCGAGGCCTTTCAATCCTTCTGTGGGTCGGGACCGCAATCACGTTCGCCGGCTCCCTGGCCCTCGGCTGGCACTACGCGGTCGACGGCTACGCGGGTGCGCTCATGGCGTGGGGCGCGTGGCGCGCCGGTCGACTCCTGGCGCCCAAGACAGAATCATGAACGTACGTTTGGCCTTCGCCCGAACGGCGTGCAAGTCTGGGTCCTGACGTGGCGCCTGAGTACCTCTTATGGGCGGCGGTGCTGTACGTAGGCGCGGCCGTCGGAAGCTTCTTGAACGTCGTGATCCACCGCGTGCCGCTGGGGGAGTCCGTGGTAAAGCCGCGGTCGCGGTGTCCGGCTTGCCGGACGACGATCGCCTGGTACGACAACATCCCTGTGCTGAGCTGGCTCGCTCTTCGTGGGAAGTGTCGGGGGTGTGGCACGGGAATCTCCGGTCGGTACCCGTTCATCGAGTTCATCACGGCGCTGATTGCGCTCGTGCTGTTCGCTCGGCTCGGCCTCTCCATCGCCTTCGGGGTCCAGTTTGCGTTTTCGTGCGCGCTGATCGTCGTGGCCTACATCGATCTTGATCATCAGATCATCCCCGACAAGATCTCGCTGCCCGGGATTGTTCTCGGCCTGCTCGCTGCGATTCCTGGGGGGATGCCCGCGATGACGGATGCGGTTCTCGGCGTTTTGCTCGGTGGGGGCCTCCTCCTGACCGTTGCATGGGTGTACGAGCGCTCCACGGGACGGGAAGGCATGGGTGGTGGCGACGTGAAGCTCCTCGCCATGATCGGCGCGTTCCTTGGGTGGCAGGGGGTCTTGCTGACGCTCCTGCTCGGCTCGCTGCTGGGCTCGGCGATCGGGCTCGTGTTGATGGCGTCGCAAGGGGCGGACCGCAAGCTCGCGATTCCCTTCGGCCCGTTTCTGTCGCTCGGGGCGTTGGTAACACTCTTCTGGGGGCACGCGATTGTGCGCTGGTACATTTCGTACGCCGGTCTGGCCGAGATCTGACCTGAAGATCTTGTGACGCCCGCGCGGGGCGAGTAGATCTCGATCTCCCCGGTTCGAACGCGACCCTCCGGAGCAAAACTTCGGAGGTGCGATGATGGTCGAAGGTACGAGGGGCGTCACGCTTCTCGAGTTGTTGGTTCTGCTCGGCCTGCTCGCCGTTTTGGCGGGCGCGGCTGCGCCGTACGTCGCCACGATGATGGGCGGTCTCGAGCTTCGTTCGGCCGCGCTGCGGGTTGCCGGGGCGCTCACGAGCGCGCGTTATGCCTCCCTGGCAGATGGGCGGCCGTGGTGGGTGCGGGTCGTCGACGAAACGACGTTCGAAGTGGGTGCGGAAGGGGCGGACTTCGCGCGCACGCGGTTGCCGGGTCGGGTGCGTTTTCTCGCCGCGACATCGGGGGGGCACGTGCGTTTTCGTCCTACGGGCTGGGCCGAGAACGCGACCTTCACGCTTGGCTCCGACGAAGGCCAGCGCCGCGTGGTGGTGAACCAGCGCGGTCGTGTGAGCGTGCGCGCGGGAGCGACGCCATGACGGAGCGACCGGACAGGGAGCGACGTCGTGGATGGAGGAGGGCGGGCTTCACCCTGCTCGAGGTTCTCGCCGCCCTGGGGCTCCTCGGCGCGGTCGGCGTGGTCGCCAGTGGATCGGGCCACGCGCTCGCACGGCTGGGCTTGGCTGCACGGGCCGAAGCGGCCGGACTCTTCGCGGCGGAGCGAAAACTCGAGGAGCTCCTCTCCCTCCCCGCCGGAGAGCGACGCGGCGGGAACGACGAAACGACGTCGTCCCGGCTCTCGGTTCGTCGGGTCTGGCGGGTCGTGCCCGACACCCCCGCGCGGAGCCTCGACCGGGTCGAGGTCTCAGTGAGTTGGGAAACGCCGCAGTTGACGGTCCTCACGCTGGTCGCGGTGGCGCCATGACGGCACGGGGCGCAGAACGCGGGAGCACGCTCGTCGAGCTTCTCGTCGCGTCCGCGCTGGGCCTGGGCATCGTGTTGGCCGCGGTGCAGATGCTCAAGACGCATGCGCTGCTGGCTCTTCAGGTGCAGGCCGATCTCGGGGCGTCGGGTGGCGCGGCTTGGGCCCTGCGTGCCGCGCTACGCGACGTGAAGCGGGCCGGTGCCGATCCGCTTCAGCGGAACATCGCGGCGTTGGCTGAGGCGGGGCCCGATCGGTTGACGACGCTGCGCGACGTTGACGCGGATGGCGTTGTCGATTCGCGTTCCGAGGAGACGGTCGGGCTCTCATGGAGTGATGCTCAGGGAGGGAGCGTGCTCCGTCGTGTGGGTGAGCAGTCGATGGCGATCGTGTCGCAGGTGCTCCGCGGGGGCCTGCGCCTGCGTTACTACGACGCTGCCGGACGAGAGATCCTTTCTCCGGGTGGACTCGGCGAGGCCGATCGACGAAGGGTGCGACGCGTCGAGGTCGACGTCGAGGTTCGGGAGGCGGTCGGAACGGTGTCGGGGCGCGCGTCTCTTTCGAGTGCGGCATCCGTGCGTGTCCGCGAGGGGCAGCCATGAGATCCGACAGACAGGCGGGACTGGTGCTCGTCAGCATCGTTCTCTTGCTCGCGCTGCTCGGGTTGGTAACCGGGGGAAGCCTCTGGGTGACACGTGCGGACCTCTGGGCGGCGGGACGCGCTCGATCGGAACTGCAGGCGACGTATACGGCCGAGGCGGGCGTACGGCACGGCCTTGCCGTTCTCGCGCCGGATGTCGACTGGGCAGCTGTCGTCGAGAGGTCCCCCGCCGCGCTCTCGTCCCCAGACGAGGCCGGTCCGTGGCCGATCGGAGACGGAGGTTGGGTTGCTTTCCCGGGACCCCCCTTTGGCTACGGACTCGGCATCGTCGGACCGATCGACCACCTCGACCGTTCGGGCCGGCTGGTGGTGCGCTCGGCCGCAACGGCGGTGCGCGGCGCCGCGGCCGTCGCGATCGCTTCGCTCGCGCGCGCGGCTACGCCGTATGCTCCGGCCGCCGTCGTCTTGGCTGGCGGGTCCTTCGAAGTCGAGGCGGCGGCCTTCGGAACCCTGGCGAACCCACGGGTCGAGATCTTCGGGGCCGACGGCGCTGCGGCACTTGGCGCCGCTTCGTCCGAGGGGCTGGCCGCAGCCGTCGCGGCCGCTACTGCGGCCGGGGCCCGTCTCGAGGGGGATCGATCTGCGGCCGTGCGAAGGTTCGAGATCGGGCGGTTCGGGCGCCGCAGCGGGTTGGATGAGGTGGCGCCCGAGCGGCTTGCGGTGCCGCTGGGAGCGCCCGGAAGCCCGGCTGCGGTGCGGGTGTGGGCCGGATCGGCACCGTCACTTCGCGGCGTCGGGATCGTGTTGGTGTCGGGGGATCTCGATATCGTCGGCGAGGTCGGGTTCTCTGGGGTGTTGGTCGTAGACGGTCGGGTGCAGCTGGGTGGCGCCGCCTGTCGCATCGACGGGATGGTTTGGGCCACCGATGTTTCCCTTGCCGGGCCGTGTCGAATCGCATTCGACCGCGACGCGGTTCTCGACGCGGACCGGGCGCTGCGCCTGCCGCGTCTACCCGTCTTGACTGCCCTCACGGGGTGAGTCGTTGCGGATCCGCGGTCGCAGCAGGTCGGCGATGGCGCGGTGGCCCACGACCGTGAGGTGCTTCCAGCGGGGATAGTACGTGCGTTCTCGCCCCGGTTGTCCGCGCGAGAGCCGAGCGAGAGGCTGCATGGCGTCGACCACCGGGATGTCTTGCTCCGCGAGCGCGCGGCGCAGCGCCTTCTGCGGACGTCGCCAATCTATTCCATGGTCGCGCAGCTCGCTGCGCCACGCGGGGTCGTTGCTCGCTTCGACCTGCCAGTGGTCGGGCAGGATCAAGACCAGCGGCTCTGCGCCAGCCACGCGTACCCGGCGGCCGAGCTCGGAAAGCAGCCGCGCGGTGATCCGAACGGCCTTCGCGTCCTCGTCGGTCGGCTCAGCCCGGTACACGCTGCGCATCGGCCGGCCGCGAAGATGCCAGCCCTCTCGTCCGCCGGGCTTCGGCTCGCTCTTGTCGACCGTGGTCTCAGCCAACGCATTGAGAACGGCCGAGTACCGCATCGCGCCGCGGTAGATCTCGATGCCGATTCCGAGGAGGACGGAGTTCTCGATCGGGACACCTCGAAGCTCGAGCGAGCCGTCCTCCTCGAGTTGGAACCAGGGTTTCGGAAACTGAACCGTGCCGGCGAACACGTTGTCGCGCAGATCATTCCCCATGTACGCCGTGATCACGACGACGTCTGGGCGGTACTTCACGACTTCCTGTTCGAAGGTGAGAAGTTGCTGGTCGGTGCCATACCCGATGACGGAGAAGTTCAGTACTTCGGTGCGCTCATCGTCGAGCAATGCCGCGAACGTCTCGTCGTCGCCGACTCCATCGCCCCATGCTTGGCTATCTCCTAGGATCGCCACGCGGCGCTTGTTGGCGGCGCGCTCGATCGGGTGGCTCGGGCCTCGTTGCCCGGCTTCGTTGATGGTGACCCAAGTGAGGAACTCGTCGCCACCGTAGGGGCCGGAGATCCCGGCCCGGTTGCGCCAGCCGCGGTCCGCGTCGGGTTCGGCGAAGTACACGCGATTGCGCATGTGAGGTCGGTACTGGAAGCCGAGCCCACGGGCGGCGAGTTCGCCGATGCCGATTCCGAGCGTCAGACCGAGGGCGATCAGCAGGGCTCGGGCGCGCCAGGCGGGGCGTGCGCTGCGGGTCCGATTCGGCAAGGGACTTCTCGTGTGCCACGGCGCGTGGGCGTCATGTTGGTGACGATCTGACCCGACCGTTGAAATATCGCCGGGTGTGCCGCCTGCGACTCGTGACACCTTAACCGAAATGCGAGCGCCGGCAAGGACTTATGGCGATCACGCTAGGCCGTGCTCGGCGGAACGTCCCTTGCAGACACGGTACTTCCGGAGGGCGTGCGTGAGCTGCTTTCGCCAAGAATCGTCGAACGGACGGACACTCGAAGTGACTGGTCTTGCTGACCGAAATCGAACCCGGATCCGGGCCCCAGTGCGGGGCCGGTACCGTGGGGCGTTGTGTCTGCTGCGGGACCAGGCCGGCTGGACATTGGCCGAGTTGATGGTCGTGACGGGAATGATCGTGACGCTGGCCGGGATCGCGGTCCCTCAGTTCACACTCCTGGCTACGCAGATGCGCACGCAGGCTGCTGCAGCCCAGATCATGAACGACCTAAATTGGACCCGCACGATGAGCCTGAGGACCGGCGTACCGCACTACATCAACGTGACCGGTGACCCGTCGATGATCTACGACGTTCATCGCTCGGCAAACCCGCCGGCCATCGCGCCGGGAACCGACCCGGTGTTGCGCGCCATCGATCTCACTGCTCGCCTGCCGGACGTCGACTTCGATCTGAACGGGGCCACGACCGACCCGTATGGAACGACGGTCACGGTGCCTACCCCTGGACAGATGATCTTCAACGCGCGTGGACTACCGACGGTGCCCGCAGCGTTCTTCGTGGCATCCGGCGACGGCGAGAACGCGTATGCGGTTTCGATCACGGGGGCGGGCAGGGCGCGGCTTTGGCACCATTCCAGTGGAGACTGGCAATGAGTCCGTTCCGACGCGTCCGCAACGAGAGCGGTTTCACGATCATCGAGACGATGGCTGCGACGCTCATCATGGCCGTCGCGTTTCTTGGACTGGCCGGCGTGCATGTGATGTCGAGTCGGGCGCAGTCGCTCGGCAACAGTCAGGGGCTGGCGACCTTCGTTGCAAACGAGCAGATCGAGTTGATGCGACGAAGCACGTTCGCGAATGTGATCTCCGGGACTTCGAACGTAGAGTTGGAGGGGGTCGACTTCAGCATAGACCGTCAGGTGACCGACTCCACACTCTCCAAGCGCGTGGCGGTGGTCGTGTCGTGGAACAGTCGGTTGGGTGCTCGCAGCGTGGCGCATGCCTCGCTCGTCAGTCAGGTAACCAACCCATGAGCCCGATGCGCAGGACGTTGCCGCGTGGGCTGCTGTCGGACGAGCGGGGGTTCACGATCGCGGAGCTTCTGATGGCCGCCTTCATTGGTCTCCTCGTTCTCGGCGCGAGCTGGGGAGCCGTTGCGGTGCAGGGCCGGAGTGCCGCCCAGCAAACGGGCTTGGCGGACGCCCAGGCCACCGGGCGGGGCGCGGGAACCATCATTCTACAAGACCTCCGCATGGCGGGCTTCGGGATGCTCGGGGTCTCGCCCGACGAAGATCTATCTCCAATCGAGTACGACGAGTCTGGGGGGGTGACGACCCTGACCCTGCGAGGCGCGTTCAATAACGTTCAGACCACACTCAAGGCCGGCGCCGTGCCCGGCGCGAGCACCATTACGGTCAACCCGCCAGCCGACGGTTCTTTCGTCACGGGTGAGAATCTGCTCATCGACAGCGGTCTCGACTCGGAGGTGAAGGTGATCACGAGCGTTTCCACCGTGAGCGGCGACCTGACGATCGGGCTCGACTCCGCGTTGGACCATCAGTACCCGGTCGGCCCCAACGTCATCCAACTCGAAGATCTGATCTACACATGGGACGGCGCGCTTCTGCTGCGGAACGGCCAGGTCCTGGCGGATAATGCGACTGGGTTCGATCTGCAGTTCGTCGACCAGGATGGGACCGTTTCTGTCGCGCCGGGAGACGACCTCCGATCGGTCATCCTCGACGTCGTGGCAGCGGATCCCGCGCCACTTCCCGGTAGCCCGCCCGCGAAGTCGACGGTGAGCACCGAGGTGAACGTTCGAAATCTCACATTTCGCTTCGACTTGAGCTGAGGGCCGTTCAAATGAAGACGATCCGAAACGAACGTGGCATCGTGCTGATCGCCGCCCTGGGGATCATCGCTTCTCTTGCCGGCTTGTCTCTCGTCGTCGTCTCGAGTGGGCAGATGTCGACGTTGACCGGTGCTCTCGCGGCGCAGGCGGCGCGCGCGTTCTACGCCGCCGACGGGGGCGCGTACTACGCGCTCGGCGAGCAGGACAACTTCGTTCCCGACATGGCCGACCGGATGATCGACCACTCGGGGACGTCGGCGAGTCTCGATACCTCGGTGACCGCGTCGTATCTCAATCACCGCGCGCTGCCGGGGAATCTCCTGATCCGAACGACGGACGGAAAGGTCCGGCCGGCGCAGTTCGGTCAGGGGGAAGGCCTGGGGAAAATGTACTACTTCCGGCTCGATTCGCAGAAGAATGCGGCGACGGTTGGGCTCGACCCCATGGCACGCGTACAGATGCAGGCCGCGAAGCCAGGGCCGTGCGCGGATTGCGGATCGTAGGTTGGGGGTATGGAGGAGATGGCTGTGGAGACGGCAATGAGACGTCCGTTTTGGTGGAGCATTCTTCCCGTGGTCGTCGTCCTCGCTTCGGCGTGGCCGGCGAGCGGTCTGGATACGGACATCTTCACGGGGACCCAGGTGTCTCCGAACGTCCTGGTCATCTTCGACAATTCCGGGAGCATGGGTCTGCAGGCGTACAACACCTACCCGAACACCATCTATACGGGCGGGTTCGCTCCGGGCACGGTCTATACGCGCTGCCGGGACAGAAACGGAATCAGTGGCGGTTACGTCACCTCGAGCTGCCGCTGTCGGCGCACGCAGTCGAATTGGGTCGTTGACCAGAGCCACTGTGCGGCGTCGTTCCAAGATGCCATTCCACCTCCGAACGGCGACGACATCGACGACCGCGAGTCGCGACGGCGGATGGGCAACCGACGAAACTTCGAGACCAATCCGCCAAAGAACTGCGTGATCAGCCTCGCGCCGTGCGTCAGCGACTCCGACTGCACCCCGGCGCCCGGCGACGCGTGTGCCGTCCAGAACAAGATGGCGATTGCCAAGGGCGTCATGACCTCGGCCATCAACGACACCGAGAACGACAACGTGAGATTCGGCATGATCGTCTTCGATCCCGCCGGCATCAACTACGGATCTCTCAACTACTCGGATGAGACAGAGATCACGAACTGGCAGGTGAACAACAACGCCTTCGTGTTTCCCGTTCAGGACATGGATGCAACGTCCCGCGTGGCCCTCACCTCGGCGATCCAGGCGATGAACTCGAACGGCGGGACGCCAACCACGCATCGCCTGATCGATGCGTGGAACTACTATAACGGCACGGCGCCGGCTCCAGGCTTCACCACGTCCCCGGTCGAGTATGTTTGCCAGCGGAACTACGCGCTGATGGTAACGGATGGCATCCCCGAGGGCGAAGGCGACTTCCTCATCGGGAATCAGCAGTTGTGCGAGTTCGACCGACTGCAGGCGTTTGCGGGCGTTCCGGGTGATCTGAACGGGGACGGCAAAGAGGACCCGGCGAGTCCGAACTACCTCGCGACGACGGGGCAGATGTTCAACTGCGGTTCGGACTATCTCGACGACGCGATGCTCAAGGTCCGCGGCGAGTTCCCTCTTGGAAATACGCAGAATCAGCCCGTTGCCTTCTACGCGATCTCCTTCGGCTTCGATTTCTGTCAGGAGCCCGCTCCGGGCGATACGAGCCCAGGCGGAGGCTCGATGCTGTGGCGGGCTTCCAAGAAGTACGGTGGTGGTGACTGCCTTTCCGCGGCGAATCCCGACGAGCTCGACGACAAGCTCCGGGAGGCCATCAACCTCATCAAGAACGATGCTCAGTCGTTTGTCGCGCCCGTGGTGCCGGTGAGTCAGACGAACCGGACCGAGTCTGGAGATCGTCTATACGTGGCGCTGTTCAGTCCGCGCGAAGGCCAGCAAGAGTGGCCCGGAAACATCAAGAAGTACGCGCTGAACCGAGATGAGGGTACGATCTGCAACGCATCGTCGCCCACCTGTGCGAGTGGGTCGGGCGAGGCGACTCTCGACGACGGTACCATCCTCGGAACGGCAGAGTCGTTCTGGGATTCCTCGACCGGGGGGGCGTCGGGTAGCTCGGTGACGTCTGGTGGCGTCGGGGCGGTGCTCCAACAGAGCACCATCGCGAACCGCAACATCTTCACCTACACCGGCACGGGCGTCGGCGCACTCGGCGGCCTCGATCTCACGGCGGCCGCGCAGGCCTTCAGCAAGACGAACGCCGCCATCACCCCGGGGATGCTCGGTCTCGTTGCTCCGGACGATACCGCGATCGAGCGAGACGGGCTGATCGACTATATGTACGGCGTCGATGTCTATGACAACGACGATGACGGTGATGTCACCGAGACCAGGACCTGGATTCTTGGCGATATCATTCACTCGGTTCCGCTGATCGTGAACTACGATACCTCGGGCAGCAACGCTCTGATCATCGTGGGTGCGAATGACGGCATGCTGCACGCCTTTGATGATGCCTCGGGTGCGGAGGTGTGGGCGTTCGTGCCGCCGGACGTTCTTGGGAATCTGAATCTTCTTCGGCCGGGCCAGGCGTCGGAGCATCCGTTCTTCGTCGATGCGTCGCCCAAGGTTTACCACGGTGCCGGGGGGACGAAGACCCTCGTCTTCGGCTTGGGTCGCGGCGGGCGAGCCTACTACGGGCTCGACATCACGAGCAAGACGTCTCCACAGCTTCTCTGGCGCGTGAACGAGACGACGAGCGGATACGCCGAGCTCGGCTTCACCATGTCGACGCCGTCTCTCACGAAGTACGCCGGTGCGAGCGGCGCTCCGGTTGCGGTGGTGGGCGCGGGGTACGACATGTACTTCGACGATCCGGCGGTGGGTTCCCCCAATACGACAGACCCGATGGGGCGTGCCATCTACGTCATCGATCTGGCAACCGGAAACAAGCTGGCAGAGGCGAGCCCCGGTGGGATGGACTACGCGATCCCGAGCGATCCGCTGGTGTTCGACGTCAACGGCGACGGGATCTTCGATCGTGGTTACATCGGGGACATGGGCGGCAACATGTGGCGGATCCGCGACGACTTCAGTGTCGAGCTTCTGTTCAGCACACCATCGGGCCATCGCATCTACTACCAGCCCGACGCGGTCATCAATTCCGGCTCGGTCATGGTGTACTTCGGTACGGGTGATCGCTCGAGCCCACTCTCGACGAATGTGACCGACCGCTTCTACGGCGTTCGTGACGACGGTACGAACAATCTGGGCGAAGCCGCCCTGATCGATGTGACCAACACGGTCGTGCAGCCGGGCTCGACGGGCGAAGAGACCTTGATCGAGCAGATCGCGAACAAGCACGGCTGGTACATCCGACTTCTGGGTGCCGGCGAGAAGGTGTTGGCGCCACCGACGGTCTTCTTCAACGTCGCGTTCGCGACGTTCACTCCATCGACCGTCGTATGTGAGGCGGGCGGCTCGGCGCGGCTCTACGCCCTCAGTCCTCTCACGGGGAGCCCGAGTTTCGATCTCGCCGGCACGAGCGGCGGTGGGCTTGGCGACGGCGGTGGGACGGGCTCCGGTTCGGGCGGAACCCTCACGGTGGGTGATCGCTTCATCCTGGTCGGGCAGAGCATTCCCACCTCGCTCAAGGTCACCTTCGGCGATGACGAGACGAAGGCGTTCTTCGGTGTGACGAAGGGTGGCGGCATTGCTCTTCAGCCGCTGAGCCTTCCGCAGATGCAGAACAACGTAGTTCCCGTGAACTGGCGGGAAGTCTGGTGAGGCTCGGGCGCCTCGAGGAGGTCAATGTGCGTTGGATGGGGCGGAGCGCTTTCGCGCTGGGTATCGTGTTTTCCATCGGGTCTGCGTCGTGGGCCGACATTCAGACCGCGGGAGTCGTCACCTACGTCTCCGCAGATGCGGTGGAGGTCGACGGAAAACGGGCTCTGCTGAGGCCGGATTCACACATTACGAGCGGCGGCCGAGCAATTTCGGCCACTTCTCTGCGTCGCGGCATGTTCGTGGAGGCGGAAATCGACGATGCCGGCCAATTGATCATGCTCGAGGCAAATGGAGTGGTTGAATAAGTTTGGCGAAGGTCGAATATTAGAGGCGGACGACTCGTCGATTACGGTGGACATGGTATCTCCGGTTTTGGATGGGCGAACGCCACCCCCTCCGATGTCCGCAGCTGTGTCTGGCCGCTATGAAGGCGAGCCTTCCGGGGCCAGCGGACGTGGCCGGTGGGGTTCCTCCTCTCCCCTGCCGGTCCCCGCTGGCCCACATTTTTTCCTCGACATCTCCGCGTCGTGCGTCGGGCGGATCAGGCGGAGGCGCGGAAGTAGATCACGCCGTCTCGGTCCTCGCGCTCGGCATCGCCACGAGCGTGCAGCAACTCGAGGTGGGCAAGGGTCTCCATGAAGGCCGCGCCCTTCTGCATGCGCGCGTCGGGGTCCTTGAAGACCCAATCGAAGACCTGAGCAGCGGTTTCGAAGGCAGTGGCGGGCTCGGTGTGGATGACGTCGAGCATCTCGCGGAGACGGTGTTCGTGGTGGGCGATGATCTGGTGGGCGCGGTGGTGGTGGGCGGAATATACGGGGCCATGGGCGGGGCAGACCAGCGCAGCATCGAGTGCCGCGACCTTTTCCTGCGAGGCGATGAAGTCGCCGAGGGGGTTCTTCGGACCCGTGGCGAAGACGCCGACGTGCGGTGTGATCTTGGGCAGCAGGTGGTCGCCGACGAAGAGCGTGCGGTCGTCGAGGTCCAGGAAGCAGCAGTGGCCGGGCGTGTGGCCGGGTGTCCACACGACCTGGAGCCGGCGCCGTCCCAACTCGAGAACTTCGCCGTCTTCGAGAAGGTGATCGATCTCGCGCGTGGGTTGGAACGTTCCGGCCCAGATCTCCGCCGGCTTGGGAGCGCCTCTGACGTCGTCTGGAATGGGCATTCCGTGGCGCCGGCCATGGACGATCATGTCGCTGGTGGCTGCGGTCATCGAGTATTCCATCCGCTCGACTTCCAACGGATGAAGATGGACGCGCTCACCTCCGTCGGCGCGGAAGTCGGCCGACGCTCCGAAGTGGTCCGGGTGGTGGTGCGTTCCGAGCAGCGTCGTCACGGCTTTCGCTTCGATGCCCTGGCTCGCGAGCGCTCGGGCGAAGGCTGCGCGACTGTCGGCGAGCGCCACGCCGGTGTCGACCAACGCCCACTCCCCAGAGCCGCAGTCGATCAGAAACACGTTGATGATGGAGGGCTTCGAGGGCAGCGGAAGGAAGATCTCGAGGACTCCGGGGGCCACGGTCCGAACCTTGGCAGCCTCCGGGGGGATGGTGTCACTCACTCGTGGACCTGGTCTTGAATCGCGAATCGCACCTTCACGGTGACCTTCCAGCCGCAGATCTTACCGTTCTCGATCTGTGCCGTAGCCTGCATCACGGTGGCCTCGCGGATGCCGGCGATCGTGACTGAGGCTCGGGAGATGGCGAGCTCGACCGCGTCTTCGATCGAACTCGTCGATGTGCCCGTGAGTTCGACGATCTTTTCCACCATCGCTCCATCTCCTCTTGTGCGAGCGCCCGCGGCCGTTCTACTTCGTCGCCGCCGCGAGAGCGCAATCGTTGCAGGACTTCTCGAGCTCCGCGACGAACGCTCGTGCCCGCTCGACCTTTTCGTCTTCACCCTTGTTTTCCGCGATCGCGAGGGCGGCTCGGCCGGTCAGCAGGGCGTCGTTGTCTCGTCCGACGATCTCGTAGGCTTCCGCCAGCTCGAGGCGGGTGCCGGCCCCGTTGGGATTGATCTTCGTCGCGCGCTCGAGGTAGCGAATCCCCTCCGTCGTGTTGCCCCCCATGAGGCGGGGCAGCTTCATCAGCATGCCGCCGCGAGCGGCCAGCGCGTCGGGGTGATCGGGGTCGAGTCGCAGGACCTCGTCGAGCACGCCGTTGAGCGACGACAGTGCGAGAGCCGCGGATGCGAGTCCTCCCATCTGGGCGACTCGTCCCCTGGCTCCGAAGAGAACAAAGTGAGCGTCGGCGTTGTCGGGAATCAGCTCGACTGCGCGCTCCGCGTACTTTGCCGATTCGTCGTATTTGAGCTTCCGCTGTTCGTCGGTGTCCGCGTTCTCGCCGGCTTCGAGAAGCTCGGATGCTCGTTCGAGCGCAGCGAGGCCCTCGATCTGGTCCGTCGTCAAGCCTTTTTCTTCGGCTTCGCCCCCGGCAGGAGCGGAAACCGAGGAAGCTGGCGATTCTGGCTCAGCAAAGGCGGAAGGGGTGAGCCCGGCAATCGCCATGGCGGCGGAAAGGGCCCACACGAGACCAATCCGGTGCGGTGCACTTTCCCAGGAATTCGACGTTGACTGCACTTGAACCACTGACCTACGTTCGACCGAGTCGAACGAACGGAGCAATCTACCTCTCATCGGCATCTTGGACATGAAACTGCACACGACGACAAATCGCAACGCTTCTCTGGAGAAGGCCAGCCGAGTGCTGTCCGCCTTCAGCGAAGAAACACCAGAGCTCGGCGTGATGGACTTGGCGCGCCGCGTTGGGCTGAACAAGAGCACAGCGAGTCGCTTCGTCTCGACGCTGACGCAGCTTGGCTTGTTGGAGCGGACCGAGGGCGGCCGCAAGGTACGCCTGTCGCTCCGCTTGTTCGAGCTCGGGATGCGGGCGGCGAGAAACCGTCCACTGGTCACCGAGGCTCAGCCGATCTTGCATCGGTTGGGCGAGCAGGCTCGGGAGACGGTATGGCTCGCGACGCCGGCGGATGGTGATGTCGTCTTCGTGTCGCGGCTTGCGGGTTCCCGCGAGGCCTCGGCGATCGAGACGGGACGTCGGTACGCGGCTGGCAACGGAGCGATCGGTCGGCTTTTCGGCTCGGCGACGCCCAGCCCGGAGGCGCTCGAGTCGACGCCCAAGCTGGTGGACCAAGCGTCTGACGTCACGGTTGATCACGGAGATCTGATCGAAGGCGTCTCCTTTGTTGCCGGAGCGGTTTTCGATCGGACCGGACGCCTGGTTGGCGCCATCGGAGTCGCGTGCGTCGCCGACCGGGCTGCGCGTGTCGCGGTGCCGGCGCATGTTCAGTTGGTGCGGCGCGCCTCCACCGAGTTGTCGCGTCGGCTGGGTTTTCTGAGGACAACCGAGCTTCCGCCCGACAGCCAAGTCGGACCCACACAGAAGATCGCGTAACGGTCTCATCGGGCCGAGCGGATATCTGGTAGACTTCCGCACGCGCAGATCCCTTCGATGACGGTCCCGATATCAAGTGCTCTCGCCCGCTTCGCGGCGGAAGCTCGCGACGGCGCGGTGCCCCGGGCGGTGACCGACAAGGTCGCCACGCATGTCCTCGATGTCCTAGGCGTGCAACTCGCGGCCTCGCGGCAGGACTTCGCCCCCGCAGTACGAGAGGTGACGCTCGGGCTTGGGGGCCCCCCGGAATCGGTCGGCATTGGTCTGGCGCAAGAATTGGGTGCACCCAACGCCGCTCTCCTCAATGGCACGCTCGCGCACGGGGTGGATTACGACGACACCCACCTGCGATCCATCGTGCATCCGAGCGCGACGGTGACGCCGGCTGCGATGGCGGTCGCCGAAGAGGTCGACGCGGACGGTATCGCGGTGTCCGCCGCGATCGCGGCGGGGCTCGAAACCGCGGTTCGTATCGGGCTCGCGGCCGAAGGCGAATTTCATCATCGGGGGTTTCACGCGACGCCGATCGCCGGCGTCTTCGGGGCCGCCCTCGCCGCGAGCATGCTCTATCGCCTCACTCTGGGACAGACCGTGTCGGCACTCGGGCTTGCGGCAAGCATGGCCGGAGGCCTGCTCGAGTTTTTGACGGACGGGACCTCAGCCAAGAGGTTGCACGGTGGTTGGGCGGCGCATGGCGGCGTCCTCGCGGCGCGGCTCGGGCGGGCGGGGCTGAGCGGTCCGGCTGGCGGGCTCGATGGCCGCTTTGGCCTGCTGCCGACGCTTTTCGCCGGAGCGGCAGACCCCAGCCGGATCGGCCGCGGCCTCGGATGTGACTGGGAGATGCTCGACATCGCGCTCAAGCCGTATCCCTGTTGCCACTTCGTTCACGCGTTCCTCGATGGTGCTGCGGAGCTCCGCGAGCACCTCGGCGTGGGCCGGGGAGAGCCGGCGGGTGAAGCCGCACTCGCTCAGATCACCGCGATCGAGTGTGGGGTCGTGCCGCTGACGATTCCGGTGGTGTGCGAGCCGCGCGCCACGAAGCTTCGCCCGCAGACCCCCTACGATGCGCAGTTCAGCCTGCCGTTCTCCGTTGCAGTGATGTTCTCGCGCGGCCGAGTGACCCTCGACGAGTACGAGCCGGAAACGATCGCGGATGAGCGGTTGATCGCGCTCGCTCACCGGGTGCGTATCGTGCCAGAGCCGCGAGTGGAGTTTCCGGCGAGCTTCCCCGGACGTTTGCGGCTCGAGCTGGCAGACGGCCGAAGCTTCGAGTCGGATCACAGCGACAACCGCGGAGGTCCGGGAGCGCCGCTGTCCTTCGAAGAGGTCGGGGCCAAGTTTCGTGCGAACGCCGTGCCCTCCATCGGTTCCGAGCAAGCGGAGGCTGTGATCTCTCTGCTCGAAGCGAGGCCGCTGCCGAGCGCGAAACGAATCATGGCGGGACTTCGTCGCGCATCGGTCGACAGTGTCGACCGTCGGGGTGACCCGTGACCGAGACGCTGCCGCTGGACGGAGTGCGGATTCTCGCGGTGAGTCAGCTCGGCGCCGGTCCGTGGGCCCTCAGTCTTCTCTCGGACTTGGGTGCCGACGTGATCAAGCTCGAGCCGCCCGGGCGCGGGGACGAGGCCCGCCACGTGCCGCCGTTCGCCGAGGCAGGAGACTCGCTCTATTACCAGGCGCTCAACCGTGGTTGCCGAGGGATCACGCTCGACCTGCGGGAGCCGCGCGGGCAGGCTGTGCTGCGGCGTCTCGTTCCGTCATGCGCGGCGGTCTACAACAATATCCGCGGTGGAGAGCCGGCTCGCCTCGGCCTCACGTATGAGGCGCTGCGCGACGTGCATCCTGCCGTCGTCTGCTGTTCGTTGTCGGGCTTCGGGCAGACGGGGCCTCGGGCGAGCGAGCCCGGTTACGACTTCCTCATTCAGGCATACACCGGGTTCTTGTCACTCACGGGAGAACCGGACGGGCCTCCGACGCGATCTGGCATCTCGGTCGTGGACTTCTCGGCGGGGCTGGTATCGGTTCTGGCTCTGATGATCGGACTTCGTCGGGCCCAAGAGACCGGAGGGGGAGCCGAGATCGACGTTAGTCTTTACGACACGGCCATCTCCATGCTCAATTATCTCGCCTCGTGGAGCCTGAGCCGGGGCGTGCAGCCGGAACGCATGCGCGCCTCTGCCCACCAGAGTGTGGTGCCGGCGCAGACGTTCGAGACCTCTGATGGGCACCTCGTCGTCATGTGTATGAAGGAAAAGTTCTGGGACCGGCTCTGCGAAGTTCTGAATCGAGCCGATCTCCAGCTAGATCCTCGATTCGCGGGTTTCTCAGCGCGTCTCGAGAATCGAGACGCGCTCCTTGCGATTCTTGCGGCCGAGTTCGGGAGACGGCGGACGGATACCTGGCTCGCGGCCCTGCGCGGCGTGGTACCGTGCGGTCCGGTGTACGGAGTCGAAGAAGCCTTGGCCGACGAGCACGTGCTGGCGCGCGAGATGATCGTTGCTATCGATCACCCCGTGTTCGGTCGCGTCGCGCAGGTGGCGAACCCCATCAAGATGTCGGGTGTCCAGCCGGAGTACCGTCGGGCAGCGAGGCTGGGCGAGCATACCGAGGAGGTCCTCTCGTCTCTCGCGGGATTCTCCGCGTCCGAGGTCGACGATCTTCGTCGCGAAGGGATCATCTGATGCGCCACGCGGGGCAAGGCGGTGGCGCGATGCAGAGGGAGGGGCAGTAGTGTCGCCGGTCGAGATCGTGCGCGGCTTCTGCACGCAGTGGCCGGGGCTGCCCCCAGCCGACATTCGGGAGTTCTTCACCTCCGATTGTGAGTATCGCCACGTATCGGTCGAACGTCCTCTGGTCGGTCCGCTTGCGATCGCCGGGGCGATCGAGATTTACCGCGCCCGCTTCGAGCAGATCGAGTCCGAAGTGCTGCGGATCGCAGAAGATGGAGGTGCCGTCCTCTGCGAGCGCGAAGATCGCTTCTGGCTGCCGGGCGGCAGGGTGATCGGTTTTCGAGCGATGGGCTCGTTCGAGACCCGAGATGGCAAGATCTCTCTTTGGCGCGATTACTTCGACGTTGCAGAGTTGAAGCGGCAGGTGGACCTCACGGAAGGGTAGTCGCTCACCGACTTGACCGCCGGGAGGCTCCTGACTACCTCAGCCCCTGGTCGAGCCGGTTTCGTGGGCGACACGAAGGACGCGATTCTGGCAGGAACGAGCCGCACGCGCGGCGTGGCACCGGCAGTTGTCGGCGAGAGAGAAGAGAGCGCATGTCCCTTCCCGAGTGGTTTCACGAACTGGCGAAAGAGGTCTCGAACAAGGGTCGCTGGGGCGACGAGGACGAGATCGGCACGATGAACCTGGTGACGCCGGAGGCCACGCTTCGCGGTGTCGGCTGCGCCAAGACTGGGCGGAGCTTCTCTCTCGCGCTCCCTCTTCATCACGATGGACCGCAAACGGGCCGGATTCCGAATCGGATCAACCCGCTGCACACCATGATCGGCATCAACACGCCCTTCATGGGTGATCCCCAGAAGACGTGCCTGAGCGACGATGTGCTGGTGATGGGCACCCAGTGTGCGACGCACTGGGACGGACTCGCGCACGCGAGTTACGCCGGTCTCCTCTACAACGGCTACCCCTCTGGGACCGTGATCGCCGAGGCGGGTGCGACCAAGTGTGGGATCGAGAAGGTGAAGAGCATCGTCACCCGCGGGATTCTGCTCGACGTGGCGGCGGCGAAGGGTGTCCGGCGGCTCGACGCCGGACACGCGATCGTGCCCGAAGATCTCGACGCAGCGGTGGCCAAGGCCGGCGTCACGGTTGAGCCGGGCGACATTCTCCTCGTCCGCACGGGCCAACAGGAGCATCTCCGTACTGGGGACAAGGACGCGTATCGTCTGCCGGCTCCCGGTCTTTCCTATACGTCGGTGAAGTGGTTTCGGGAGCATGACGTTGCAGCGGTCGCGACGGACACGTTCTCCTTCGAGGTTTGGCCCGGCGAGGATGAGGCCGTGCTCTTGCCGGTGCACCTTCTCCACCTCGTGGAGATGGGCATGATGCAGGGGCAGCACTGGTTCCTCGACGATCTTGCCGAAGACTGCGCCAAGGATGGTGTTTATGAGTTCCTCCTGCACGCATCACCCGAACCGATCGTCGGGGGCACCGGGAGCCCGGTGAACCCGATCGCGACCAAGTAGGGTCCGTGTAGGCGGTGGCTCTCGATGGACTTCGCTTTCACAGAGGGGGAGGAGCGTTTTCGTGCTGAGTTGCGCGCTTTTCTCGCGAAGACGGTGCCGTCCGGCGACCCTCCGGAGGACTTCGCAGCGGAGTTCGAGTACATGCGCGAGTTCCAGCGAGCGATGTACGAGGGCGGCTGGGTTGGCATTCATTGGCCAGCGGCGTTCGGTGGTCGGGACGCGACACCGATGGAGCAGGCGATCTTCGCCGAGGAGATGGGACGAGCTCGGGCTCCCCAACTCGTGAATCGTGTTGGGATCAACAATGTCGGCCCCACGTTGATCCACTTCGGGACCGAAGAGCAGAAGCGCCGCTACCTTCCAGGCATTCTGTCGGCAGAAGAGATCTGGTGTCAGCTGTACTCCGAGCCCGATGCCGGGTCGGATCTCGCTTCGCTGCGCACCCGCGCTGAACTCGATGGCGATAGCTACGTCGTTACCGGCCAGAAGGTGTGGACGAGCTACGCGGTCCAGGCGCGGTGGGCGATCCTGTTGGCCCGCACGGACAGGACTGCAAAGAAGCACCGCGGCATCTCGTATCTGATCGTCGACATGGAGGCGGACGGCATCGACATTCGGCCGCTTCGGCAGCTCACGGGTGCGTCGGAGTTCAATGAGGTCTTCCTCGACCGGGTACGGGTGCCGCGCACGAACGTGATAGGGGCTGAGAACGAGGGCTGGCAGATCGCCCAGGTGACGCTCGCCCACGAACGGGGTGCCAACTACGCGATCAAGGAACAAACGCTGGCGCGGATCGCGCTCGACGAGCTGCTCAGTGAAGCGTCGTCGTCGGGGGCGGCGCTGGAACCGGGGCTCCGTCAGGAGCTCGCTCGGCTCCACATCGAGACCGAGATCATGCGCTTCATGAACCTAGCCATGCTGAGCAAGGTGGGTCGCGGCATCACGCCGGGACTCGAGACGTCGCTCGTCAAGCAGTTTTGGTCCGACCTGAGTCAGGCCATCGGCGAGGCTTCCGTGCAAGCGCTCGGTCCGCATGGCATCCTCCTGCGTGGCTCGCGTCATGTGCGCGGCGCCGGGCGGTTCGCGCAGCGGATGCTCTTTTCGCGTGCGTCGACGATTGCTGGCGGTACGGCCGAGATTCAACGGAACATCATTGCCCAACGCTTGCTCGGGCTTCCTCGGAGCTGAGCGGTACGATCACGGAGAAAGTGCGAAAATGAGTCAAGAAAAAGGCGGCCTCGGGAACTTCTTCGAGGACTTCGAGCTCGGCAAGGAACTCATCTGCGCCACTCCGCGCGTGGTGACCTCGGCCGAGACGGCGATGCACATCGCCACGACGAACGATCGCAGCCCGCGGTTCTGCAACGCTGAGGGTCGGGTGAACCCGGTGATCGTCTTCCACATCGTGATTGGGCAGACGGTGCGCCTTGTCTCTCTCAATTCCCCGGCGAACCTCGGTTACGCGGGGATGGTCTGGAAGACGCCGGT
>JAJCZO010000164.1 GCA_029262355.1 Deltaproteobacteria bacterium
GAACACGTTCCTTCCACCGGTCAGAACACCGACCGACAGCTCGGGATCGTCCTCGAACTCGTTCAGAGCCGCGTCGATCGCACCGGTCATCTCGGCATCGATCGCGTTGCGTTTCGCTTCTCGGTCGAGGGTCACGATCGCAACCCGCCCCTCTCGTCGCATCTGCACAGGCATGAATCGCTCTTATCACAAGCACTTCCAGGGGCAGTCGAGATGGGCATTGACGATCGCATCCCGCAGTGGCAGAGACGTTCGCCTTGCTCGGCTATCGCTTCTTCGCCCGCGGTCCGGAACTGCGCATCGAACACGAGTTCGTAGAGCCCGTCGTCGTGCGCCTGGAGCCCTTCGCCTTCACGGTTCATCCCCCAAGCCAGGACCGCGCAGACCTTCTGCCGGACGCAGAACCGCGGGCCCCCGTCTCGTTCAGCCTCTGCGACGTCGACCGCGCCGCGGAGCACATCCGCGGCGCCATTCGGGCCAGGAGCTGCCGGCGAGTCCCCCCCTTGCCCCTCCCCATCCTACATGGCCACCTCCTGTCCGCGCGCTCACGCGGCCTGCGTCACATCAATCCCCAGGCGCACCGAGTCCAGTCCGCGGTTCTGGCGGTGAGTCCGTCGGTTCCCCGTTTGGCCTGCGAGCCCGACTTCTACAGCGACCCGTTCCTCTCTCGCGATGTGGCTCGGTACCGGGCCGCCGCGTGCGCGCTCGTTTACCTCGACGACGAGCTGTTCGAGCCGTGGTGCCTCCGGCGGGAACTACCCGTCGACCGCCGTCCGGCGCGCCGGATCGCCGCGATGCGAGAGTGGCGGTCGCTGTTCTCGTTCACCGGCGCCCCGTACCGCAGCCTGAACCGTACCCTGATGAATCTGCCCAGCGACGTGCCGACCCGGCTCCTGCCGCATCTGCGCTCCTTCCTGCTCGAACGTCCTCTGACCGACGGACTCGGCCTGACCGCGGTTCTGCTGCATGTCGGAGACCGCCGCGGCGCCCGCCTCGCCCAGACGTCAGGACAGCAGCGGAAGGTCTTGGAGCGCGCCGACCGCCGCGAGCTCGTCGCCGCCGTCACCGCCATCGCTGCGTTCGTGGACCGGCCGCTCGACGCGGATCGGGTGGAGGACTTGGGGTTCGCGGTGCGCTTCCTGATCGACTACCCGCACCCGTTCCGGGGCTCTCTGCCCGGGCTGGTGACGCGGGCGATCCGCTGGCACGAGGAACTACGCGCACCCTCTCGCCGTCCGGCACCGCGCCGCCAGGGAGAGAGACACGTACCCGATCCGCCGACGCGGGTGGCAATCCGGCGCGCCCAGCCCCGTCCTACCGCTCGCCCTCCGATCCCGTTGCCCAGGGTAGGCGGCGTCGAGTTCCTCGCGACCGTCGACCGCATCCAGGCCGAGGCCCGCATGATGGAGAACTGCATCGCATCCTACGCAGCCTCGGCCGTCTCGGGCGACTGCTACCTGTTTCATGTCCGGCACGCGGGGGAGCACGCCTCGGTCGAGGTCGGCCCGCTCGGAGACGTGCGCCAGGCAGAAGGCCCACGGAACTCCCACAACGAAGCCGCGGACTGGGGCGCGGACCAACTGCGCAAATGGGGACTGGAGCTGCGACCGGCCCAACCACCCGCGCGCCCAACCTTCGAGGTCCAGCGCCCCCGGCTCCCCGATCTCCCCGGCCAACTCGCCCTGTGGGACCGGCGCGGCGGACCCGCGCCCTTGCACGGACGGTAGCCCGCAGGGGAAGGTCTCCGGATGATCTCGAGCCGACCCGTCGTCGCCTTCGCCCTACTCGTCTGCCCTTGGCTCGTCGCCTGCGGCGATGGATCGAGCACCGGCTCGGACCCATGCGCCGACAAGCCGGGCATTGCGGGACTGCATGACATCGCGATCGAGTCCGGCGGGCGGCAGCGTCGCTTCCTGCTCTCCGTTCCGCAGTCGGCCCTGACCGGTGCGCCAACCGCCTTGGTTCTCGGATTTCACGGAGTCGCCTCGACCCCCGAAGCGTTCCTCGCCGTGACCGACTTCGATGCGAAGGCTGCCGAGGGCGGCTTCGTGGTGGCGGCCGGAGCCGGTGTGGACCGATCCTGGAATGCCGGCGTCTGCTGCGATCCAGCAATGTCGCTGGGTATCGACGACGTCGCCTTCGCCCGAGACATGGTCGCAAGGATCGAGGACGAGCTCTGCATCGACCACGATCGGATCTTCGCAACCGGATTCTCCAACGGCGGCGCCATGACCTTCCGCCTGGCCTGTCAGGCGACCGACCTGTTCACCGCGACCTCCCCCGTTGCCGGCGGAGTCGCGTCGAGCTGCGAGCCGAGGCGGGACGCATCGATCCTGATCGTGCAAAACGTGGACGATCCGGTTGTGCCATTCGTGCTCGGCGAACTGGCGTTCGGTCAGTTCACCGCCTTGAACGCGTGCGAGCCCCCGCGCGTCACCACGACACCAGCAGCCAACGCCGTCTGCGAGGCCGCTCCACGGTGTGCCGGTGATACGACGACCGAGCTGTGTGCGGTCTCGGGAATCTCGCACCAGTGGCCCGGAGGGGCCACGGACCCGTCCGGCCCCTTCCGGGCCACCGATGCAATCTGGGAGTTCTTCGCCGCGCCCTAGGAGCGCAGTCGGGTCAACGTCCGACGCGTCCGCGAGCCGGCTTCTTGGCTCCGCGGCGCGGGCGCCGAGACCCACCAGGCCCCGCTGCATCATTCGTACCACCCGCGGAGTCTGAACGGGGCGCGCCCGCAGCCTGACCCGCGTTCTTCGCCCGCGGCGAACCGCCCTGCCGGCCACGATGCGGGGGAGAGGAGCGGACCGGGCGATCCGGCGCCGCATCGGAACTCCGGCGCAGGTTCGCGATGTCCGCGGGAGTGGCCTTCTCGGTCGGCGTCGTCAGGCCGTACGATTCCACGGGCCGTCGAATGAGCTTCTTCCCGGTCAGCTTCTCGATCGCCTGGAGGTACGGTCGCTCGGCCGGCGAGCACAAGGAGACCGCGATGCCCGACTCGCCCGCCCGACCGGTACGGCCGACCCGGTGCACGTAGCTCTCGGGTTCATTGGGCAGGTCGAAGTTCACGACGTGCGACAGGCCCTTCACGTCTAGACCCCGCGACGCAAGATCGGTAGCGACGACGACCCGCGTCTCGCCCGACCGAAGCCCGAGCAGGGTGCGCTCGCGTGCCGACTGCGACTTGTTCCCGTGAATGGCCGAGGCCGGGATGTCTCGCTTGGTCAGCTTCTGCGCAAGACGGTTCGCGCCGTGCTTCGTGCGGGTGAAGATCAGGGCCCGATCGATCGCGCCGTCTTTCAAGAGCTCGACCAGCAGCGTCGACTTCGACGCAGAGTCGACGAAATACACCGACTGCTCGATAGGATCACACGTGGACGAGACGCGATCGACAGCGATGCGCTTGGGCTTGTGGAGAAACTTTGCCGCCATCCCCTCGATCTCTTTGGGGATGGTCGCCGAGAATAGAAGCGTCTGGCGATCTTCGGGGACCTTCGCCATCACCTTCTTGATGTCGTGGATGAAGCCCATGTCGAGCATCCGGTCGGCTTCGTCCAGGACCACGTGCTCGACATGCGACAACGAGACGACGCCCATCGACATGAGATCGAGGAGACGTCCCGGAGTCGCAACCAGGACCTCGACACCGCGCTTCAGCGCGCGAATCTGAGGCTCCTTACCCACTCCGCCGAAGACGACGAGATGGCGGAGCTTCGAGCCCTTCGCGTAGCGACCGAAGCTGTCGGCGATCTGGGCCGCGAGTTCGCGCGTCGGCGCCAGAACCAGCGCACGAACCGAACCACGACGGCCAGAGCCGGGATGATCCATGAGGTGGTGGAGGATGGGCAGAGCGAACGCCGCCGTCTTGCCGGTACCCGTCTGGGCGCAACCCAAGACGTCGCGGCCGTCGAGAACATGCGGAATCGCGGCCTCCTGGATGGGCGTGGGCGTCGTGTATCCAGACGTACCGACCGCCGCGAGAAGCGACGGCGCGAGTGACATGTTGAGGAAGCCATTCTCCGCCTGCGGCGAGGGCTTGGAAGCAGTGTTGGTGTTCAAGAAAAACCTTTCGGGTGGACGCAACTCATCCGGTGATGCACCGGTGTCGTCCGTGGCGCGAATACGCGCGGTGGCGGGACCTCGGGTCCGCAGCTCGCCCCAGAGCTACGGCACTTGGCCCGGAAATCGAGTTTTACCGATATGGGTAGGGCGGCGGTCGGGCTGCCTCAACGGCGCCGGGACCGGCCAAACTCGTGATCCGAGTGCTCGCATACGGGCGCGGACGACGCAACCAGGACTTTGGTATCGCCCCCTCACCCAGCAGTGCGCCCCGGCCGACTCGCTACTCGATGCCCAGCACTTTCACCGCAAAGTTGAGGTCTTTTCCAGCCAGAGGATGATTGAAATCGAGAACGACCTTGTCGCCGCGGATCTCGTGGACCCGGATCGGCGCCGCGTGGCCCTCGGCCATCAGCATCGCGCCAACCTGGCGGGCGTCTTCGGGGATCTGCTCGGTCTCGATCTCCTTGAGCGCATCGGGGGTCGACTCACCGTAGCCGTCCTTCGCCTCGACCCGAACACTTTTGGTGTCGCCGACCGCCAGCCCCACCATCTCACGCTCCAACCCGGGGATGATCTGGCCCTCGCCCTGCGCGTACACGAGCGGGTCCTGGTCGACGTTCGTGTCGACGCTGGTGCCGTCATCCAGCGTGAGCGTGTACTCCATCGAAACCTTGCTGCCTTCTACGATCACGTTCTCGTCCTTCCCCGGGGGCGGCCTGAGCACTCGAGAGCTCGAAAGCCCCGAGCGCTCGGGGCGTGTCCGCGTGACACGCGACGAGAACGCAAGAGGCGTTTTCAGCCGAGGATTCTAGCAGGCCTGCCGAGGCAGAGAAAACCGAACCATGCCCAAAGACAGGGTCCACCACGGCGCCGTCCCGCGGAGCGAACGAGGAGGCAACACTGCAACCCGCCGAAACCCGGCCTGCATCGAAGCCGTTACGATCGAACGCGCCCGCGCGTCACGCGCTCAGACGGCTCGTCGTGGTCTTCGAAGCCCTCACCCAGCAGGGCATCGAAGATCTCGTGCGTCGCGCCAAGCCCACCGAGGTGACCTTCCTGCGGACGAACACCCAGGGTCGCACGCGGGAGGATGGCTGCCATGTGCTCGCCATGTGCGAGCGGGACGACGTTATCGGCATCGCCGTAGAAGAGGTGGACGGGCACGGCCACGTTGCGGAGTTCGAACCCCCACGACTTTCCGAAGAGCCCCACGTCGAGGAAGAGCGCCTCCATCCAAGAGCGACTCCCGTGAATGAGATCCTCGTGGAACATTCGGCGCGTGGCCGGATCGGAAAACACCTCTGCATCCCCCGGCGGCAAGAGCCGGAGAAACAGATCGGTCGCCGGGTCGGCCAGTGGCTGGAGAACCTGCACCAAACCGCGCATCCCGACGCCCAGCGGCTTGCGCAGCGCGACGAGGGCCGGTCCGACCGAGGGGGTGATGGAGACCGCCCCACCCTCCGGCGCCTCCGGTCCGACGGAAGGCGCGACGCCACCGAGCACCGCCACTGCGACCACGCGGTCGGGCATCTCGTGCGCACACGCGAGCGTGTACGGGCCTCCGCCCGACAGGCCCACGACGCAAAAGCGGTCGATGCCGAGTGCGCGGGTGAGTTGTCCGATGTCGTGCGCGAACTCCACGACCGCTCCGTAGGCGTGGGGGGTCGACGAACCGATGCCAGGCCGCTCGACGGCGATCAGACGTACATTGCGCTCCCAGGACGCGCGGCGCGTTGCGGGCGCGACCTGCCGGCACGCACCCGGAGTCCCGTGGAACCAGAGAATCGGGCGCCCCGTCGAGGGACCGAACTCGGCGTACCCGAGCTCGCGTCCGTCCTCGAGACGAAAGGCACCTTCGAACCGGGGGGGAGGCAGCGCTATCATCCTCACTTGCGTAGCACGCCAACCAGTGTGCTCGCCCGAACCGAGCCGATCGACTACAACGAGCATCGTGGCAATGACGAACCCGTTCCCAGAGCGTGCCAGCAACGACGGCGACGCCTCCGACCACGACGGTCGCACGGCCCGCGGCGATACGCTTGCCGCCATCGACATCGGCACGAACTCCGTACATCTCGTGATCGCGCGCGTTGCCGCGGGGCGGACATTCGAGACCATCGACCGCGAGAAGGAGATGGTCCGCCTCGGCTCGGGCTCGGGCTCGGGCTCGGGAGACATGAAGCGCCTCACCGCGGACGCAATGGATCGTGGCGTACTGGCACTCGAGCGTTTTCGCCGGCTCGCGGACGCAGTCGACGCACCCGTCGCCGCAGTCGCGACCAGCGCAGTTCGTGAAGCCGAGAACGGCCACGACTTCCTTCGACGAGCCCGAGACGAAGCCGGCGTACAAATCGAGGTCGTGTCGGGTATCGAGGAAGCACGCCTCATCCGGCTCGGCATCCTCCAGGCTCTTCCCGTGTACGACCGCCATCACCTCGTCGTCGACATCGGCGGGGGCAGCACCGAAATCATCCTCGGCCACCGAGACGAAGACCAGTTCGTCCGCAGCATGCGGCTAGGCGCCGTACGACTCACGCAGCAGTTCTTTCCCGACGGCAAAGTCACGCGAAACTCGGCGTCGGACTGCCGCAAGTTCGTGCGCGCATCGCTGGGCCCCGTCGGACGCGATCTGGGCGAGCGCCCCATCGAAGTCGCGATCGGCAGCGCAGGAACGATCCAGGCCATTGCCGCCCTCGTTGCGGCCGAGCGCAGCAGCCTGCCATCTCTCAAGACCCTGAACGGAGTCGAACTGAAGCGCGACGACGTCGCCGCCGCCGCGAAACGTCTCGCGAAGGCGCAGACGGTCGACGAGCGCCGGCGGATAGAGGGGCTCGACGCCAAGCGGGCCGACATCATCGTCGCCGGCGCGATCATCCTCGAAGAGGTGATGAACGAGCTCTCGATCAAGAGCCTCCTGATCTCCGACTACGGGTTGCGCGAAGGAGTACTGCTCGACGCCTACGAGCGATTACACGGGAGCGCGCGGCACCATCTGCACGACGTGCGCCAACGAAGCGTTCGACGACTCGTCGGGCTGTGTGACGACGACCCCCAACACTCCGCAGAGGGCGCGAGACTCGCCCTCTTGCTGTTCGATGCCCTAGAGCCCTGGCACGGGATGGACGACATCGAACGCGAGCGCCTCGAGGCGGCCGCCCTGCTCTCCAACGTGGGACTCGTGATCTCACACACCCAGCATCACCGACATACCTACTACGTGATCCGGCACTCGGAGCACCTCGTCGGCTTCACCGATCATGAGATCGAAGTCATCGCGCTCGTGGCACGCTACCACCGCAAGAGCGCACCCCGGACGAAGCACCCCGAGTTCGCCGCGCTCGGGAAGGCGGACCGAAACGAAGTACGCGCGCTCGCAGCCATCCTGCGCGTCGCCGTCGGTCTGAACCGGCCGCGCAGCGTGCGGGTCGAGGAGATCAGTTGCGAGAAGAACGACGGCAACCTGATCGTTCGCGCGAAGGCGGCCGACGGCGAAGACCTCTCCCTTGGGATTTACACCGCCAGCGAGCGCAAGGAGTTGCTCGAATCGGTGGTCGGCCGCCCCGTCGAGATTCTGCCCATGGTCTAAGTCGAGTAGACCATGATTCCTGCAACGGCGACCGAGAACGTGCTCGACAATGTCGTGTGGCACGCCTTGCGCGGTCCGCAGGCGGACCTGGCCCAGTGGAGCCCGAACGGCCGAGCGGCCCGCTTCCAACCGGAGATCGCGGTGTTTGCCGCAGTGGATCAGCTCGACGACGACGGCTGGGCGGCCCAGGCAGAGCTCGTGGGAGCCGGCGGCGCGGCTCTCCTCTTCCGAGATCACGTGCCGACCCCGCCAGCCGGATGGGACGAGGTTTTCCGCGGTCCGACTTGGCAGCTCGTTGCCGGAGCTCTCCCCGCGCCGCCCACGGTCGGTATCGAAATCCTCTCCGTGGACGACGCCTCCGAGATGCTGGCCCTCACCCAACTCACCGAGCCCGGCCCGTTCTTCGTTCGCCCACGTGAGCTGGGCACCTACGTGGGCGTTCGTCACGAGGGCAAGATCGTCGCCATGGCGGGCGAGCGCCTGAAGACACCAGGCTTCACCGAGATCTCCGCGGTCTGCACTCATCCAGCAGTGCGGCGCCGGGGCTTTGGCGCCGCGCTCACGTTGTGGATGGCGGCCCACATCCGCGAGCGCGGCGACGAAGCCTTCCTGCATGTTCTCGCCGAGAACGAGAATGCTCTGCGACTCTATGAAGCCATCGGCTTCCGCCGCCGCCGGCTGGTCGACGCGGTCGTCGCGATCTGGACCGATCAGCCCTGCAAATAGAGAAACTCTTCCTGCACGACCTTGCCGTCGGCGACGGTGTACAAGCCGATTTCCGACATCTGGCTGCGCGCACCACTCGGCTTGAACGTGACGTCGATGTCGAACTTCACCGCGAACTGATCTTCCCGGTGCCCACAAAAGGGGCCAGTCGCGACCGACGAATGGACCTCGTGGTTGTCGTACCACCATGTATTCTTCCCACGAACCGCGTCCTTCCCCTCCATCCGGGCCGGCATCTCGTCGGTGCCCTGCCCCTCGATGCTCACGATCGCGTCCGAATACAGGGCCTCGACGGCCTCGACGCCCTTGTGGGCATTGCTGAGCTCGATCAGGTTCACTCCGATTTCCATCGCTGACATTTGGTTTCTCCTCGTCGAGGTTGCGGGCGTGCTCGAGCGCCCGGATGAGCTTGGTTGACCGAGACTCTAGAACGAAATAGGTCAGTATCTGTCCTATTTCTTCCGCACCCCTGGAGACATGGTGGATCGCACCGACCGCACGGACGCCCTGGTCTCGCACCTGCGGGCGAATCACTTCGCGACGATGACCGAGCTCGCCGAGGAGCTCGGCGTTTCGGTACGCACCGTACGACGCGACATCGCCGACCTACGGCTCCGTGGGCTCGACATCGAAGGGGAACGCGGCCGCGGAGGCGGTGTTCGCTTCGCGCGCCTGGCGCCGCTGCCGCCTCTGCAGCTCGATGAGAGCCAGGTCGTCGGGTTGTGGCTCTCCGTCCAGCTCGCGCGCCGCGCCACGGGACTGCCCTTCTCGGAAGATAGCGGCGCGGGACTCAACAAGGTGCTCGCCGCGCTGCCTGAAGCCCGGCGACAGAAGCTCCGGCAGCTCTACGGCCGGATCGCCGTCGGCGCTCCCGCCAGTCCCCGACTCCGGGACTCGGCCGGCGAAATGTGCCCCAGCCTGATTGATGCGTTCGAACGCTGCTTCAGCCAGGAGACCTGTCTGAGCTTCACGTATCGTGACCGCTTCGAGAACATGACCCAGCGACGGATCGAGCCGCACGGGATCCTGGTCCAACCGCCGGTCTGGTACATCCTCGCGATCGACGTCGACAAATCGGCGCAGCGCATGTTCCGGATGGATCGGATCTCGAACCCGCGTCCCTTCTCGCGCCCATTCGTGCCATCGCGCGCAGTCGTTCACGAGATGGTCGAGGAGATCCCGGGCGTTTCAGCACCAAAGCTGTAGACCGCACTCTCCGTCACCCTCACACGGGCGTGTCGCCGACGATCGTCACCCGCTCGACGCGGCGGGTGGCGGGCTTGTAATCGAACGCCGCATAGTGCTGAACGGCGCGGTTATCCCAGAAGGCCACCGATTCCTTCTGCCAGCGAAAGCGACACTGATACTCGGGGATCGACGCCTGGCGGTACAACCGCCGCAACAGACGGTTGCCCTCGACGGCATCGACGCCTTCTAGATGCGAGACGAAGGCAGCGTTTACGTAGAGCGACTTCGCGCCTGTCTCAGGATGCGTGCGCACAACGGGGTGTCGCGCGTCGGGATACTTCTCCCGCATCGCCTCTCGCTCGTCTTCGGACGCGCCACCTCCGAACACCCGCGTGTAGGAGTGCACGGCGGTCATCCCCTCGATCTTCTCTTTGATGTCGTCGGACAACCCCTCGTACGCCGCGTTCATGTCGCAGAACAGCGTGTCGCCGCCGACCGGTGGAACGATGCGTGCTCGCAAGATCGAGCCCATCGAAGGCTCGAGACGCCAGGTCACGTCACTGTGCCAGCCGTTCTGGCCAAACAGCGAGCCCTCGTCGTGATGGATCACGACGACCTCGGGATGGCCCTCGAGGTTGGTCGCGAACGGATGGATCTCGAGCTCGCCGAAGAGAGCACCGAACGCGATGTGCTCCTCGATGTTGACATCCTGGTCGCGGAAGAAGACCACCTTCCAGTCGAGAAGCGCGCGTCGGATCTCCGCGACTTGCCCTGCGGACACGTCGCCACTCATCCGGACGCCGCCGATGACGGCACCCACGGTGGGCGAGAGAGGGGCGATCGTGATCGTCTCGGATTCGTTCGGGGCAGCAGCGCTCGTGCTCATGTCCGAACGATGGTCGGCGGACCCGGCGCAGTCAAGCTACGCTGGTTTAAACACCCGCCCCCCCCGTGATACTAACCACGGCCATGCACATCGCCGACCGCATCTCGGTACGCATCACCCTGCTCTTCGCCCTTGCCACCCCTGGGATTTTACACGCGCAGCCGCCCCCGGCCGGACCATCGGAGTACCTCGACGGAATCGAATCGCCTGGCGACGCGGGCGGACCGGAGGACGAGAGCGACGCCAGCGCGGCTCAGGCGCAGGCGATTCAGCAGGGTGAGGCCGCGCCGGGGCTCTCACGACACGCTCGACAGCGCGTGGAAGAAATCGTCGTTCGCGCTCGGAAGCGTGACGAGTTCCTCGAGGACACGCCGGTCTCGGTTACGGCCCTCTCCGAGGGCACCCTGCGCGAAGCAGGCGTCGTGCGCCTCGACCAGATCCAGGAACTCGTCCCAAACCTACAGTTCCTCACCTCGAACAACGGCCAGGGGGCCCAGGTTCGGATTCGTGGCATCGGCACCTCGACGTGGGAGATCGCGTTCGATCCGGGCGTCGGCATCTACGTCGACGGCGTCTTCCTTCCCCGAGCGCTGGGCTCGATCATCGACACCGTCGACGTACAACAGGTCGAGGTCCTGCGGGGACCGCAGGGAACGCTCTTCGGCAAGAACACGGTCGGCGGAGCCATCAACATCACGACCGTCAAGCCGAGTCCGGAGCTCGAAGCATTCGCGATGGTCCGGCCCGGCAACCTCGGCACCTTCGACGGGCGCGCGATGCTGAACGTACCAATCTCGATTGGGTGGCTGGAGGACAAGCTGTTCTCCCGCGTTGCATTCGCGTCCCGTAAGACCGACGGATTCGTCGACAACGCGCTCATCGGCCAAACCCTGTCCAATCAGAACTCGCTCGCCTTCCTCGGTAGCCTACGATTCCTGCCCACGGACGACGTGACGATCGATGTGTCCGGCACGTGGTCGCGAGCCCAGAACGGCGGACTCGGGCCGCAGTGCCAGGTCTCCAACGCCGAAGCGCCCTTGGTGAACGTCTATCCAGGCTACCTCGAAGCCTGCGAGTCGGCCGAACATTTCGAGTTTGAGGGCAACACGAACCAGCTCTCGGACGTCACGAGTTACGGGATCTGGGGCACCGGCACCTGGGACGTCGGCGACGTCGGGCCGCTCGAGGCACTCGAAGTGAAATCGATCACCTCGTGGCGCGAGCAGCTCACGCGCCTGCGTCTCGAGCTCGACGGCACGAGGTTTCCCGCGGTACAGACGTCGAGCGCCGGGGGGTCGAATCCCCTCGACGGCCCCCCCGGCGACCAATGGCAGATCCTTCAGGAAATCCAAGTCGCCGGAGCTGCACTGGGAGGCGACCTTCACTACGTGCTCGGCTTCTTCGCCCTATGGGAAAAGGGCCTCGACAGCCGAACGGTCTCGTCCGGCCTCGGCGTACTGGATTTCGTCCGCGGCAATCAGAACAACATCAGCAACTGGACGTGGGCCCCCTTCGCACAGGCGACGTACGACGTTTTTGACTGGATGAGTCTCACCGGCGGCCTACGGTACACCGAAGACAAAAAAGGGGCCGCCGTCGTGGTCGACGACCCGACGCATCCCGAGCTGCCCCCCGAACTCGACACCTCGAACAGCGCCATCTTCTCGTCGTGGACGCCCATGGCGTCGATTGCCTTCCGAGCGCCGGACACCTGGCTCGACCCGATGTCGCTCGACCACCTGATGGGCTACTTCACTTATGCGCGCGGCTTCAAAGGTGGAGGCTTCAACGCGATCCTGAACCCACAGGCCCAGACCCTCGAGGGGTTCGGGCCCGAGACCCTCGACTCGTTCGAGCTCGGGGTGAAGACGATCGGTTGGGAGCAGCGAATCACGTTCAATGCGTCTATCTTCCTGGGCACGTACGACGACATCCAAGTCACGTCCGTGCGCGATCTCACCATGCCCGGAGACCCACTTCCAAACCTGATTCAGCTCACTCAAAACGCGGCCAAGGCGACGACGAAGGGCGCCGAGCTCGAAATGATCGCCCTCCCGACGACCGGTCTTCAGATGAACGGCTCCGTCGGCCTGCTCCACACGGAGTACGACTCGTTCCCCAACGCGATCGACGACGTCACTGGAGAAACCATCAGCCGCGCGGGCCAGAGCTTCCCTGCCTCGCCGGAACTGCAAACTCACGTCTCAGTCCAGTACTCGTTCGAAGTGGACCTCGACGGCCCGCTTTGGCTGAAGGGTTGGCTGACGCCGCGACTCGATTGGTACTATCAGAGCTTCATTCATTTCGAGGGACAGGAAGTCAGCGCCACGAACCAAGGCGGCTACAACCTTCTGCACGGACGCTTGAGCTACGACTTTCTCGACGACCGCGCGCAAGTCGCCCTGTGGGCCAAGAATCTCACCGACCAGCGCTACCTGCAATTCGGACTGACGTCGGTCGTCTCGTCCTGGGGGATCGGGCTTCCCTACATGGCGTCGCCGCGCACGTTTGGGGCGGAGATCTCGTACAGATTGTGAGCAACAGGGGGGCGCAACAAATCGTGTCCCCTCATGTCTGTCCGGCTATCGAATCGCCCTCCCCAACGCCGCCATCATCTCATCCGAGCACCGGCGCGAGACTTCGGCCGACGGGATCACCGCCGAACCATGAAACGTTCCGGGAAACTGGTGGAGCTCGACAGGAACGCCCGCCTGGAGAAGTCGCAGTGCGTACCCAATCCCCTCGTCACGGAGCGGATCGAACTCCATCGTGGCGACGTACGCCGGAGGGAGCCCTCTCAAGTCCGTGGCACGCCCCGGCGCCGCATAGGGGGACACGTCGCCGCGGCTGTCGCCCAGGTAATAGTCCCAACTCTTCACTGCACTCGACCGGTTCCACATCGGCGTATCGACGAAGTCGGTCATCGACGGCGTATCCATCCGATCGTCGATCACCGGGATGTTCAAGACCTGAAAGCACAACCTCGGGCCGCCGCGATCACGCGCCGCAAGCGCAACGCCCGCCGCGAGTGCACCACCGGCACTTCCACCCATCACGGCAACCCGGTCGGGATCGATGGCGAGCTGCTCGGTGTTCTGCCCCATCCAGACGAGCGCGGCGTAGCAATCTTCGAATCCAGCCGGGAACGGATGCTCCGGCGCGAGCCGGTACTCGACCGAAACCACCACCGCGCCGAGGTCCGCACACGGTCGCAACGCGCCTTCGTGCTCCATGTCGACACTCCCGACGCAGAAACCGCCGCCATGGATATAGAGAACCGCCGGCCGGTTCGGGGCGGCTTCCTTGGGACGATAGATGCGAACCTCGACCTCCGGTGCCCCTTCGGGGCCCGCGATCTTGGTGTCCTCCCACCCCACGTGCCTCGGAGGTTCGGGGCGTGCCAGGCCACCTAGAAGCTCGGCCAGGCCAGCGCGCGCGCCTTCGATGTCGTCCCAATCACTCTTGGGGAGGAGGGGAATGAACGGGGCAAGCTCAGGGTCGTATCTGCGTTCCGCCATGGTACGAGGCAGCATGGCCAACAACCCGTTCGATCTCAACGGCAAGGTCGCGCTCATCACTGGCGCAAACTCCGGTATCGGTCTCGGCTACGCGAACGCCATCGCGGAAGCAGGCGGCGACGTCGTCCTCTGGGGCCGGCGCGCCGAACGGAACGCCGAAGCCGCAACCCTCGTGGGCGAACACGGCGGACGCGTGCTGACGGACGAAATCGACGTCGCCGACGAAGCGGCCCAAGTTCGCGGCTTCGAACATGCGATCGCCGAGATGGGGCGCCTCGACTGCGTGATCGCGAACGCGGGCTTCGCCGGACTCACCCCGATGATCGATCTCTCGACCGAAGAGTTCGGCCGGCACATCGCCATCTCGCAGGTCGGCTCGTTCGTCACTCTGCGCGAAGGCGCCCGGCACATGGTGAAGCGCGCCGAGGCGGGCGACTCCGGCGGCTCCCTGATCGCGACGGGCAGCCTCACCAACTTCATGGGAACCTGGGGGGTAGGCCACTACGCCGCCGCCAAGAACGCCATCGCGGCGATGATCCGAAATTTCGCGGTCGAGCTTGGCGCCCAGGGCGTGCGCGCGAACATGGTGTGCGCAGGGCTGATTGCCACCGACATGACCGGGGGGCCCGACTCCGGGCTGAAACCGATCGCCGAACAGAAGACACCCATTGCGCGCATGGGCACGCCGGAAGACCTCGGCGGGATCGTGGTCTACCTCATGAGCGATGCAGCCCGGTATCACACCGGCGACATCATCACGGTCGACGGCGGGCGACGCATCAACGGCAACTGATCGTCCCCGCGTCACCCCCTCGTGCGGTTCACCATGTCCCGGAAGTACTTCATCGAATCCACATCGACGCCCCGATGCCCCGTACCGTCGAGGAAGGCCGGCACGTCGTGCGGCGCCAGCGGCACTTCGACTCGGAGCCTCTCCGTCCGTGGCATGAGGCACGTCGTGTCGTCGCACGCCTGGTAGCGGACGGTCACATCGAGCGTGACGACATTCGGATCCACGGGACGCATGATGCAGACGAGCTCCGAGTTGGCCCAGATCGGGACAGCGATATCGACCGTGCCGCTCCAGACCTGAAGGTCTGCGTCCAACACTTCGAGCCGTAGCGGTTCAGACGGGGGAAGGATTGGGGCTTCGACCATCAGCCCGTCGGGTCCTTCGACAATAACGTCGGTCGCCACCATCCCGTCGGGCACCGGCTCAGCGTAGATGTGGAGTCCGTCTCGCAACTCGAATCGCACGACCACCCGCCGAAGCGGCCCCGACCGGAGCGGCCCTCCGTGAAAGAACGCCGTCACCCTCACGTCCTCGTCTCCAGCGTCCGCGCGCGGATCCGCCTCTCCCATGAGAATCTCGCCCAGCGCGGACTCCAGGACCGTGTCCGCACTCTCGCGGTTCGCAAGATGCCTGCGGAAGAACTTCTCGCGAACGATGCCCTCTTCGTCCAGAACGTACGTTCCCGGAAACGGAATTCCGTAAAAGGGAGCATCGGTCTCCGCAACGAAGGTATTGAGGATGCCGAAGCGCCGGATCACGGCCGAGCCGGAATCCGCGAGCAACGGGAAACCAATCCCCTGCGCGTGTGCGAACGCAGCGAGCGCCTCGGGCTCGTCGTAGCTCACCGCGTATAGCTTGATGCCGGCCGCCTCGAAGCGGGGAAGCGCCTTTTGCAGCTCACCGAGCTGCGTCATGCACGGGGGTCACCACACGGCGGAACGAAAGAAGACGACAGCGGCCTTGGAGTCACCCCGATCGGCGTGAAGCGCGATGCGTTCGCCAGTGTGACTCTGCAACTCGAAGTCGGGGAGCCGCGCGCCGACGGCCGGGCCCGTCGCGAACCCCTCGTCCGGAATCTTCCGCTGAGCGTGTGTCACCGGCAGCGGCGCCGTGAAACCGAACTCGTCGGTGAAGTCGTTCTGACCCATGTCGTTCCTCCCTTGCGCCTGTTACTCATTTGTATAATAGATTTACTCAAGTGATCAAGCCCGTCGAAAGACCCTCGACCCGCGACCGGATCCTCGAGAAGAGCCTCGACATCTTTGCCGATTTGGGGTTCGAGGGCGCCACCACCCGCAAGATCGCAGACGGCGCGGGGGTCAACGTCGGTCTCATCAAGTACTATTTTGGGTCGAAGGAGCTGCTCTGGCAGGAGGCCGCCGACCTCGCCTTCGCAGAGCTGCACGGCGCCCTCGGCGAGACGCTCACGGGGCTCGAGGGGCTCCCGAGCGCCGACCGACTGCGTGTCCTCGCGCGACGATTCGCTCTTTTCGTATCCGCACGCCCGGGCACCGTGCGACTCATGCAGGACGCAGGCACCCACGACGGTGCACGAATGCGGTGGCTCGTCGATCGACACCTTCGCCCGATCTACGAAGTGCTGCGGTCGAACATTCAGAGCCTTCAGGCGGAAGGCGCGTTCCCCGCCGACGTCGACGCCCTACACCTCTTCTACGCAATTGTGGGATCGATCACCTTGATCTTCCACCAGGCGCCCGAGGTTCTCTACTTGAGTGGCAGCGACCCGCGCGACCCCGCCATCGCCCAAGCACACGCGGATGCGATCATCCGCCTCCTCACCCCATCCCAGGAAGGAATCGAATGACCCGAGCCTCGACCCGACTCATCGCGTCACTTCTATGGATGGCATCGTCCCCCGTACTCGCCCAGGAAGAGCCGACGACAGCCGACGACCCGGCGCCGGGCAGGTCGCGCCAAACAGTCGCGCACATCGAAGAGATCGTCGTACAGGCGCGAAAGCGCGCCGAGTTTCTCGAGGACACGCCCGTGTCCGTGACCGCCCTCAGCGAGGGCACTCTGCGCGAGGCCGGCGTACTTCGACTCGACGACATCCAGTCGCTCGTACCGAACCTGCTCTTCACGACGGCCGACGACGGGATGGCGAGCGACATCCGGATCCGCGGCATCGGCACGCCGCAGACCGTGTCGGTCGCCTTCGATCCTGGCGTCGGCGTGTATGTCGACGGGGTCTTCCTACCCCGAACCATCGGATCGCTCGTCGACGTGCTCGACATCCAGCAGATCGAAGTTCTGCGCGGCCCACAGGG
>JAJCZO010000165.1 GCA_029262355.1 Deltaproteobacteria bacterium
AGAGCCGTGTGCGGGAAATCCGCACGCACGGTTCGATGAGAGGGCGCTGGAAACGGAGTCACGGAGCGGACTGAGGCACCGACGTCGTCCCGAAAGGGGTCGGACAACAGCTACTCCCCGCATCCTACGGCCACCGCGCCAGCGTCCTACTCTACCCGAAAACCCGCGCGGGACGCGGGTTTCGAGATGCCGGAGGTGGGACTTGAACCCACACCTCGGGTTGAAAAGACTACGCTTTCTCGGGGGCGAGTGCGTCAGGGTGTGTCTCAGTGTGTCGCCGTCTGGCCCCCGGGGGGCCAGGGATCTCGGTTCGATGCTTCCCGAACATGTCATCGCAGACATACATTCGCTCTCGGGGTAGGCGGCAACTTCTGAGGTCCCGTCTTTCGGAGGCTCAGTTCGACCAGTAGATGTATTCGTCGTCGGCGGCTTCGGGAACGGTCAGGTCCTTGTCGATCGTGTACGCCCTGGAGATCGACGACAACCAGCTCGACGGCTCCTGTTCGGCGTCGTGCGCGGCCAGGGCCCGCGGGAGCACACCTCGAAGAACAGGAACCGGGAGGTCACTACTGCGAGTCCGGTACCGATAGCGGCAACGCTCAAGGCGGAGAGCATTGCACTGGGAGTTGCGCCGTCGACCAGGCTCAGCACGGTCACGGAAAGAAGCGGGTTTCCCACGGTAGCGCGCCCTGTCATCCAGAAGCTCGCGGTGGCAAGAGCTCCAAGAGCGAGTGGAACGGTAGCGTCGCGTCGATGCGCGACCCCCAAAGCGACCAGGATAAATCCGAACGCGGCCACGCCTTCGCCCAGAATGCTCGGAACTGGATGGGCGGCGTTGACGTTCGTGAAGGTGTCCGGCGCCAGGCGTACCATGAGCGAAAAACCTGTGGCGGCACCGAGTATCTGCGAAGCGATGCGCAGCGCGGTTTGGCGCCAAGGCTGGTGGCCGAGAACGGAGGCAACGATTGAGACAGAAGGACTCGTCTGCGCCCCAGATAGACTCCCGAACGGCCACACGACCAGGCCGTAGCCGAAGCCAAGGGTGACGGACCCGAGGAGCGCGCTTTCCAGGGTTAGCGCTCCGAGCTGGACGCGGACGGCACCTGATGCCAAGACGACCGCGACCAACACACCACTTCCCAGGAGCTCGCCAAGGACTACCCGGGAGAGCGGTTTCCGTCTCATCGGTCCACAGCGACTAGACGAGAGCGCGCGGCTCGGGGTTGACGTGCGAGGGCTGAGAGCGGGCCGACTGCACGCGAACCTCGCTGCCGGACACGTGACGAGCGAGGCCCTCGGCCATCTGGGAGCGCGCCGAATTGGCTACAAGGAAGAGAATGCTCTCGAAGCGGAGTCCGGGCATCGCTCTTCAGCCCGGAGCGACAGCGGGAAACCAGCTACGCGTGCGGTTGGCGAAGGCAACGAGAGAGAGCATTACGGGAACCTCAATGAGGACTCCGACAACTGTCGCCAGTGCCGCTCCCGAGGAAAGGCCAAAGAGGCTGATGGCCACCGCTACGGCGAGTTCGAAGAAGTTCGAAGTACCAATCATGGCCGCCGGAGCCGCCACATCAAAGGGAAGCTTGAGTGCCCTTGCCGCGCTGTAGGCAATCGCGAAAATGCCGTAACTCTGGATGAGTAGCGGAATCGCGATTAGCACTACCCGGCTCGGCTGCTCGACGATTGTCTCCGCCTGAAAGCCGAAAAGGAGCACGACTGTGAGTAGGAGCCCAATCATCGAGGTCGGTTTGAGCTTTCCTGCCAGTCTCTCAACGGCTTCCGGACCGTCCGACTTCATCAGGCGTTGGTGCGTGAGCATCCCCACGCCAAGTGGGACGACGACGAAAATGATGACGGAGGCCAGAAGCGTCTCCCACGGCACCTGGAGGTCGGTTACGCCTAGGAGCAGGCCAGCAATCGGAGCGAATGCAAAGACGAGAATGATGTCGTTTACTGAAACCTGGACCAGCGTGTAGTTGGCGTCGCCATCGGTCAGATGACTCCAGACGAAGACCATGGCCGTGCACGGGGCCACGCCGAGTAGAATCATTCAGGCAATGTACTGCTGCGCGTCCTCGACAGGCAGGAGACCGGCGAAGACGACGTTGAAGAAGAAGAGTCCGAGCGCGGCCATCGTGAAAGGTTTTATGAGCCAGTTCACCACCAAGGTCAGCGCCAAGCCCTTGGGCTTGCGGCCCACGTCCTTTAGGCACTTTGGCTCCACCTTGAGCATCATCGGGTAAATCATCAGCCAGATGAGCAGGGCCACCACGAGGTTGACCCGCGCCCACTCGAGACCCGCAACAAATTCGAAGAGACCCGGGGCGACCAAGCCCAAGCTCACACCAACAGCGATGGCTAGTGCAACCCAGACGGAAAGAAAGCGCTCAAAGATTCCCATAGTCCGCACCGAGCAGGATGACTCCGAGGACAGCACGGAAGGTGACGGTCAGGTCGAGGCCCGCGTGGGACTTCCATGTGCGTTCGGCAAGAGCCAGCAGAACTGACGGCGTCATGGCCCCGAGAAGACCGAGCCCGAAGGAGACGCTTCCTACTACGTTGACTGCAACATTCATGGGAGTTCTTCGCTCGCGACGACTACGAACTCTCGTTAGCACGTGTCTGTTCTCAGAACCCGTCCACGCCGGAATCACTCGACCTTTGGGTGCGGCCCAATCTGTGGCGGGCTTGTCGCACCATCGGTGATCGAGCAGGATCTGTCTCGCGATGGCCTCGGTCGTGCCCTACCTCAAACTGATCGCCCACTTCCTCCGAGCGCTCTTCCGCAGCAAGCACGAACAGGTCATCCTCGAACTCGCCCTCCGCCAACAGCTCGCCGTCTATCACCGCACGCGACCTCGGCCGCGCTTGGAACCGATCGATCGGGCCTTCTGGGTTGCAATGCGTCGGTGGTCGAGCCGATGGGCGGAAACCCTGGTGGTCGTGAAGCCGGAGACCGTCATTGGCTGGCACCGCGCAGGATTCAGGCTCTACTTGCGACGAATCTTTCGACCAGGCCCGGGTCGGCCGAGAATCCCGACGGAGGTTCGCGACCTCATCCGGCGCATGGCCCAGGAGAACGGCTGGGGTGCTCGTCGGATCCATGCCGAGCTTGAGAAGCTCGACATCCAACTCGGTTTGGCAACGGTGTCACGATACCTGCCCAAGCGGTCGTCAGACCCGCTGCAGCGGCAACGGTGGCGGACTTTCCTTCGGAACCACCGGGATACAATCGGCGCGATGGACTTCATGGTCGTACCAACAGTTCGCTTCGAGCTTCTCTACGTCTGGTTCCTCATCGAGCACGGCTCCCGTCGCATCGCCCACTTCAACGTCACGAGGAGCCCGACGTCGGGGTGGGTCATCCAACAGCTGCGCGAATCCTTCCCGGACGACTCGGCACCGCGCTACGTCATCCATGACCGAGACACGATCTTTGGCGCTCGCGTCGATGCGGCGATCCAGGCCCTCGACACTGAGCCGATCCACACGGCCTACCACTGCCCCTGGCAGAATGCCTACGCCGAGCGATGGATCGGGACGTGCCGTCGAGAGCTACTCGATCATGTCATCGTCCTCGACGCGCGACACCTGAGGCGACTCCTCGCTGCCTACGTGGACTACTACAACGCGGACCGTGTTCATACGCGCACCCGAGACGCTCCGTCCGGGCGACCGACGGAGCCACGTCTCTCCTCGACGGCACAGGTGATCGCCCTGCCGAGTGTCGGTGGCCTCCAGCATCGGTACACGTGGGCGGAGGCTGCATGATCGGGTCGCGGACGGGATTTGAGAACGGACAGGGGGCACCGCTGCTGGGTGAGGTCCTGTGCCAACCGAAGGCGATGTGCGGGTGGGACCGGGCCGCCGCGAAGTGCAGGTGCACGATCGACGACCCGAAGCACCATCTCTACGACGCCTGCCACGAGAAGAACGAGGAGAACGAGGACGCGATCTGTAGCTGGTCGGTGAAGGAACTCGATTGCCCGGCCAAGGGATGTCCGGCCCTTCAGATCGCCCTGGACGACTACGCGCCGGACGACGCGCCCGATCATCACCGGCCGCCGGCGGACGAGTTCTCCCACCCGGACATCAAGAAGGATTGGGACGTGCCGCTCGATGCAGCCGCCTTGAAGCTCTCCGGCAAGCAATGCAACTACACCGATGTGCCGCCTCGGTGCGCTCCGTGAGTGCGTCCTTGCTGTCGCGAAGAGGCGTGTGCGTTGGTCGCCGGCAGCCCGGTGGCGTCAGTCGCGAATGAAGGAGATGAACTTGAACTGGTCGTCGCGCTCGATGATCGAGCCCGCCCGGATCAACCGTTCGTTTCCGTTCTCATCCGTGACGACGAGCGCGAGTCGTCGCCACGCCTGGTGGCCTGCATACTCCTTGTGGCCCTTTTCGAACCCGACCTCCTTGATGGCATGAGGTTCCCCGCCGAACCGTCGGAGCAGTAGCTCCTGAAAGTGTCGGCTCTTCTGGTCCATGACCTGCCAGAAGTACGCACTGGCCTCTGCGCTCAGGATCTGAGCCGGTTCGCCCTTCGGGACGTTGCCCGGGACCACGAGCTCTCGGTACTCGCGCTCCGTCACGCGGAGCTTCTGCAGCGCCTCGGCATCGTTCGCTTCGAGCGCGTCGACGAAGCGCACGAGGAGCCCGTCCACACTCTCCGCGCCCCCGTTGAATGGGACCGGCGCGGAGGAGGCGTGAAGTGTCGAGAACGCCAGCGAGACGCAGAAAGTGACGAAGGTAAGAAGGAAGGGTCGCGTGAGAGATGTCATGAGAGCCGCCTGCGAGGGAGGGGTGGCCGCGCCACCCCTCCTCGGTGGTTGAGGGTCAGTTGGTGGCAAAGCTCACCCAGTTGCCGGTCGCCCACGAGGGTTGGCCGGGAGCGAACGCGCCCATGTAGCTGCTGTCCATGAGATAGGCGTCCAACGTCGAGCAGTTGTAGTCGGAGCTCACGTCGCCCGTGGGGATGGGCTGACAGCCGAAGTTGTCGCATTCGGCCGGGAGGCCGGGATTCGTCGTCACGACGCCTTCGTCGTTCTGCCACTGGGAGAACAATCCGGTGGTCGAGCAGGGCGAGCCTGAGGTGGAGTCGTGGTCTTGCGCGTACGTCGTGCCGTCCGCTCCGACGTCCCAGAAGGTCGAATCGGCGACCAGCAACGCTCCCGTGGCGGAGCCGTCGCTGGAGCATGCCTGCTCTGCGGTGGCGTCGTCGCGCATCTGCACACCTGCCGTGTTGAACCGCGTCACGATCGCCTGGGCGATCTTGGCCGTGGTGCCGTCACGCAGCACCATTCCGCGATTGCTGACGTCGCCGCCGGCCTGGCCCTTGGACCCAATCAGAGTCACGTTGCACATCTTGGGGTTGGAGCGCGGCTCGAAGTCGTTGCCGTCCCCGTTGTTGTCTCCCTCGAATCCACGGCTGCCGCCGGTGTCGATGTTAGAGCCGGTGTAGGCGCCGTACAGGAACTGGTTCGCGCCGACGAAGCCGATCTGCCAATCGAATAGATCGTCGGCGGCGCCCGTCGAGACCAGCCAGCGAGCGTTCACGGTACCGCCGAACCACTCGACGCCGTCGTCGAGGCCCATGTGCGCCTGGACGTACTCCACACTCGTGCCGGCGCCGACGCCATTCAGGGTGAATACGTTGAGCTCGTTGTCGGGCGACAGCTCACGCCCCGCGTATTCCACGCGGACGTAGCGAATCGTGCCGCTGGAGTCGTTCGAGTCGTCACCGCCGAAGACGGTGTTGACGAGCCCCTCGGCATCGCACTCGCCGCCGGGACAGTTCACCGGCGCACGACCGTTGAACGCGAGGCCGGCCCAGTCGCCCGGAGAGCGGGAGCCCACAGGCTGATCGCTGGTGAAGACGATGGGATTGTCGGCCGTACCTACGGCGTTGATCTTCGCACCGGCCCGGAAAATCAGGGCGGTCGGAGGCGGGTTGTTCGGGAAGCGCTTACCCTTGATGGTCGTTCCCGACTGAATGGTGAGGGTCACGCCGTCGTTCACGAAAATGGTGCCGTCGATCGAGATGTCACAGTTCGACGGCCACTGGATGCTGGAGTCGATGTTCCCCGTGATCGTCGCGGTGCCGCCGGGGCAGTCGAGGACCGGACCGAGGCTCTTCCCCGTAGGGACGAAGGATGCCGCCGGCATGCGCTGGGCGGCGGCGAAGGTGCCGATCGCTTGGCTGAAGAGGCCGAAGACGTTGCCGTTGCCGGCGTCGACGTCGAAGAAGACCTTGCCGCTGGCACCGTCGATGTTCGTTCCCGCGATCGCCTGGAGGTCGCTCAGAAGAACGCCGTTCACGTCGGTCGTGGTGTCGACGGTTCGGACACCCTCGTTGTTGAAGTACGTCGTCGTCGCGGTCGTGCTGAGGGATGTGGGATTGTAGCCGGAGCTCGCGTACGAATCGTTGAACGCGGCCAGGAAGACCCGGTTCCCGTCGTCCGAGGGCGGCGACAGCGTGGCCGGATCGAAGTAGACCGGGATCATCAGCACGTTCGGAGCGAAGCGCTCGTAGAAGACCGAGCTTCCATCCACTGCGGTACCGGCCGCCTGCGGCGTGCCGGATCCGTTCACGGCGAGGCGGGCGAACGGATTTTGCCCGAACCCGGCCGAGAGGCTGAGGTTCGCCAGGGTGAACCCGCCCGTGAGCGCGGCGGGCGGCACGACCGGCTGCAGGTTGTCCGCAGCCACGACCGGGGTGATCACCGCGAGGCCTGCGTTTCCGTTGGCGCCACCGCCTGCGAAGCTCGTCGGATCGATGACCGTGTTCGCCGCTCCCTCGACCGTCACGACCTGTGAGGCGATCCGCCCTGAGAGGTCGGCTCCGTAGAACGCCACGTCGAGAAAGACGGTGTCATTCGACGGGTTGGCGATGCTGAGAAACGGCACGCGGTTCGACCGCGCGTCGTACAAGAAGATGAGCTGGTCACCGCTGACGTCCGGTGAGCCCAGCGTTTGGGCCGTCGCTGCCGACGAGGCGCCGAGCGTGATGAGAGCGACCAGGGCGGCCGCGATCCATGTGGGGCTTTGCCAATTCGTCTTTCGTGACTGCATGCTTGAAATCTCCCCTCTAGAAGATGAGCCCGGGCGTAGACGGACCGGGCGAAAGGGAAGCGGCACTCGAAGCCGCTTCGGATGTCCAGGATTGGTTCCGAAGAGCTTCGCATCCCGTTGCTACGGTTTCGTGACGACCGCGTGAATCAGGAGTGATCCCTGCGTGCCAGGGAGTGGCGACGTGGTGCGCGGTGCGTCGCGGCTTTGGGTGGTCGTCAACGAGACGTCACACACCGTTCACAGTGAGCCAACACGGGCTGGGTAGGCTCCTCCCATCATCCACTCCTTCATCGCGCCCGAGGATCTGGGGGCGCGGAGAGATTGCGTAGCCATCTATGAAGAGTTTCTACTCGCCTGCAGCATTCACGGTCGCCCTCATGCTCCTCATGGGCATCCCATACGCCGGCTTGGCGCAGGCGGAGCCCTCGGCGGCAATCGGGGGTCGAATCATCAACGCCGAGACGGCGCGTCCGGTGATCGGCGCGAGCGTCGCGATGTCCGGCGTGGCCGAGTCGACGTTCACCGACATCGAAGGAACCTTTCGGATTCGAGTCGACCCGGGCGAGTACGAGATCGAGATCACCGCGCCCGGCTACAAGCCGTTCCTGCTCACTGAGGTACTCGTCGAATCCGGAGAGCCGGCCGACGTTCGGATTCCGCTGGAGCCCAGCGCGGAGGGCGTGATCGAGACGGCCGAATCCGAAGACGATCTCGCGACCCCGGGCGGCATCGAGGAGATCGTCGTCACCGCGACGGCACGGCAGGCGAACGAGGCCTTTGCGTTGGTGGAGAGGCAGAACGCGGACGTCGTCAAAGACACGGTCAGCTCGGAGTTCTTCAAGAAGGCGCCCGATTCCGACGTGGGCGAGATCGTCCGGCGCCTCGCGGCGGTGAACGTCCAGGACGACTTCGTTTTCGTCCGCGGACTCGGTAGCCGGTACTCCACGGCGGTCCTCAACGGCAGTCGTCTGCCGAGCCCGAACCCGAACGTACGCGTCGTTCCACTGGATCTGTTTCCTGCGGACTTCGTCGAGTCGCTCGCCATCATCAAAACCTACTCACCGAACCTGCAGGGGGACTTCGCCGGCGGTCTCGTCGACATCAACTTGAAGCCGTATCCGACCGATTTCACGTGGAAGATCGGGATGAAGGTCGGCGGGAATACGCAGACGACCTTCCAGGACTTTCGGACCTACGACACGGCGCGGGAAGCACCGGACTTCTTTGGGATCGACACCTCGAGGGGATTGCCCGGCGTCTTCGGTGACGAGCGGATCACCATCACGAGCCAGGAGCAGTCGGCGTTGTTCGCGGGCGCCTTGAGGAACATTTGGTCCCCCAAGACGATCACGGCCCCGATCAACAGCGGCATCAACTTCGAGATCGGCGACTCGTTCGACGACTGGGGCTACGCCTTCACGGCGCTGTGGGAGAACAAGTACGAGACCATCCCCGACGAGATCCAGCGCCAGTTCCAGAACGCGTCGACGCCACCCAACCAGGCCGACCCCGTCCTGGGTGAGGACTTCGTCTACAACTCCAGCACGTTCTCTACGCGGCTCGGCGGCATCTTGACGGCCGGCTGGGACATCAACGAGACCAACCGGTTGAGCACGAGGGTCCTGTACCAGCGACTCACCAACGACACCGTTCTCGAGGGCACGGGCTTCCGCCGTCAGAACGAGGAGATCACGCTCAACACGACCCGGCTCGAGTATCAGAAAGAGGATCTCACCTTCGGTCAGGTGTCAGGAGAGCACATTCTCGGCGAGACGATCGAGTTCGAGTGGCGGTCGGCCTTCGGGCGCACGACACTCGATCGGCCCGATGTCCGAACCACGGCGTACGAGAGCACGGTCGCAAACCCAATCCCGGTGTACGCCCGGACGGCGGGGAGTGGCACGCGGATTTGGTTGGACGTCACGGAGAAACTGAGCGACAGCCAAGGGGACTTCGCCTTCCCATTCGAGGTCTGGGACTCGATGGAGGCCCGGTTTCATCTGGGTGGAGCCTTCACGTGGCGGGATCGAGAGTCCTCCCTTCGCCGGTTCCTGTTCCGCCCCGTCAACACGAGTGACGTCGAGCTCCTACGAATGGAGCCGGAGGCGTTCCTGAACGAGGAGAAGGTCGCGACCGGGTTTACGAACTTCTTCGAAGAGACCGCGCCCCAGGACAGCTTCTCCGCCAGCGAGCAGATCATCGCGGGCTACGCGATGCTCGAGCTCCCGATCGTGGAGGACTTCCTACGCTTCTCCGGCGGAGTGCGCGGTGAGAACTCGGTCATCGACATCACGTTCTTCCGGCAGGACCTTCAGGGCGAGGAGCAGACCCGGAGCCTCGTGAATCTGAACCCGATGCCGGCGGCGAATCTGATCTGGACGCCCTACGAGGACATGAACGTTCGGGGTGCTTACAGTCGCACGGTCTCCCGTCCAGAGTTTCGCGAGCTGTCGCCCATTCTGTTTCCTGAGCCGTTCGGGCTGCGCACGGTCGTCGGCAATCCGAACCTGGTCCAGAGCACGATCGACAGCTTCGATCTGCGCTGGGATTGGTTTTTCACCGGCCTCGAGCTGGCCTCGGCCAGCGCCTTCTACAAGCGCATAGAAGACCCCATCGAGCGCATCGTGGTGAGCCTCGCGTCGACGCCTGCCACGTCGTTCGACAACTCCGAGAGCGCTTGGCTGTTCGGCTTCGAGGCCGAGCTGCGAAAGGACTTCTCCTTCGTCGCAGACGAGTTGGAGGACCTGATGATCTTCCTGAACGCCAGCTGGATCAAATCGGAGGCGACGAGGGGCGAACGCCAGGGCGGGGAGACCTCAAACCTCGACGCCAGCCGTGAACTCCAGGGACAGGCACCCTTCGTGGTCAATACGACCGTTCAGTATGCGCACGACGATCTCGGGGTCTTCCGGCTCCTGTACAACACGAAGGGGGAGACCCTCGCCGAGCTCGGTGCGACCGGTCTCCCCAACATCTTCGAGGCCCGGCGCGATCAGCTCGACTTCGTGTGGACCAACGATCTCGATCTCGGGGACTGGCCGGTGACGGTCAAGTTCGCCGTCGAGAACCTGCTCAACGATCGATACCTGTGGACGCAGGATGACACGGTGCAGCGTCGGTTCGAGACCGGGCTGACGTTCTCGCTCGCCGGCTCGTACCGCTTCTAGACTCTCCCGTCGGAACAACGCTGTCGCTCTTTCACCTTTATTTTCAGCCGCTTAGAGGAGGCTGGCCAGCCGACGCCTTCCGATTGCCACCGATTCGTCATACAATCGTCACAATTGGCGAAAGGGCGGTTGGATGGCGACAGCGAGCAATTGGATTTTGGCGGGGCTGGTTTTGGCAGTGAGCGGCTGCGCGGCAATGACGGGGCACGACACGACGGCCCGAACGGCACCTCCGGGCAACGACCGCCTCGCCCGGGCTTGGTGCGAGGCCGAGACCCGAGACGGTGACCTCTTGGCATGTGGTTCTTCGCGAGTTCCGACCGTTCAGTTCGGCGAACCGTGCAACTGCTTCGACCCCGGCCGTGATGCGGTGCTCGTCGGACGGGTCGTGTCCAAGCCCAAGGCCGATCGCATGACGGCAGTCTCGCCCTCCTATGCTGGGGACCTGCGGTAGCCCGAGAGCGCGTCGCGCGCGGTGCGGATCGCAGGCGCCGGGCTGACGTAACAGGGGCCGAGAACGCTCCGTCCCAGGCCCCGAACAGGGGCTGATCCAGCGCCCTGAGCGCTTCGAAGATCTCTTCATCGATCTGTCACACGTCCGTCATCCCAATCGACGCCGAGCGCGCTACTTCTGTGCGTGCGCAAGCATACGGAGGGAACGGTCATGGAACGGATGAATCAATCGGATTTCGGAGAGCGTCAGAAGGTGCTCGTGATCGAGGACGAACGCGACATCCGCGAGCTCGTGCGGGTGAGTCTCGCGGGGGAGGGCTTCTCCACCATCGAGGCGGGTGACGGAGATCTCGGGATCGCTCTCGCGCGGCGCGAGCGGCCGGTGGCCGTGATCTTGGACCTGATGCTGCCGGGCATCTCGGGCTTGGAGGTCTGCCGTCGACTGCGAGCGGAGGAGGGGACGGCGTCGATTCCTGTCGTCATGGTCACCGCGCGCACCGGCGAAGCCGACAAGATCGTCGGCCTGGAGATCGGTGCGGATGACTACGTCACGAAGCCGTTCAGCCCGCGCGAGCTTGCGGCTCGGGTGAAGGCGGTGCTCCGACGCTCCTACGGACGCGTCGCCGAGCGACCTCACGAGGCGTACGATCGCGGTGGCCTACGAGTCGATCTCGATAGCTACGAGGTTTACGTCGACGACAAGCGAGTCGAACTCTCGTTGCGCGAGTTCGAGTTGCTGCGCTTCTTCGTGACGCACCCCAATCGTGTGTACGACCGAGGGCAGCTTCTCGAGTTGGTCTGGGGGCCTGAAACCTACGTCGAGCCGCGAACCGTCGACGTGCACATCCGTCGTTTGCGCCGGCACATCGAGCGCGACGACTCGTCGCCAGAGTGGATCGTGACGGTGCGGGGGGTGGGGTACATGTTTGATGAGAGGCGTTTTCGGTAGGGCTGATCGCGGGCTGCCTGGAGGTGCGAAGTCACCCGTTGATCTCGGGTGGTTCACGTCGTCGTAACGTCGCCGCGCTAGCATCTTGGACATGACTCGACGAGATCCCGAGATCTTCGATCCCGTTCGCCACGAGGAGAAGCTCGATAGGCTTCTCTGGCGGACCCTGGACCGTCTGGAACAGGCGTTGTCAGACCGCACGATCGACGCGGCTCGTGCGCGAGAGGTCATGAATCTCGTGTCCGAGCTCGCGCGAGCAGCGCCTGTCTGTTCTCAGAACTCGTGCACGACGGAATAACTCGACTTTTCGGTGCGGCCCAATCGGTGGCGGGCTTGTCGCGCCATCGGTGATCGAGCAGGATCTGTCTCGCGATGGCCTCGGTCGTGCCCTACCTCAAACTGATCGCCCACTTCCTCCGAGCGCTCTTCCGCAGCAAGCACGAACAGGTCATCCTCGAACT
>JAJCZO010000166.1 GCA_029262355.1 Deltaproteobacteria bacterium
CCGACGACGACCGCGATTTCGACGCCCAGGGCGTGGACATCGACGATTTCCTTCGCGAACTGGGCGAGCTTGTCGTCATCGATCCCAGTCCCACCAGGACCCGCAAGCGCCTCTCCGGAGAGCTTCAACAGGACCCGGCGATAAGCAACCTCTGACGCCACCGGGTCTAGTCTCTACGCCTCGCCGGAGGCTTCGCCAAGCTGCAGGCGCACGAAACGGGTAATTTCTATTGGGGCGCCGACTTTTTTGCCGGCTTCCTCGACCAGCTTGGCAACGGTGAGGTTCGAATCGCGGATGTACTCCTGCTCGACGAGGCAGGAATCCGAGAAGAACTTCTCGATCTTGCCGGAGACGATCTTCTCGATCACCTTTTCCGGCTTACCGCTTTGGGCCGCCTGGCCCCGGTAGATCTCTTTCTCTTTCTCCAGCTCCGCTTCGGGAACGTCTTCGCGGCGAGCGAAACGCGGGCTCACTGCGGCGACCTGCATGGCCACATCGCGAAGGACTCCCTCGATCTCGGCTGCGCCGTCGCCGGACACCGTCGACTTGGCCTCGACGAGGACGCCGATCTTGCCACCCGCGTGGATGTAGGAGCCAACGACCCCCTGCCCCTCGCCCGGTGCCAAGCGTCCGACGCGCCGTGCCACGACGCTCTCGCCCATCGAAGCGATGCGATCGTTGATCGTGTCGGCGACGTTCCCGCCACCCGGAATCTGCATGGCGCCCAGACCGATCGAGCCTGTGTCTGCCTCGCCGTCGACCTTGTCGCAGCCGTCGATGACGCTCGCCAGCTGGTCGGCGAGCTCGGAGAACTGCTCGGTCTTCGCAACGAAGTCCGTCTCACAGTTCAGCTCGAGCAAGACGCTCTCGCCAGCCGAGACTCGCCTGGCCACGACCACACCCTCGGCGGCAACGCGCCCCGCGCGCTTGGCGGCGGTGGCAAGACCCTTCTCACGGAGATGCTTGATGGCACCTTCCATGTCGCCCGCCGCGGACTCGAGCGCGAGCTTGCAATCCATCATGCCTGCGCCCGTCTTCTCGCGCAGTTCCTTCACCTGTGACGCTGAAATTCCCACTCTGACCTCTGGTGGCGGTGCCGGCCGGATCGCACGAGGACAACGCGCTCACCGGACTCCGGGTCCGCCGGACGTAATCCTGCGGTTATGCTCCGGCGGGTGCCGCGGGCTCGTCACCACCGGCTGCGGGCGGGCCCTGCTGCCCCTCAGTGCTCGGCGGCGCATCGTCGGCGCTCTCGGCCTGCATGCGCTCTTCGAGGACGGCCTTGCCCTCGAGAACCGCGTCGGCGATCGAGCTGCAGAAGAGCCGGATCGCACGAATCGCATCATCGTTGCCGGGGATCTTGTAATCCACGACCTCGGGGTCGCAATTCGTGTCGACGACCGCGATCACAGGGATGCCGAGCTTGTTGGCTTCCTTGACGGCGATCTCTTCGCGCTTGGGGTCGATGATGAACACCGCGTCGGGCAGCTTGCGCATGTCCTTGATGCCACCCAACGACAGGTTCAGCTTGTCGCGCTCGCGCGAGAGGTTCAGGATCTCCTTCTTGGTGAAGACCTCCTGAGTCGCAGGATCCTCGAGCATCTCGTCGAGCTTCTTCAGCCGATCGATCGAAGCCTTGATCGTCTGGAAGTTGGTGAGCATGCCACCGAGCCAGCGCGTGTTCACGAAGAAGCCGCCACAACGCTGGGCCTCCTCGCGAAGCGGATCCTGCGCCTGCTTCTTGGTCCCGACGAAGAGGATCTGGCCTCCTTGGGCCGCGAGATCGCGGACCTGGCCGTACACTTCACGGAACATCTTCACCGTCTGTTGAAGATCGATGATGTAGATGCCGTTTCGGGCGCCGAAGATGTAGCGCTTCATCTTCGGGTTCCATCGGCTCGTCTGGTGACCGAAGTGGACTCCGGCCTCCAGGAGCTGTTTCATCGTCGGCTCGGGCATACTCTCTCCCTACAGGTAGATCCCCCATCACGCAGGACGCAGCGATGGAGATGCAACCCTCAGCGGCTAGCAAAGGCCCTTTGGGGACGCAAAGCCCAAGGAGGCGGAAAGCCTCAAGAATTCATAGAATCGATGAATTCACCGTTGGTTTTGGCGCCCTGGAGCTTGTCGAGGAGGAACTCCATGGCCTCGACCGGATTGAGCTGAGACAGCAGTCGGCGCAGGATGACGACCCGGTTCAGGGTCTCCGGGGGCATGAGGAGCTCTTCCTTGCGCGTCCCGGAGCGATTGATGTCCATGGCCGGGAAGATCCGCCGGTCGATCAGCCGCCGATCGAGGTGAACCTCCATGTTTCCGGTCCCTTTGAACTCCTCGAAGATCACTTCGTCCATCCGGCTGCCCGTGTCGACCAGGGCCGTGCCGATGATCGTCAGCGAGCCGCCGTTCTCGATGTTTCGGGCGGCGCCGAAGAACTTCTTTGGCTTGTGGAGCGCGTTGGAGTCCACACCGCCGGAGAGTACCTTGCCCGAGGAGGGCACGACGGTGTTGTAGGCGCGAGCCAGTCGCGTGATCGAATCGAGCAGAATCACGACGTCACGACCGTGCTCGACCAGTCGCTTGGCCTTCTCGATGACCATCTCCGCGACCTGCACGTGCCGCGTCGCCGGCTCGTCGAACGTCGAGCTCACGACCTCCCCGTGAACCGACCGCTGCATGTCGGTGACTTCCTCGGGGCGCTCGTCGACCAGCAGGACGATGAGCATGACCTCCGGGTGGTTCTTCGTGATGCCGTGCGCAATGTTCTGCAACATCACGGTCTTGCCGGTTCGCGGAGGCGCAACGATGAGGCCGCGCTGACCGCGCCCGATCGGTGTCATCAGATCGAGCACGCGCCCCGTCACTTCGGCCGTGGGGTGCTCCAGGTTCAGGTGATCGTCGGGGTAGAGAGGCGTGAGGTTGTCAAAGAGGATCTTCTCGCGCGCCTTCTCGGGCTCCTCGTAGTTGATCGCGTCGACCTTGAGCAGCGCGAAGTAGCGCTCGCCCTCTTTGGGAGGCCGAACCTGTCCCGAAACGACGTCGCCGGTATGCAAATTGAAGCGCCGAACCTGCGACGGGGAGATGTAGATGTCGTCCGGGCCGGGCAGGTAGTTGTAGTCGGGGGATCGCAGGAATCCGAACCCGTCAGGCAGGACCTCGAGGACCCCTTCCCCGTTGATCAATCCAGCCCGCGCAGTCTGCGCCTGGAGAATTCCGAAGATCAGCTCCTGGCGTCGCAGGGCCGAAGATCCCTCGACTTCGAACTCGCGCGCCATCTGCGCGAGTTGCTGGATCTGCATCTCCTTCAGTTCTGAGAGATTGATCGGCGGCGGCGGCTTGCCGTTCGTCACGACGACCGGAGGCGCCTCGTCTTCGACGTCCTCGGCGGCGACGGACGCGGTGGAACCGCCGTCCGCGTCGATGTCGGTTTCGGGGTCGGAGGCACTCGCTCCGGCCGCAGCGGCACGGGCGCGGGAACCAATGGGTTTGTCCTTGGCGGAATCCGCCGCGGAGCGTCGTGGAGTCATGGATGTGGCCTCGGGCGAGGAGAAAAGAAATGAACGAAACAGGAGAAGAACTGCCGGTCGGAGTCGACCGGGCGGGTGCAGCTACTCAGGTCGGTGGTACTGGCAATGCGCGATTGCTGTCAAGCCAATTCCTGTCCCGCGCCCGTGCCGGCGTCGCCCTGGAGGTCTCGGATCAGGCGTTGCATGTCGGGTGCGAGGGGCGCCACGAATTCGACCCACCGGCCATCTTCCGGATGGCGCAGACGCAGGCTCGCAGCGTGCAGGGCATGGCGGGGGAACGCCTCGAGTACGGCCTTCTGCGCCGCGCCCGTGCCGCGACGAGCCCGCCCGTTGCCGTAGACCGCGTCGCCCACCAGCGGATGGCCCAGGCTCGCGAGGTGCACCCGAATCTGATGGGTGCGGCCCGTCTCCGGCGTGAGCTCTACGAGTGACGCTACCGGCGGGTTCTCACCAAAGCTTGCGAGAACGGCATAGCGCGTGCACGCCTCTCGCGTCTGCCCGACGCGGGCCTGCATTCGCTTGCGGTCGCCCGGGTCGCGTCCGATCGGCAAGTCGATCCGGCCCTCGCCAGCCGGCGGAACGCCGAGGGCAACCGCGGTGTAGGTCTTCGTGACGATGCGGCCGGCGAATTGCCGTGCCAGATGGTTCATCGCCTCGGGGGTCTTGGCAACGACGATCACGCCGGTCGTGTCGCGGTCGAGCCGGTGTACGATGCCGGGCCGCCGGGGGTCGGGCCAGCCGTCGCCCAGGTTCCAGCGGTGGAGAAGCGCCGACACGAGGGTCCCGTGACGGCACCCCGGCGCGGGATGGGCGGCCATTCCCGCCGCCTTGTTGAGTACCACGAGCCACGCGTCCTCGTGCAGCACATCGAGGGGAATTGCCTCGGGCTCGACGTTCGATGGCGGCTCGGGTGGGATCTCGACGACCACCGACTCGCCCGACGTAACGGGAAAGCTCGCCTTACGAACACGGCCGTCCACGAGAACGTGCCCGAGACGAATCAAGCCGACGATGCGCGATCGCGTGGGAAGAAAACCTCGCGACGCGAGAAACCGATCCAGCCGCGTTCCCGTGTCTTCGACGCCAACGGTACACTCGACGCGCCGGGGCTCCGCCGGCGGGTTCGTCACGACGATACCGTCACGATCTCGCGGGCGGCTTTCGCATCCGCGCGGATCTGCGCAACGAGGCCATCCACGGAGTCGAACTTCACCTCACCGCGCAGTCGCTTCGCGAACCGAACGCGAATCGTGGCTCCGTAGAGATCGCCCGCGTAGTCGAACAGGTGCGTCTCGAGCCGACGGCCGACGCCGCCGAACGTCGGATTGGTCCCGAGATTCGCTACGCCGCCACGAAGCTCGGTTTGTCCTTCGACCTGGACGCGAACCGCGTAAACGCCATCGGGCGGTAGCATTCCCCCACGCGGCAGAATGTTCGCCGTTGGAAACCCTATCGTCGCCCCGCGGCGGTCACCAACGCGCACGATCCCTCGTACTTCGTGCGGGCGACCGAGAAGCTCTCCGGCGACGTCGACGTCGCCGGCCGCGATCGCCTTGCGTACGAGGCTACTGCTGATCTTCCGCTCACCGAGGACCAGGGGCGACACGACTTCAACGTCGAACCCAAGCTCCGATCCGAGCTCACGCAACACATCGGGCGTCCCGGCGCGGTCGCGCCCGAACGTGACGTTGTAGCCCACGACGACGACCACGGCGCCGAGTCCGTCGAGGAGGTACCGCTGCACGAACTCACGCGGCGTGTGCGATGCAAAGTCGCGAGTAAAGCGCTGAACGACGACCCCCGACACTCCTGCCTCGCCAAGACGAAACAGCCGCTGTGCAAGTGATGTGATCAGGCTCGGCGCACGCTCCGGAACGAGAACCGCGACCGGATGCGGACTGAACGTGAAAACGATGGGCTCCCCACCCAGGTCGGCAGCGCAGTCCAGGGTTCGACGCACGATGGCGCCATGCCCCAGATGCAGACCATCGAAGTTCCCCAGCGCGACGACCGGCGAATTGAATGGCCGCTCGCCGGCTTTCAGGTGCCGAACGACGCGCATGTCTCAGAACGAAGCGGCAAACCGCTTGGTCGACCTGCTTAGCACCACGCGAGACCGTCGGCACGCGGGCCAGCGACGCAGCCCCCCGGCACGAAGCCGAGCTTCAGCCCCCGAGCGCGCGGAGTTGCTCCTTCGCCTCAGCGGCTTCGGAGCTGCCTGGATGATCCTCAATCAGCTTCTGCAAGATCATCCGAGCGTCGATCTTGTCGCCCGTGCGGGCGAAAGCGTCCGCCTGACGTAGCAACGCGGCCGGCTTCCGATCGCTGTTCGGCCACGTGACCAGGATCTCGTTGAAGGCCAGAATCGACTCGTTGTACTTGCCCTGAGAGAAATACGCCTCGCCGATCCAGTACTGCGCCACGGGCACCAGTTGGTCGCGGGGATTGCGGCCCACGTAGTTTCGCAAGGACTGCACCGAGCGCTGATAGTCCCCCCGCGAATAGCTCTGAAGTCCCTGCTGATACTCGCTGTCGCTGCCACGAGCCATGTCGCTCTGGAGGTTCGAGGCACTCGTGCCCACGGACGTCGGCGGCACGACGGCCGCGAGGTCTCCGGCCGACGGGTCCGCTCGACCCGGCTGCGCGGGCTGGTTTCCGTAGTCCGTACCGGTGCCGTAGTCACGCCCGGCTACGCTCCCCGGCGGGGTTCCCCCGGGCTGTGCACCAACCGCGCCCGGATAGCCTCCCTGCGCGTACGGATCGCGAGGCGCCGGCTGCCCAACGCCCGCGGCCGAGCCTGCACCGTGGCCCCCGCGGCCCCGCATTCGCGAAACCTCGGAGTTCAACCGATCGATGTCGGCCCGCTGGTCGGCCAATCGACGGGCCAGCGTCCGCTGCTCCCGACGAATGGACGAGAGATCGACCTGCGACGCGCAGCCCGCGAGCGACGCCGCGGTCGTGAATGCAATTGCCAGGGCGGCCATGCGCAGGCCCTGGTGGCGACCATTGGGATGCAGCTTGTCCATCGTTCTCCAGCCTCGAGTCAGCTCAGGACGACGAGGTGGGTACGGCGGTTCTGCGCCCAGCAACTCGCGGTCTCGTCGCCACAAATCGGAAGCTCCTTGCCGTAGCTGATCGTCGACATTCGGTCGGGGGAAATCCCAACGCTCACGAGATAGTCACGCACGGCAGTCGCTCGCCGAGCGCCGAGGCCCAGATTGTACTCGATCGTGCCGCGACTGTCGCAATGGCCTTCGATCTCGATCCGGGCATTCGGGTTCGCTCGCAACCAGTCCGCGTTCAGGTTCAACAACTCACGCGCGTCGAGCGACAAGCCATAGGAATCGTAGTCGAAGTAGATGTCGTCGAGCGGGCCCTGCGATCCACCACCAAGCGTTCCCTGACGGTACGAGTCGAGACTCGTCCCCTCCTGAAGCCCGCCGGGGAGATCGCTCTCGCCCACCGGACCGGCACTGTCATACTGGCCTCCGTCGTGGCCCGAGTAGATGTCGTCCGACGAGTCGTCCTCGAACATCGAACACCCCGACAGGAACACCGTGAGCGCGACTGCAACCGCGACCAACGCCGTCATGACTACCGAGCGATCGTCGTCGCGCGACTGCGCAACCACACGATCGCTGCTTCTCCGCCCTCCGGCACTGCCGCTCGCGCGACGCGTGTGCGAAGATCGCTGCATCCCAACCCCCCGCCCCATGTCGTTCTCCCTCACAGCGGGCCAACCTGATCGGCTCAATTGAGCCTCGGCGACCAAGCTGGACTGGTATCACCGCCCGGCCCCGCGATCAATCGATACTGCTGGCGCCCGCGCCAATCGGACACGAACAGCTCCTCGCGGCCCGAGCGGGTCGAGCTGAAAACGAGGTAGCGCCCGTCGGGCGACCAGCTCGCACTGGTGTTGGCCCCTGCTCCCGAGGTCACCTGCCGAACACCCCCGGTGGCCAACTCGACCACGAATATCTGAAACGAGCCGCCCGGAACCCGCCCCGTGTACGCGATCCGGTCGCCGGTCGGCGACCACGCGGGAGACGTATTGTAGTTCCCCTGCCTCGTGACGCGGCGAATCCCGCTCCCGCTGGCATCCACCACGTAAATCTGCGGGGAGCCGCCGCGCGACGAGCAGAAGGCCAGCCGACGCCCGTCCGGCGACCACGACGGGCTGACGTCGATGCCCTCATCGCGCGCTACGACCCCGACGGTGCGACCGTCGTCGTCGCCGATGACCATCTCGGTGTTTCCGGGCGACTC
>JAJCZO010000167.1 GCA_029262355.1 Deltaproteobacteria bacterium
GCGCCCGACCTCCCCCTCCTCGCCGATGTCCCGACCTTCCTCGAACACCGCGGTCCAGACTCGCTCGCGCCAGACGACCTGCTTCACACCATCGGTGCCGAGCGCCAGCGCGATCCCGTGAGCGGCCCCGGAGTCGATCCAGACCCCCGGCATTCGGACCGGAACGCCGAGCTCACTCGCCACCCGCAGGGCATTCTTGCGTCCTGGGCCGATCACCCGCGCACCCCGTCGCCAGCCGGTGAGGGCCGTCAGGTCGACCGGACGCCACTCCAGGTCCACGCCGATCGCGTCGATCCGTGAGGCCAGACGGCCCAAGACGCGGTGCGCCACGTAACAAATGGTCGACGCAAAATCGTAATAAACGGGCAGCGGATATCGATCGGCCATCTCCCGGCTAGGCTAGACACTTTACGGCCAGAAACCATCTTGTATAGCTTCCTTCTTTACCTGTCGCGCTTGGGGCGCGGCGCACAAACGGAAGTCAGAACCGAGAAATGGCCAATTCCATCGACACTCCGCCCGAGTACACGGACCGGATTCGAAGTGAGCTCGAGAACTGTCTCGTCGAGACGAGCCTCCCCGGAGGTAAGAAATACACCGGCAAGGTGCGGGACCGGTACGACCTGGGCGACAAGCTGGCGCTCATCACGACCGATCGCCAGAGCGCCTTCGACCGCGTGCTGGCAGCCATCCCCTTCAAGGGACAGGTGCTCAACATGACGAGCGCCTGGTGGTTCGAGCAGACCCAGCACATCGTCCCGAACCAGGTCCTCTCAATCCCCGACCCGAACGTCACACTGGCGAAGAAGTGCGACGTGTTCCCGATCGAGTTCGTCGTCCGTGGGTACATCACAGGCACGACCAGCACCTCGCTCTGGACGGTCTACGACAGCGGCCAGCGCCACTACTGTGGCAACGACCTGCCCGAAGACCTCGTGAAGAACCAGAAGCTCGCAATGAACCTCCTCACGCCGACCACCAAGGAGGAAGACCACGATCGTCCGATCAGCCCGGCCGATATCGTCGGGGAGGAGTGGATGTCGATCGAACATTGGGAGAAGTGCAGCCGCATCGCCACGCGACTCTTCTCGTTCGGCCAAGCCAAGGCGGCTGAACATGGACTGATCCTCGTCGACACCAAGTACGAGATGGGCCTCGATGCGACGGGCAACGTGTGTCTGATCGACGAGATCCACACGCCCGACTCGAGCCGATACTGGATTGCCGACTCCTACGAGGAGCGGATGAAGAACGGCCAAGAGCCCGAGAACGTCGACAAGGAGTTCCTGCGGCTCTGGTTCAAGGAGAACTGCGATCCGTACAACGATGAAAAGCTGCCCGCCGCGCCCGACGACCTCGTGATCGAGCTGTCGCGCCGCTACATCTACCTCTACGAGAAGATCACCGGTCGCGCGTTCGAGTTCCCCGAAGCCGGGAAGCCCGTGAACGACCGCCTCACAGCCAACCTCGAAAGTTACGTATGAAAGTCGTCATCTTGATGGGTTCGGAGTCCGACTCCGGACATGCGAAGAAAATCACCGACCGGCTCGACGAGCACGGGGTACGCTGGGAAACGCACGCCGCCTCGGCGCACAAACAGCCCCGAAAAGTGCTCGAGGTGCTCGATGCGAACGCCCACGCCAAGGGCGTGGTCTATGTGACGATCGCGGGGCGCTCGAACGCGCTTTCCGGCTTCGTTGCCGCGAACTCCACGCACCCCACGATCGCCTGTCCGCCATTTGCCGACAAGGTCGACATGATGGTCAACATCCAGTCGACCCTGCAGATGCCGAGCAAGACGCCGGTCCTCACCGTGCTCGACCCCGGCAACTGCGCCGACGCGGTAAAACGCATCCTCGACATGGCCCAATAACGGCCCAGCGCTCCCTCGGCCCAGCAGGACCCCATCGAGGCGCCCGTCCACCTATCAACGTCAGATCGAGAACGAGGACGACCCGACGGAGAGCGACGCCTACGGGGGCCAGAACCTCCTCCACACCGAGTACTTCGGAGATGCGTTCTCGCTCGGCGGCACGTACGGAACCATGCAGCGTTGGTTTCGCCCGCGGCGGACATTTGGTGGCGAGCTGAGCTACCGCCTCGAGTGACCGAGGCTCTCGCCTTCAGGCCGAAACTGCCGCGGCACGTCGAGCGGGCTCACCGCCATTCCATCGGGCTCCTGGCCAGCGATGATTCGACGTCGCACTTCGAGGTCGTCGAGCCCATACTCCACCACGACGCCTCCGAAGGAGTTGGCGACGTAGAACGATTCCCCGTCCAGACTCAGCTGCGCGCCCACCGGGACGGGCAGCAATCCGAAGAGACCACTCGCAAAGCGCCCCGTCGACCAATTGGTCTCGCCCCGGGTGCTCACCTCGCCGACGACTTCGAACGACTTCGCAACGACCGTCGTGATCTTCCCGCCCACGGCCGACGTCACCAATGCGAGCCGACCTTCCTTCGCGAGCTCGACCCGGATCGGCATCCCGCCGATCTCCAGATCGGCCAACTCTCGCAGGTCGATAGGATCGAGGACCTGCACGGTTCCGTCGCCCCGGTTCGAAACCCAAAGCTGCGACTCGTCGGCCGAGAGCGCGATTCCCTCGGCACCATCGCCAGTCGCTCGCGTCGCAACCGACTTCTCCTGGACGAGGTCGATCTTGGAGACCGAACCGCTGCCAACGTTTGCCGTCCACGCGAAGCGCCCCGCCCGGTCGACGACGAGCATGTGCGGCGACTCTCCGCCGACCGGAATCGTCGCAACCACCTCGCCACGCGGGACGTCGATCACCAAGACGCTGTCCGACGACTCCGAGGTTGCCGCGATGCGCTCCGCACTCGGGAGCCAGGCGATACCGTGCACGCCGGTGTGGCCATCCAGGTCCACGACCCGCGAAGAGAGATCGCGCAGGTCGACGACGGTGAGACTCCCGCGATCTTCTTCGTGATAGTTCGAAACCGCCGCGAACGTACCCGTGGAATCCACCTCGACCTCGTGCGGCCCATCACCGGTCGGCAGCGTCGCGACCTCCTCAAAGCGCGGAGTCTGGAAGACCGAGAGCGTATTGTTGCTCTTGTTGGCGACGAGCAGGGTTCCCGCAGGCGCGCTCCCGGCAGAACAGATCGTCACGACCAGCGCCGCCGTCCACATCTGCCAACGGGAGAACTCCATCGCACAAGAGCTTAGCCTACTCGGCTAATCCGATCTCCTCGAGGTTCGGCCCCGTATCGGCCGTGGGGGAGCGGAGAGATCTCCAGCGGAGCCGAGCCCAGTCCTGATTTCGGCGGACGACGACCCGACCGGGGCCTACCGTCGGGTCCGAAAATGCGCCAAGCTGATGCCATGGCACGAACGATGGGCGCTGCGGCACTCGCTGGTCTCTTCCTCTGCCTCGCAGCCGGCCCCACCGCGGCGATGGAATGCGAAGGCCACCTCGTCGAAGTAGGCGACTCCGAGGATCAGATCCTGCAAATATGCGGCGAACCGACCCGGCGCGAGGTGCGCAATCGCGGCCTCTCGCAGGACTACGGCGGGCTCGAATGGCAGTCACCGGAGACCGAGGAATGGACCTACGACCCAGGCCCCGGTCGATTCGTTCGCCACCTGAGGTTCGAGAACGGCACCCTGGAGCAAATTCGAGCCGGCGGATACGCCGACCTCCAGTAGAAATCGGAGCTTATCTCCCGGGCTCCAGCGCCCGATGTACCCAGTACCGTGACGGCGCCGGCCTCCTTCTTTCGTCCGCTCGAAACTCCGGAAAAGCCCGCAGATTCGGCGGTCCAGGTCGCTCCCGAACACTACGGGCCCGAGAGCTACGACGAGCTCCATCGCTGGATCTCGTACTGGTACCAGATTCAGGCGATCACCCGCGCACGCCCGCGGCGCGTTCTGGAGGTCGGCAGCGGGTCCGGGCTTCTGCGATGGTACATGCAGGAGCGGCTCGGGCTCGACGTCACGACCGCCGACTGCGACGACACGCGCCGCCCAGACATCGTCGCGGACGTCCGAGAGCTCTCGAAGAGCGCCGGCGAAGGCGCCTACGATCTGGTCTGCGCATTCCAGGTGCTCGAGCACCTCCCGTTCGAAGACTTCACGCGCGCCCTTGGTGAGCTCGCGCGCGTCTCGCGCGATCGGGTGGCCATCTCGCTGCCGAACAACGGGCACTTCTTTGCACTGCGTGCACACCTGTGGCGATTCAAAGTTGCCTTCGGACGCAAGCTTCGCTGGCGACGCAACTGGACCTTCGACGGAGAGCACTACTGGGAGGTCGGGACCCGCGGGCACATGCCCGACGACGTCCGCGATCGGATCCGAGAGGTGCTCGAGATCGAGCGCGAAGAGATCTACCCCGACTATCCGTACCACGTCGGATTCGATCTTCGGAAGAAGACGTGAGCGGTCGCTCCATCCTCTTCTGCCGCGAAGTACCGTGGGAGACGGAGCTTCCGGTGAGCACGAGAAAGCTGGCGGAGCGCTTTGCCGACGACGGCTGGCAGGTCCTGTGGATCGCGCCGCCGCTCGCACCGTGGCCGATCTCGAAGAAACTCGACCCACGGTTGGTCGAGCAGCACGTCGGCGGCGGACGACACGTTCGGCCCGGGGTGTTCGCGTACACCCCGCGGACGATGGCCCCCTTCACGCTTCGGCTCCCCACGGGGCGAGAGTCACTCGCGGCAAAGACGTGGCAATGGTGCCGACCCAACCTACGCGAGGTTCTGCGCCGCGAAGGCTTGGCTGAGCCCGACGTCCTGTGGATCTCGAACCTGCGCGGACTCGGCCTCGCCGACGTGTTCCCGAAACGCCCGGTCCTCTGGCAGGTCACCGACGACTACCCCCGGCTCTCACGCACTCCAAAAGCGTGCCGCGACCTGTGCCGACTCAACTTCGGTCAGGCCGATGCCGCGGTGTTCAGCTCACCGGTTCTCGCCGAGCGCTCGACCCAGGAGTTCGGGCTCGATCCGCAACGCGTGCATGTCCTTCTGCACGGGGTCGACGAAGAGCGGCTCGCACCACCCCGCGGAGCGGACCCGCTGGTCGGCATCACGGGACCGCGCATCGTGTACGTGGGCAATACCGAACGGGCGGATCGCGGTGCGCTTCGCTTCGTGGCCGAGCGCGGCCTCGGGTCCGTCGTCGTGCTCGGCGACCCCCGACCGTTCCAGCGCGACGGAGACCTCCCTGTAGGCCTCCACCTACTCGGCCGCAGGAGCCCCGGCGAGGTCGGTCGCGTCCTACAGTGGTGCGACGTCGGGTTGATCAGCTACGGCGCGGGCCACCTCGAAGCCGCCGACGTGGGCGGCAACCCAATGAAGCTCTACGAATACGCAGCCGCCGGGCTGCCCATCGTGAGCCCACCGCTCTCGATCCTCGACCGCCTCGACGCGCCCGTACGGTACGCCGCGACGCACGACGAACTCGCACGCACAATCCCCGAAGTCCTCGCACAACGTCGTCTGCTCGGGGAGCGGGCGCGCGCGTGGGCCTCCGGGCACACGTGGGGCGCCCGGTACGACCAAGTCGGCACGCTCCTTGGCGCGCTACTGACGACGAGACCATCCGCTCCACCGCGTGCGAGCGGCCTTGGAGACCGTGCGTGAGCGCCTCCGCCAACGCGGTCGTCGGGGCACGGCGCCCCGGACGACTTCTGCACCAGCTCGCGTCGACGTTCGGCGTCGAGGTGATCGGCTTCGTCGCCGGGATCGGCTTCTCCGTCATCGTTACTCGGCTGCTCGGGCCGGCCGGCAAGGGCGCGTTCGCCGCGGCGATGAGTGCGGTGGGAATCGTGGTTGCGCTCTCCGGCGCCGGTCTTGCGAAGTCGCTCCTTCACTACGCAGGACGGAATCAGGAGGCAGCTCCCGCCTACGGCAGCGCCGCGCTCCAAATTCTCCCTCTGATGATCGTCGGCGCCGCGCTCGCGACCGGGGTCTTCCTCGTCGGAGAATCACCATACGGCTGGCAAACCTGGGCATTGGGCACGGCCCTCGCGGCCGCAACTGTGGTTGGCGGCCTCCTCGAAGCGATGCGCCGTGCGCAACGCCACATCTCGATTGCGAACATCGCGAATCTCACGCAGACTCTCGGCCAACTCGCGCTGGTGGGTGGCGCGTTCGCCACGATCGGGCTCGACTTCCGCGTCGTCCTGGCCTGCGTACTCGGCGCCTGGGTGCTTCGCTGCGCGGTCCTCGCGGCGACCCTTCGCCCCTGGCCGACGATCCAGTGGAGCCTGGATCGCGCGCGGTTGAGAGAGCTGCTCGCGTACGGCATCAGCTATCAGGGCTACGCCGTACTCTGGGTTCTGCACACCCGACTCGTCGTCGTCCTCGTCGAACGCTGGGCATCGCTCGATGCGGCGGGCTTCTACTCCACGGGCGCAAACCTCGCTCAACTTCTCTGGCGCCTGCCGATCGTCGTGTCGTTCGTGACCATCCCGATCATGACCAGCGCGAAGACCTCCCGCGAGGCAGCCGAGCTCACCGCGCTGTCCTGCCGACTCCTGCTGCCGGTGGCCGCGGTCACAGCCGCCACCTTCTATCTCTTCTCGGACCCGATCATCTCGTTTCTGTACGAGAACCGGTTCCTAGCTTCGGCCGATGTCCTCCGCGTGCTGCTGCCCGGCTCCGTCGCGAGCGTCCTGTACCTCGTGCTCGTCGGGCATCTACTGGCGCGCAAGCGTCTCGGTGCTCTCTTCGTCGTCGGCGCCCTGGGCGCGGCGATGAACCTCACGCTGAACTGGATTCTGATCCCGGCAGGGCACGCGGGCGGCGCCGCTCTCGCGTCATGCCTCAGCTACACCTTCTCCTTCCTGCTCGCGCTCGCGGTCGTCGTCCGCAGCGAAGACGTGCCCCTGCGGCACTATTTCCTGGTCCAACGAAGTGATCTCGAGCTGATCCTGAGGAGGGCCCGAGGTGACTGAGCTCATGCAGAAGCGTGCAGAGATCGACCTCGGCGAAACCACGTGGTCGACGCCATGCATCCTGCCCGAACGCGGCCGGGTCTTCGCCGCCGCCCGGAACGGAAGCGTCACGTCGGTGTTCGACGACGGCACCGTCGCATGGCGTGTCCAACTGCCCGACACCATCACAGCGTCGCCGACCACCGCGTTGATCGAGAAACACGGCGACGTCGTCCTGATCGGCACCCACGGGGGCCAGCTACACGCGCTTTCCGCCACCGACGGCCACACGATATGGGAGACCGCGATCCGCGGTGTCATCCGGGCCACACCAGCCGTAGCCGAGAACCAAGAGGACGGCGTGCCGCGGATCTTCGTCGCGTCGTACGGCGACTACGTCTCGTGCCTGCGGGCGGACGATGGAACGGTGGAATGGCGACGTTGGTTACCGGCCAACCTGTGGAACCAGTCGGAGGGGATCGTCTCCTCCCCGCTCGTCGCCGACGTCGACGGTGACGGCCGACTCGAAATCGTAGTCGGAAACCGATCGTGGCGCACGTACTGCCTCGATGCCGCTACCGGCCGACTGCGTTGGTACCGCCGATTTGCGTACGGGATCGACTCGACGCCTTCCCTCGTAGAACTCGACGACGCACGTCTCGTCGTCGTCGGGACCGGCGAGTCGCTGAACGGCCTCGGCGACAACGCCATCGTCGCACTCGACGGACGAACCGGCCGGGAGGTCTGGCGATTGCCCTGCGGCGGCGGCGTCGATGGATCGGCCACGGTCACCGTCCTGCCCGGAGAGTCGGCACCCGTTCTCTTCCAGACGACTCTCGCCGATGCCGCCTGCGTCTGCGTCGATGGTCCGAGTGGCCAGCAGCGTTGGCGCTACGCGCTGAGCGAAACCGAGACCTGCACCCACGAGGGCGGAACCTGCCGGGCCCGCGGCTTCGCCGATTACTTCACCGAGCGCGCCGTATGTCGCTGCTACACGATGCCCATCGTCGCCGATGTCGACGGGGATGGGCAGCTCGAGGTCCTCTTCGGGTCGTGCAACGGACGGGTGGTCGTTCTGGACGCCTCGAGCGGCGCCGAGAAGCTCGTCCTCGAAACGCACCGCAGCGTCCGCGGCTCCCCCGTACTCGCCGACCTCGACGGCGACGGATTCGACGAGCTCGTGGTCCCGTCGGGCGATCGCCTGCAGATCTATTCGACACGAAGCCAGGGGGCATCCTGGCCCATGTTCAAGGGCGCCCCCGACCTCTCGGGCCGCGCAAGCCCGGTCCGCAGCACCCCTGCGGTCGCGTGCGACACGACCGCCCCGGCGCCCGCCATCACCGCCGAGATCGCCCTCCTCCTGGAATGGAGTGTCGTCGACTTGGCGTATTACGTGGCGACGAGAGTAGACCGCCACGCCTTAGAGCCCCTAGGCCTCACCCGCCTCTCCTACAGGTTCTGAGCACCCGCCCGACCGGCCCACCCGCGATCGACCGGCGACGGGTTCCACGCCCCCAATCTCCAGCACCACCCAGAGTCCCCCACGTCACCGCCGGTGCCAAAACCACTCGCCACTGAGAGTGACGCAAGATCTCTTGCCACCTCGAATGCAGAATCTTTGGACCACCAGGAAACTCCGAAGAATCGCAGCTTTTCCAGCACCGGCAATGCCAGAACTCAAACCTCCTGGCATCTGCAGTGCCGATTCTCTTTCCGTCGCCGCCCCCACCCGCCGATAGCTCAGCCAGGTGGGGACGAGGGGGATGCAACCAACGACTTCAAACCCTCCGCCCGACGACGGCTGCGATGGCGAGACCGGCCAACGGGTTCCCCCGGGCGACCCCGGTGCGCTGCACAGCGCGCTGAACGCCTACCTCGCATCCCGCGCGCTGCGCTCAGACCATGGCGCGGCCGCGCGCGCGTACGTCGTCGAGAACTTCGAGGCGAAGGTCGTGTCGAGTCGGATCCACGAAAGCTACCGTTTGCTCTTACGAAGCGTCCCGCGATTGCACCGTCGCTCGCGAGGCATCGGATATGCGATGAAGCGCGGGCTCGACATCTTCGGCGCCGGCATCGGGTTACTCGTACTGCAGCCGATCCTGGCCCTGCTGGCATTCCTCATCCACAGGAAGCTCGGAGGACCCGTCCTGTTTCGCCAGAACCGACCCGGGCGACACGGCAAGGCCTTCACGATCCTCAAGTTCCGCACCATGACCGACGAGCGCGATCGCCACGGGAAGCTGCTTGCCGATGAGCAGCGCCTCCCACGATTCGGCCAGGTCCTCCGCAGCACCAGCCTCGACGAACTCCCGGAGCTCTGGAACGTGCTCCGTGGCGAGATGAGCCTCGTCGGCCCCCGACCGCTCCTGACCAAGTACCTCGACCGCTACAGCCCGGAGCAAGCGCGCCGCCACGACATGAAGCCGGGGATCACCGGCTGGGCGCAGGTCAACGGACGGAACTCGTCGAGTTGGAATACCAAGCTCGCACACGACGTCTGGTACGTCGATCACTGGTCGTTCCTCCTCGACATCCGAGTCTTGTTCCGCACGGTCGCAACGATACTTCGACGCGACGGCATCGAACACGACGACCACGTCACCATGCCCGAGTTCGAGGGCACTGCCGGAGGGAACGCCTGAGATGCCACCGCTCATCGTCTACGGCGCAGGAGGCCACGCCAAGGTCGTTGCCGACACGGCACGTGCCGCAGGCTGGCAGATCAAAGCGATCGCTGACGGCGAGCCCTTGAAGCGAGGGCGGCCCTTCCTCGAGTGGTCGGTCGGATTGATCGGTGAGACGGAGACGATCCGGTTCTGCCGGATGAAGGGCATCGCCGCCGTGGTCGCGATTGGCGACAACGCCCTGCGCAAGAGCGTCTACGAGCGCTTCGTGGAGGCCCGGATCACCTTGGCGACCATCGTGCATCCGAACGCCACCGTTTCCACCGACGCGAGCATCGGGCCTGGAACCGTCGCCCTTGCCGGGGCCATCGTACAGGCCGGCGCATACATCGAACAGAACTGCATCCTGAACACGGGCTGCGGCATCGACCACGACAACTGGATCGGCGCGCACGCCCACATCGGGCCCGGAGCACACCTAGGAGGCGGCGCAGCGGCTGGGACCGGCTCCCACGCGGACTCGGAGCCTCGGTCCGCGACGGCGTCGCAATCGGAGCGTGGAGCGTGGTCGGCATGGGCTCGGCCGTCGTGCGAGACCTTCCGAGCCTCGTCGTTGCCTACGGACAGCCTGCGCACATCGTCCGCCCAAACCTCGCACCGGAGCAAGCCGCATGAGCCGGATCCTGCTCTCGCCTCCTCACATGTCGGACGCCGCACGCGAGTTTCTGCTCGACGCCTTCGACTCGAACTGGGTGGCCCCGATGGGGCCACACGTCGACGCGCTCGAGATCGAGTTCGCGGCTCTCCTGCGCCGCGAGCACGCGGTGGCCCTGTCCAGCGGCACCGCCGCTCTCCATCTGGCACTCGTGATGCTCGGGATCGAAGCGGGGGACGAGGTCTACACGTCCACGCTCACGTTCGCGGCCACCGCGAACTCCGTCCGATACACCGCCGCTACGCCGGTCTTCGTCGACAGCGAGCCAAGCAGCTGGAACATGGATCCAGACCTTCTCGCCGAAGCACTGGCAATGGCATCCCGAGAGAACCGGCTCCCCAAGGCCGTCCTCGTCGTAGATCTCTACGGACAGTGTGCCGACTACGGGCGGATCCTACCCATCTGTGCACGCTACGACGTACCGGTAGTGGAGGATGCGGCCGAATCCCTCGGCGCCTACTACAAAGGGCAGCCCGCCGGCGCGTTCGGCGACATGGCCGCCTGCTCGTTCAACGGGAACAAGATCATCACCGCCGGAGGCGGCGGGATGCTCGCCACCAGTCGTCGGAGCCATGCGGAGCGTGCCCGCTTTCTCGCGACGCAGGCAAGGGACCCCGCACCACACTACGAGCATTCCACGCTCGGTTTCAACTATCGCATGAGCAACCTCATCGCGGCGATCGGCCGCGGGCAGGTGCAAGTGCTGCGCGATCGGGTCGCAGCCCGACGTGCAAACAACGCGTTCTACCGAAGTGCACTCTCGAACGTCCCCGGCATCGACTTCATGCCGGAGATCAAGGACGGCGACAGCACCTTCTGGCTCACCGTGATCACCGTGGAACCCGAGGCATTCGGTGCATCGCGCGACGACATCTACCAGCACCTCGCCGAGAACGACATCGAGTCCCGGCCCGCGTGGAAGCCGATGCACTTACAACCGGTGTACGCCGGTTGTCAGTACATCGGCCGTGGCGTGGCCGACGACATCTTCCGCCGGGGACTCTGCCTGCCCAGTGGCTCCAACCTGACCTCGCGTGACCTCGAAGCAGTGGTGGAACAGATCGTCCACACACCGCGCGCGGTCCAAGGAGCAGCATGACCCAGAAGCAACGGCGCGCCGTTCACGACCTCACCGACCTCTCCCTTCTCTTGGCGGCGCTGGTCGTCGGCTACCTCGGGAGCCGACTCAGTCGCCACGGTCCGGTCCGGCTCTTCAAGGACAACACCAACATGGTGTGGGCACTCGCGGCGCTCCAGCGTACGCAGCCCGATCCCGCGATCGAGGAAGCGCTCCGCCACTTCCTCGACGGCTACGAGCGCCTCCTGTGGAACGCAGGAAGGGTACGACAGGCAGTCGAAGACGACGGCTCCGTATTCCGATTGATCCCGGCCGCTTTCTCTCTCGATCTCCTCTGCGACCTCGCAGAGATGGGCATCGAGCCGCCGCGCACCCTGGCGCTCGCGCGGGCCGTCGCCGACGAGCTCCTGCAGAGGCAGTGGAGCTCCGGCGCCTTCCCGGTGGCCGATGACGAGGCCCGCGATCACCTCGACGTCTCCACCGATGTCGCGGTCGCCCTATGGAAGCTATGGGAGTTGACCTCCGATCCGCGGTACGCCGATGCCGCCCACCGGAGCTGGTGCTCCGTGCAGGAAACCCACTGGACCCCGCACGGGCTCGTGCTTTCGGTCGATCCGGCCGGGGCCTCGGTCGACGATCGCATCACCGTCAAGTATCAGTCGCTGGCACTGAAATCGGCTGTTCTATGGCGTTCGCGCGGAAGCATCTACGGCGACCACTCTCTTTGGTCAGTTCTGCGAGACCGATAGTCTGCCGGGTGAGGGGACACAGTGATGGCACGGAGTCGAAAGACGCACCCGCGGATCTGGGAACGCACGTTCCTGTTGAACCGCTCGCTCTACAACGAGCTCGCTCGGCAAATCACCCAGCGACTACCGCTCGGCTCCACGGGGCGCGTGCTCGACGTGGGCTGCGGAAGTCAACCGTACCGCTCCCTCTTCGACGGTCGATGCTCGAGGTATTTCGGCTGTGACTACTACGTGACGGACACCGACGGCGCGCGCGCCGCGGCCGACAGCTTGCCCTACCGAGACGACGAGTTCGATACCGTCGTCTTATTGCAGGTCCTAGAGCACGTACCGCGCCCGTGGAAGGTCGTCGAGGAATGCGCGCGCGTATGCAAGCCGGGCGGCTTCCTGCTGGCTTCGGTACCCTTCCTCTTCCCACACCACCCGTCGCCGAAGGACTACTATCGCTACACGCACGAGGGCCTCGCGAATCTCGCCGAACAGTCAAACCTCGAGATCCGCGAGATCACGGCACAGGTGCGCAGCATCACGACCCTCTGCCTGATCCTCACCTGGTACCTCGGCATGGTGCAGGACAAGCTCGGTAAGCTCGGGAAGTGGGTGCGAGCCGCGGTGGGCGCTCTCGCCATCGCCCCAGTGAACGCGCTCGGCCTTCTGTGTGAATCGCTACCGCTCGGCTCCGACTACAAGAAGGGCAATCTGGGCTTCTCGAACTACGTGATGATCGCGGGCAAACGCGAGGTCAGCCAGGTCTCGCGGCCGGCCGAAGAGCCCCCTGCCCCAGCGCCGCTCGCATCCGTCGCCTGAGCTCGGCCTCGAGGCTCTCCCGGGCCGCCGGCTCCTGACGATCGTAGAGCATCAGCTCCCGGTTGATCGTGCCGGCGAACACGTAGAGCGCCCAGAAGAAACCATATCGACCATCGCGGTAGCCGCCGTGTCGCACGTAACACGCGTAGGTCGCGGCCACCCCGCGCAGCACGGCACCGAAGAGAGACGCCCGTCGACCGCCGGCGATGGCTCTATCGGATTCGAGCGCCGAGTAGCGCACGTTCTTCTCGAGCCGCTCGACGAAGTCGGCGTCACCGAGATGCCACATGGGCTCCGCCAGATGCGCCACTCGAGCACTCGGGGCATCGACGGCGAGAACTTCATGCACGGCCCCCTCGAACCGTCCCAAGCCCCGGCGAACCAGCCACGGCTTCTCCCAATGCTGCACGCCTCCGTGCAAGAGCGGGCGATTGAGGAAGTAGTGTCGCAGGCCGAAATGGTACGCGTCCGAGTCGTCATTCTGGATGGCCGCGACGATCTCGGCCGCGAGCTCCGGGGATGCGCGCATGTCCACATCGACGTGCAGACACCAGTCACCCGTGGCTGCGTCGATCCCTTTGTTGCGCTGGCTTCCAAACCCCTCGTCCGGGCTGCGGGCCGACTCCACGATGACGACGCGGGGGCCAGCGGCGCGGGCGATCTCGAGCGTGAGATCGGTCGATCCGTCGTCGACCAGCACGAGCTCGTCGGCCCACGAGAGAAAGTTCTCGATCATTCCCGGGAGATCGCGCTCCTCGTTCCGAGAAATCGCCACGATGCTGAGACGAGGCATGGGTTACTCGGCGACCCCAAGTTGCTGACACAGCCGATCCAAGCACCTCTGTGCATCGAAGCCGTGTTCGACCGCCTGCCGAGCACGCCGGTG
>JAJCZO010000168.1 GCA_029262355.1 Deltaproteobacteria bacterium
TCCTCGGAAGATTGCCTATATTCCTGCGTCGCCGTTCCTTGCGACGAACGCCGATAGACGGCAATCCGTTAACCCTATGTCGACGGCGGTGCACTAGCGAGATGGTTTCGGCGTCGCTGATTTTTCAGGGGCTTTCTCACCGAGAGCACCGGCTCTGCCCTTCGAGCAGAAGACGGGTTTTGCGATTGCGAGCTGCGCAACCCTCGGGGTACGGACGTAGGATGCCTGTCTTCCTCTCCCGAGCCCTTTTGGCGTTCTTCCTCTTGTTGTCGTTCACCGGCCCGAGCGTGTCGGAAGCAGCGATCATCGGAAACCTCGAAGCACCCGACGGCTTCGCCTCCCAGATCGGAAACGTGCAGGGCTGGGTCTACACGAACACGCCCGGTGCCGAGCTGATCCAGCCGTTCGACGTTCTGGTGAACGGTGTGAAGAGCATGGAAGTGCCGTGCTGCTCCGCTCGAGGAGACGTGAAGGGGGACGATCCGGACATTCCTCTCCAGACGGGCTTCTCTGCCGTGACGAACTGGGCGCGTGAGGCCGGTGGAGATCCGATCACGGTTCAGGTCGTGGTGAAGGACACGGCGGGCGGAGAGAAGATCCTCACGAAGACGAATGTGGAGGTATACGCGCTGGCGAGCTTCCCGTTCGTAACGGATCTGAACTGGGCGGAGGTGTCGGGGCCGGTCTCGCTGGGAGCGGAAGCAGACAGGCCGAGCGGGATTCTTCCGTCGGTGGCGTCTTGGTGCACGCTGTCGAACACGGGAACGTTCACACCCGGCGGAGCAGAGCTCCTGTGCCGGAACGTCGACGTGCGGAACTCCTTCACCTTCGAGATGTGCGATCAAGTTCGATTCAGCTGGGACAAGGCGTCGCAGGGCTTCAAGCAGACCAGCGACTGCGAGGACCTGCCGCGGTGGACGGAGAACGGAGACGGGACGGCGACGGACAACACGACCGGGCTCATGTGGGAGTTGAAGACCGACGACGGCTCCCCCCACGACGTCACGAACGAGTACGCTTGGACCGCGGGAGTAGTGCACACCCCCGCCGCCATCCTCCCGACGGGCGCGCTCTTCACCTCGTTCCTTGCCACGCTCAACGGCGCCACAACAGAGGCCACGTGCTTCGCGGGCCATTGCGATTGGCGCATCCCGACTATCGAGGAGCTGGAGAGCCTCCTCCAGAGCGTGCCCGGCTGCGACGTCGGGGGGGTCTTCTGCACCACGACCCCCGGCGAGGTGTCGGAAGAGTTTTACCAAAGCTCGACCAGCTGTGTCCCTGGTGGCGGCAACTGCAAGCTAATCGTGTCGTTCGACACCGGTGCCACGATCCAGCGCACCAAGACCGGGGGCGACGAGCCGGCCCGCGCCGTGCGGGGCTGTCTTGGCGGGTGCGGGGATGGATTCAGTGGCTGACCGGGCAGATCTGCCGTAGCTGATATGGAACGACCCCCTTCAACACCTGGAAGTCTCGATCGGGGAGAGCCCCGTGATCTCACGACGTTTCGGGAGCTGAAGGGGACGAACGGGGCAGGACGCTTCGACGACGAGTCACTCTGATCTTCGACGCGGACTCGCAGCGGTTCGTACCGCTCAAATCCTGACCCCGTCGAACGGATTCGTTTCACGACCCTCGAAGTCTGACAGCGTCGTTGCTGCTGATGGCAGCAAGAGGCGAGCCACGTCAAGACAACATGAGATCCGTTCCGTTGTTGGTTCTCGGGCACCGGCTCCAGTCTGGTCACAGTCCGAAAAACGGCCCTTTCTGGGAATCCGGACGCCGAGCCGAGAAGGTGTCCTGGGCGTGCACCAGAAACCCTCGGTTTGGGGACGGGGTAGGTGTAATCCGAGCGATTCGTGGGCTTGTCGGAGCGGCCGAAGCCGATCAGATCCGGCGCGATCACACGATAGCCCGCCGCAGCCAGTGGCGGAATCATCTTGCGGTACAGATAGGACCACGACGGCTCATCGTGCAGCAGCAGGATGGGCGGCGCATCGGCCGGCCCCACATCGACATAACGCATGCGCAAGTCGCCGTCGACCGTCATGTAGTGTGGCTCGAAGGTGTAGCCGGGCAGGTTCTCGAACTGCGCATCCGGTGTGCGCACGAACGGAATCGGATCCGCCGCCCACGCCACGGCGCTCCAAGTCATCGTCACCAGCCACACGACGTTTAGTATTCGCATGCCTCGGCCCTAAGGCAGCTCGGTTCAGGGTAGCAAGTAAAACTGCAGCCCCCTCATGCGCCGCCGCGTCTGTTCCGAATACGGTTTCGGGGAAACCCGGTCGGGTTCGCTCCGAGCCGCCCATGTTTCAACCGGAGCGAACTGTCGATGGCGGTCGCTAGGAGCGGCCAGACGTCGGCCGGTGTTGGATGCCACCTCGGGTCGCCTCGATGTAACCACTTTGTTCCCTGGGTCGTGGAACGTTTGAAGCCAGCGAGAAGCGCGACCCGGCCCGGTCAATCAGGCCCGAACTTCACCTCGCCGAGCGGAGCTAGGCCGTACGAGGGCCTAGCTCGACGCAATGGCCTCCCGTTTTCTTTCATCATCGTCAGAAGGCGGGTGAACCGCCCAGCGCCGCCAAACGAATCGTCGAACGAATAGGGAGAACACCAATGAAGCCCGTATTGCTCACTGCCGCGCTCGGAGGACACACCGTGCGCACAACCTGTCTCAGTCTGCTTGCCGCTCTTGCGGCGACCACGCTTGCTGCGCCAGCGGTGGCCGGGCCTGCCGACGCGCCACTGCCGCTGATCGGAGGCGAGGAGACCCGGCACGTGTTCACGGTCCCGGGAGTCATCCAGTCGTCCGGGCTGGCGACCACCTTCGTCTGTACACTGCTCGAGAAGACCGACGGGGCCTCTTGGGGAGTGGAGATCTTCAGGGGGGGCGGCGGCGGCCTCGTTCAGAACGACGTCAGTATGGATAACGGAACGCGGGTCGTCGGGGCCGGTGACACGAATGCCGTGAGCACCGCCGCCATCGCAGCGGTCGATCCGGGGGATATCATTACTGGCCTGGGCAGTTCCAGGGCGAACACATCGGCACGAATCGTCTCGACCTCCTCCAAGATCGCGTGCTCGGCGGTCGTGTTGGACCCGCTAGGCGACCCGCCCAGTGTCGCGTGGGAATTGCCCGTCATCAAGAGAACGAGGCAGAAGGGGGATTGACACGAGTCGCGCATCGAGGCGACGCCCTCACGGCGGTCCAGCGGTTCTGACCGCGGCCAGGGCCGTCCCCAAAAACGGCTGCGGGTTCTAAAACAAGCTGCTCAGACCGCTCTGTCAGCATGTTTCAAACCCCTCGGTTTGGAGGCACCGTACATGGGTCAGCCCGGGCTGCGTCGTAAACCCCGGACGGGTGGCGGCGCGTGAACGCCCGCCATCTAGTGCCCGTGGTCCGGGCTGGGGCCGCATTCCGAGACAGCGTCGGGGTCGAGCGCGGAGGCTGCCGGGCGGCGTGAGATCCAGGCGAGCGAATCCGCTCGCTGGCCGCAACTTGGTGTTGTACAGCCGTCGGCAGCGCGACGCATCGTGCCGTTCGCCACCAGGCCGTTCCACCCGAAGAGGAGACGCCATGACCCAAGCCATGCCGCGAAATCCCATCCGCCCTGCCTCTCGTGCTCTGTGCCTGGCGACAGCGTTCCTCTGTCTGTGGTGCGTCCCGGCGCTGTCGCAGTCCATAATCGCAACGCCCGGGACGAGTGGCGATCAACTGCTCTTCGTCTACGACGCGACCCAGGGACGAGCGCCCTTTCTGGTCGTCTCTAACCTCGCCTCGGAGCCGGTGACGGTGGAGGTCGCTTGGTACCCGCAGGACGTGAGCAGCCCGCTCGCGACCCAGATCGTGACGTTGCCCGGCGGTGGCAACTCGATCTTCGACCCCTCGCAGGTGGAGGGAGTAGCTGGAAACGCGGGCATCACCGTCGTAACGCCCATCCGAGCGACGAACGACGCGACGCCGGTCGTGCCACCTTCACCGGGCACGGGGGCCGGGCCGCTTTACGGCGGCTTCACACTGGCCGACCTCGCCACCGGGAGCGGCTTCGGGCAGAACCCGTTGGCCCGGCTCGCGGTCAATGCCGACGGCCGCAGAGCGGCGGCAGGCTCCGTCGTCGACGGCAGCACCGTGCGCTACCAGACTTTCGCGCCCGACGGCCTGGTGCTGCCCTTCTACTTCAACCCGACCGGCGAAGGGCTCACGAACCGGGTGATCCTGGCCGTGTTCTCGAACGAGTACACTGACGACGGGTTCCGCATTGGATCGAGCAGCGCGACGCCTTCGTATGACGTATTGAACTCGGACGGCATTTCTCGGCGGCAGGCCACTCTGGCCCCGATTACGGGTGTCTACTTCGATGACGTGCAGAGACTGGCGGAGCCATCGCAGCTCAGGACGAGCGGCAAGATCGTGTTCTCGAATCTCCCAGGTGCGGACGAGCCGAACCTGAATGTGCTCGGCTTGATGACCCAGGCGCTGGGCACGTTCTCGGTCGGACAGCGGATGCCCGGGGCGTTCGATGCGCCGACCGAGCGGTGGACGAACAACGGGGACGGGACGGCGACGGACAATACGACGGGGCTCGTCTGGGAGCTGAAGACCGCCGACGGCTCGATCCACGACGAGATCACTACGTACTCCTGGTCCACTGGGACGAAGCCTGACGGCAGGGCGTTCTTGGACTTCTTGGGGACGCTGAACGCGGGAGTCTCCGATCTCAGCACAACGACGGGTTGCTTCGCGGACGAGTGCGACTGGCGGCTTCCGATCAGCGAGGAGTTGGAGGAGATCGCCCCCGACCCGGAGTGTGCCTCTCCGGAGTGCGCAACGATTCCGGGCGAGACCGTCTCATCGCTATACTGGTCGTCCTCTACCTCCGTGGCGGACCCGGCCTTCGCGTTGCTCGTGTCGTTCGCCGATGGCGGCGTCGTCCCCCGCAGCAAGCTCGTGGACTACTTCGTTCGTGCCGTACGCGGCGGCTCGTGAGGTTGACGCGTTGACGCTTCATTCTTCGGTCAGTTGATGCCGGCTGGCTCGTGAGGGCCGGCCGGTCGCGATTCTTCGCGTGGCGACCGAGCATCAGCGGCTCCTTTTCAGTTGTCCCAAAACGACCCCTTCTGGAACACAGAAATCACGCCCCTCTACACCTCTCACCGATCGGAGAGGTGAAGAAGAGCGACTGATTCACGGCGCCGGGCCGCGCTCGGAGGTTCACGCTCGACTCGTGTCAGGGCTCGCGCCTCTCCTGCCAAGCGGGCCACGAGAGCGTCCAGGGCGGCCTCGTGTCGGTCCGGCGCTCTCCCAGGCTCAGGGCCCGCTCGATACACAGGTCTCCGACACCCCCGTCGTCGTGACGCGCGCACATGCCGTGACCGCCATCTTCCTCTTCGAGAACTTTCCGGTGATCACGCAGCGGAGCAATCCATTGAAGCCCTGAAAACCAGCGGAAGATGACGCTCCCGCGACCAAAGCGACGTTGAGGCTGTTGGCAACGTTTCCCGCGATGTCGACCACCTGGACCAACGCCTCGATCTCCTTGGTGCCGAGATTCGTGGACATGCAACGGATGGACTGACCATCGTTCTGCTCGATCCAGACAGGTGGTGAGCTGATCGTTGCACCCAGCGCCGGGATAGCGAGACCCGCGATGAGCGTGGCGGCGACGGTGATTCGAGCGATCATAGGAGGCTCCCTTTTTGAGAGGGCGGTGGCCCCAGTCAGAGTCCCGGGTCCTGTCCCTGCAGTCAATGCTGCAGATTCGATCCCCGAGCCGGGGCGATTCAGGTGTTCCGCCCTGCTCCCAAAGCGGTGGGTTCTGAAACGTGCGGCCCCGGTTTCCGGGCCGTGGATCGGGTACAGGGTTCTGCTGGAGCACGGCGTTCCGGACACCAACCGCGCAGCCCCGATCCACAACACCCAAAAGGACAGCCCACGCACTGCGTGCCGGGCTTCTCCCGGCGAGCGGGCGTGGCGCAAACGAGCCATGAGCGATTGGACCTCGTGGAGCGCCGCAGGAAACGCCGGGAAGTCCGAGACTGGCGTCGTGAGGTGCTCCACTCCCCCTACGTCGTCCGCCGGGACGAAGAGGGCGCGGGGTTAGCGAGTCACCCCGCTAACCCCTCGATTTTGCAATGGGCCCGCCAGGGCTCGAACCTGGGACCAACCGGTTATGAGCCGGCCGCTCTAACCAACTGAGCTACGGGCCCTTCGTCACGCTTCGCTTGGATACGGGGAAAGTCGGCGAGAGACAATCCAGCGCAGCTCAGGAGCCGTCGGGCACCCAGTCGCCGTCAGCGTCGTAGTCGAGGTCCAGATCCTCGTCGGCCGGAACCTCGTCGAGGCCCGGCGAATAGCCGCCCTCACCTGCCTCCGGGTCGGCCGCAGTCTCGGCGACGGTCTCGGCCACAGTCTCGGCGACGGTGCTCGCCTCGGGCTCGGGCGGTAGCGCAGACCCATTCTTCAACGCTTCGAGCGCTGCTCGTACACCGGCTTGATCTCCCCGGTGTTCGGCCGAGCGCAGTCGCGCAATGACCGTCTTGCGGTCTCCTCGCGCCGATCGCCGCACGTGGCCGGCGAACCACTCGTCCGCGGCACGCGCCGCGACGTCGCCGATCGCGCCCTCCTCCAGCCGCCGACGCACACGCTCCCCCATCGCAGCCGGCAGATCGGGCAGTAGCTCGAGCGGTTCAAAATAGTCGTCCGTCTCACGGCGCTCGAGCACCCGTTCGGCGATGGCGCGAAGCACCGGCTCGGCGATCATGCCGACGGCGCCCTCGGTTCGCACGCGCTCTGCGACGCTCGCATCGCAAACGATGAGCTCGACCATCTCGGCATCCGAGCTGAACCGGACGTGGGCCTGACGGTTGGGCGCACTGCGCGCAGCCACACCGGGGGCATCCGACGGTGGAGATCGCCGCCGCTGCTCGAGGTGCGCCCGCCGCGCCGCGGCGAGCAACGCTCCATCGGAGACACCAAGCCGACCCGCGGCGCCACGCACGAGCTTGTCGCGTACGATCGGATCCTTCACACCAGCCAGAACTCCGGCCATCGTGTTCGCGGCGCGCGCCGTCTCCCCCACCCCAGCGTCGGGGCCCACCAGATCGTCGAGGAAGAAGTCGATCAGCGATTGGCCGTTTTCGATGAGGGCTTCCATTGCCTCGGTCCCGCCAGCGCGCACCACACTGTCGGGGTCTTCGCCGGGCGGAAGGAACACCGCCTTGGGCCAGAGATCGACCTCGTCGACGCAAAGTGGGAACGCGCGAAGAGCGGCGCGACGCCCCGCCTCGTCGCCGTCGAAGCAGACCACGATTTCTTCCGCGAAACGCCGCGCGAGCCGAAGCTGATCGGTCGTCAGCGCGGTACCGAGGACCGCGGCTGCGTGGGTCATGCCGGCCTGAGACAGCGCGATCGCGTCCATATAGCCTTCGACGAGCAGGACCTGACCCCGTTTACGGACTTCGTCGCGCGCGAGATCCATACCGTAGAGGTGGTGACCTTTGCGGTAGAGCGGCGACTCCGGCGAGTTGAGATACTTTGGCCCCTTCGTCTCGCCGATCGCGCGACCGCCGAACGCGACCACCCGCCCGCTGAGATCGTGGATGGGGAAGATGAGGCGGTCGCGAAACAGCGGGTACGGCCCCGTGCGCCCCTCGCTCACCAAGCCGAGCCGCTTGAGGTCCCCCATGCTGACGTCACGCCCGCGAAGCTTCTCCACCCAACCGTCACCAGGTGCGAACCCGAGTCCGAAGCGCCTCGTCGTTTCATCGGAGAGGCCCCGATCTTCCAGGTACTTTCGCCCGCGCTCGCCGCGCTTGCTCTCGTGCAACACGACCTGGAACAGCTCGGCAGCCAAACGGTTTACTTCGGCGAGGCGATCCTGCCCCTGCGCGGCACGCGATTCGGGGATCGCGACGCCCACTTTCTCGGCGAGCTCACGAACGACTTCCGGGAAGGTCTGCCCGGTCATTCGCATCAAGAACGTGAAGCCGTTGCCACCGGCGTTACATCCAAAACAGTGAAACGACCCCCGTTCGGGGTTCACGTAGAACGACGGTGTCTTCTCTTCGTGGAACGGACACAGTCCGACGAAGCCGCGCCCGCTGCGCTTCAGGCTCAGGTGCTCCGAGACCAGGGCCGCGATGTCGACCCGATGTTTGATCTCATCGAGGACAGGCTGCGGAATCTCGGGCACATCATCCCTTCGCACGTAGCGGCAAGGGAAGGAAGGTCGCTGCGAGGCGCCCCCGGAAGATCACCAGAGGGACGCCCCGCAGGAAAAGGGTTCAGACGCTACCCGGTGCTTCGGGCGGCGCGGCGCAGAGTGCGCTTGCGCGCAGCCAGGGCCTTCTTCTTACGCTTTACGCTCGGCTTCTCGTAGTGCTCGCGCTTGCGTAGCTCTGAGAGGATGCCGGCCTTTTCGCACTGCTTCTTAAAGCGTCGGATGGCGCTCTCAATTGGTTCGTTCTCTTTGACTCGTACTCCAGGCATTAGGCTTCCTCACCCCCTTCCGGCGGATTTCCGCGAATCCCGAATATTCGGGGATGAGATGACCTGCGTCAAGACTGAGAATCTCAGCCCTCGACCCCCAGGAGTCGGGCCCGGGCCTCGAGAAGCCGGCCCGGGTGGTCGCTGATCACCCCGTCCACACCCGCCCGGACCTGGTCGAGGATCGCCGCGGGCTCGTTCACCGTCCAGACGTTCACGGCGAGCCCCTGCTCGCGGGCCTCGTCGATCAAGGCGGCGCCGACGGCCTCGGCCCGCGGGTGCAGCGCCTCGGCCCCGAGGCCTTCGGCGAGTGCGAATGCCTCATCGAAGGGCGCGAAAACCCATAACACCGCCAACCTCGCGTCGGGGGAGACGTCGCGGAGCGCCTCGAGGCAGGCGACGTCAAAGGAGGAGAAAATCACCCGGTCGAACGCGTCGCGCTGCGCGACGGCCGCGACGCTGGAGAACGCCAGCCGCCGCGCGTCCTCGTCGGATCCGCGGCACTTGAGCTCTAGATTCAGCCGGCCGCTGGGCAGGACCGAGTCGAGAGTCTCATCGAGCGTCGGAATGCCCTCGCCCGCGAAGCGAGCATCCTTCCACGAGCCGGCGTCCAGCTCTCGCAACTGCTCGAGCGCCAGCTCCCCGACGGTCCCGCTCCCGTCCGTCGTTCGGTCGACCGTCCAGTCGTGAATGACCACGACATGCTCGTCGGCGGTGAGCTGCAGATCGCACTCGATCATCTGCGCCCCTTGCTCGAGTGCCCGGCGGAACGACACGACGGTATTCTCGGGACATTCCGCCGAGGAGCCCCGGTGCCCGATGCGCAAGAAGTTGGCGAGGTTGCTCGGCATGCCTTCCTTATATCGCACTCCTCGGTGGTCGCCACGCCGTCGGCCGGGCGCTACGCTCGTCAGGGTGGCGGCCCACAAGAAGCGCACGCAGGAATGGACCCGGCTTCGGCTCCCGATCCCGCTCGAGGCGACCGACGCGGTATCCGCCTTGTGCATCGAGCTCGGGGCGCCCGGCGTCGTGACGGGCCAAGTCGACTTTCGGCGCAAGAAGAAATCGACCCGCACCGTTCGATCCACGCGCATCGAGGCCTACTTTCCCCCCGACGTTCCGCGCCGTCCGCTCGAGAAACGACTCCGTGCCGCCTTGAGCAACGTTCGCACGCACTTCTCCAAGCTCGACCCCGCGCGCGCCGAGATCGAGCCGTTCGAGACCGGCGACTACGGCACCGCGTGGCGCGCACACTTCCCGCCGATCACTGTCGGCAAGAGACTTCTCATTGCACCGACGTGGCACGACGTGAAGGACGACAGCCGCCACGTCATCCGGATTGATCCGGGCCAGGCATTCGGCACGGGCCACCACCCGACGACCCGCGGCTGTCTGCTCGAAATCGAACAGGCGTGTACCAGCGAGCCACCGGCGCGGGGCCTCGATGTCGGCTGCGGTTCCGGGGTGCTGGCGCTCGCGATGCGCGCCTTCGGTGTGCGCCGTGTGGCCGCGGTCGACAACGATCGGATCGCAGTGGAGGCGACGGCCGACGCCGCGAAGACCAACGGCCTCGGCCCGGTCTCGACCGGTCCGTCGCTGGAGTCTAGACGCGGGCAGTACGACCTGATCGTAGCGAACCTGTTTGCGAACCTCCTGGTGGAGCTTGCCCCACGGCTCGCGGCTCGCCTCGCACCCGGAGGCCGCGTAATCGTGTCGGGCCTGCTCGAAAACCAGGAGAAGGACGTGCGCGCAGCGCTTCGCGGCGCGGGGTTGCGCATTCGCCGCCGGCGGTGCCTTTCCACGTGGGTTACGCTCGTCGCTCAATCTCCGCGCGCTCGGGAAGCGTGACATGCCACGCCTGTTCGTCGACCTAAACCCAGACGACCCGGACCGCGCCGTCGTGGACGCCGACGGTCTGCGCCACCTACGAGCACTGCGGCTCGGCGTCGGCGAGACGTTCGAAGCCATCGTCGCCCCGGGCGAGGTTCGCAGCGCCCGCATCGAGGCCCTCGGGCGCCGACGGGCCGTACTGCGGCTGGGAGCCCCCGTCGCCCACGGCCACGAGGACCCGGCGCACGACCTGATCCTTGCGGTGGCACTCGCCGACCTCGGCCGATTCGATTCGGTGATCGAGAAGGCCACAGAGCTCGGTGCGACCGCCATACTTCCGTTGCGCTCGGCCCGCACTCAGATCGGCAATCTCACCGACGCGAGACGCGGCCGCTGGCGACGCATCGCCCGAGCAGCCTGCGAGCAGTGCGGACGGACGCGGCCACCTCAGATCGGCGACCTGACCACGCTCGACGAGGTCGCCGCCCAGATGGCGCCGGGCACGTACCGCGTCGTGTTCGCACCGGGAGAGGTCACGACCTGGGACGGGGACGCCCCCGGAGACCAACCCCTGGCCCTGTTCATCGGCCCCGAGGGCGGATTCACCGACGACGAGGTCGCCCGACTCCGCTCCGGAGGTGCGCATAAACGCTCGCTGGGGCCCCGTGTGCTCCGGTTCGAAACCGCGGCAGCGGCAGCCTTGGCGATCGCCGGCGTGCGCCGAAAATGAGCGCTCGCTGGCTTTGGCGAGAGCCTTCTGGAATGACCACCCCATGAGCCACTGCGGCGAATGTGGCCAGCAGGTGCACCCACACCAGCTGACGTGCGGATCGTGCGGTGCGTCGTTGCGCGACGACCGACCCCCGAGACCCCCGCCTGCCGGCGACCTGGAGAAACCCGACGAGCGGGAGACCTTCAGACTCGACGATCCAGTAGAGCTCGGATACGCCGAGCGCGTCGAGCCCACGCAGCAGCTGCGCCCTGAGGATACGCCGCCGTCGGCGACCGGCCCCGCAACCACCCCGCGCTCCCGACGGCGACGCCGCGTGCGGGCGCACACCCGCGGGCCCGTCTCGTCTCCGGCGTTCTTCTCGCGCGCCTGGGCACTCGTCGTCGACGCGATGCTGCTCGCCGTCGCGTGCTCGGCCCTCCCCACGATCGCGTGGCTCGGCATCCGTGCCGCCGAGGCGGTCGGAGGAACGACCGAGCTCTACGACGACGTCCTGACCGAGCAACTCACGACGCTCGGCGAGATCGCTCTCGTCGCGAGCTACTTCGTCTTCATGAACGCAGGAGCCGGCCAGACGTTGGGCACGGGATTGAAGGGCCTACACGTCGTGCGCGGTGACGGGCAGCCGCCCGACGCCCTACAGAGTCTCGTACGGCTCGTCGGGTACGTCTTCTCGGCACTGCCGATCGGCTTTGGCTTTCTGCTCGCCGCCTTCACCCCGCGCCGTGCGCTCCACGACTACCTCGCCGGCACCATCGTGGTACGGCCACGTGACATGCCGGGCGCGGCCAGCGAAGATGTCTGATCATGAGTTCGCGCAAGCTTCGCATCGGGTTCGTCATGGACCCCCTAACCGGGATCGACATCGAGAAGGACACGACGTTCGTCTTCCTCGAGGAAGCCGGCGCGCGCGGGCACGAGTGCCTCTACATTCCACCCGAGAGCCTCGCGATCCGCCGAGGTACACCCGAGGCACGCGTTCGACAGGTCGCGGTACGGCGCAAGGTCGGCGATCACTTCACCCTCGGCGAAGAACGCCGCTGTACGCTCGACGAGCTCGATGTCGTCCTCCTTCGCAAGGACCCGCCGTTCGACATGGAGTTCTTCTTCGACACCCACGCGGCCGGACTCGCCGACTCGACGCGCGTTCTGGTGTTGAACGACCCACGCGGCCTGCGCGACGCCAACGAGAAGCTGTACGCGCTCCACTTCCCCGAAGTGATTCCCGAGAGCCTGGTCACCGCCGACATGACCCTCCTCAGAGAGTTCCTCACAGATCTCGGCGGTGAGATGATCGTGAAGCCACTCGACGGCTGCGGCGGTGCCGGCATCTTCCATGTCCGTGCGGACGACCGGAACGTGAACGCGATCCTCGAGGCATCGACCGACCAGGGACGCACGCGCATCATGGCCCAGCGCTACCTCCCCGAGGTCCGCCAGGGAGACAAGCGCATCATCGTGATCGACGGCGAGCCGCTGGGGGCCGTTCTCCGCGTGCCGAGCGATGCCGAGACCCGGTCGAACTTCCACGTGGGTGGCGCAGCCGCCCGGTCTCCCCTCACCGACCGCGACCGCGAGATCTGCGCCCAGCTAGCGCCACGCCTCCGCCAGGACGGCCTGATCTTCGTCGGCCTCGACGTGATCGGCGACTACCTCACCGAGGTCAACGTCACGAGCCCCACCGGCATCCAGGAGATCAACGCCCTGGACGGCGTGAAGCTGGAAGCGGACATGCTGGACTGGATAGAGCAACACGCCCCCGGCTCGTGACCGAAAACCGCCTCCGTTGACTCACCCGAACCCGCTCGTTATCGGATCGGAGTCGCTTTGAGCACCTGGCCAGGTAGCTCAGTTGGTAGAGCAGCAGACTGAAAATTTGCGTGTCGGGTGTTCGATTCACCCCCTGGCCATTTTCGTTTTCCTTTCAAGTCCGAATACTTGGAAGGTAGCCCGCCGCAGTGGCTGACACCGCGATGAACGCGCAGTGTGCCAGTAGTGTGACAAACCTCCACCGAGACCGATCAGCGACGGAATAGGATCTCGTCGAGTCGGTCGGTCGCGGTATCCTGCATCGCCGTTGTCGCGTGCGTGTAGGTACCGAGAGTCATGCTGACATCAGCATGACCGAGGCGATCCGCGACGGTCCGGGCGTCGATCCCGCTTTCGATCAGGAGCGTCGCGGCAGTGTGGCGCAGATCGTACAGCCGGAACGATTCCGGTAGCCCAGCAACCCGAAGAAGGCGCTTCAGATGACGACGACCGAGGTTCCGTGCGTCGAGCGGCGTCCCAATCTCGGTAGCGAAGACGAGGTCGTGATCCTCGTAGGCCGCTCCCATTTTCAGCCGCTCCTCTAGCTGCGCCGCGCGGTAGCTTCGAAGAGAGCGAAGCAGCGTGCCCGGAAGTGGTACGGTTCTCGCACTTCGGCTCGTCTTCGGATCATCGAACTGCCACCCCGAAGACAGGCGCGTGACGGAGCGTCGCACCGTCGCCGTCCTTGCCTCGAAGTCCAGATCCGACCAGCGCAGAGCGCAGTACTCACTCGGACGCATGCCTGTGGCTAGGGCGAAGATGATGACCAGGCCGTGAGGATCCGCCCCCGCGACATCCATCAACTGCGGCACTTGATCACGCGAAAGCGCCTTCATCTCAGTCTTCTTCTGCCGTGGTAGATCGACCAACTTGGCGGGGTTCCGAGGAAGACCGTCAACTTTGCAGGCGTAGTCCAGTGCGTTCGACAGCACCGCATGAACGAGGCGCACCGTCCGTCCCGAGAGCCCTCGATCCGTAAGCGACGAGTAGAGCGCCTGGACGTGATCAGGCCGCAGATCGCGCAGTCGCCGCAGCCCCAGATCCGGCTTCACGTAACGCTCCAGGTACGAACCGTACGTCTCCAGCGTCTTTGGCCTGACACGGTGTCGCGCAACATCGCGCAGCCACCGATCCAGAAAGCCGCCGACTGTCTCACGAGTTGGCTCCGAGAATGTGCCACCCTCGACCTGGCCGAGTACGCGACGGCTGTACCCCTCTGCGTCTCGCTTGGTTCCGTGGATCGTCTTGTTGTGAAAATGGCGACGTCCGGCCTCGTCGCGGCCCAGAAACACTCGAATGAGCCACTTGCCGTCGCCCCGCTTCACGATCTGACCCACGCGACGGGATTTGCTCACTGACACTTGATAGTACCCTCCTCTGCCCATCTTATGGCACATTCTTGTCACACTA
>JAJCZO010000169.1 GCA_029262355.1 Deltaproteobacteria bacterium
CGCGGCGAGCACGGCCGCGGCAAGGACCAGTACGGCAAACGCGGCGCCGACCTCACGGTCCCGGTCCCCGTCGGAACGATCGTGAAGGACGAGGAGACCGGCGCGATCCTGGCCGATCTCGATCGCGAGAACATGCAGGTAATCGTGGCCGAAGGCGGCGACGGCGGGCTCGGCAACATCCACTTCACGAGCCCGGTCCGCCAAGCGCCCCGCATCGCCACCCCCGGCAAGCCTGGGGAGGAACGAACGCTGCGGCTGGAACTGCGTCTGCTCGCCGACGCGGGCCTGCTCGGGTTTCCGAACGTCGGAAAATCGTCGATCATCGCGCGCCTTTCCGCGGCCCGGCCGCGCATCGCCGACTACCCATTCACGACTCTCGCTCCGAACCTGGGCGTGGTCCGGATAGACGAGGGCGCCTCCTTCGTGCTCGCCGACGTTCCCGGGCTCATCGAGGGCGCCCACACCGGCGCCGGCCTCGGGATCCGGTTCCTGAAGCACCTGTCGCGCACCGCGGTGCTCGTGCACGTTCTCGACCTATCCGCGCCGGACGGCCGCGATCCGCTCGTCGACTTCGACATCCTCCAGCGGGAACTGGCCGCCGCCGATCCCGAGCTGGCCGCGAAACCGCAGATCGTCGTGGGGAACAAGCTCGACCTGACCGACGCAGCCGAGACTCTCGACATCATGCGCGAGGAGCTCGAGTCGCGGGGCGTCGAGATCCTCGGAGTCTCTGCCGCGAGCGGTGAGGGCCTCAAGACACTCGCCGCTCGAATCGCCTCGCTGCTCGCCGCGCGGCGCCGCGAAACACAGTTGGCCGAGGAAGCCGCCAAGCTCGAAGCTCCCCCGGAGGAGACCGATGGCGACGGGTAAGGCCAGCATCGCCGCGCTCGGTCGGCTTCGACGAGTGGTCGTCAAAATCGGCTCGTCGGTATTGGCCAACGAGGAAGGACTCGCTTCGGACGAACTCGCTCGGCTCGCGGGCGAGATCGGTCGCCTGAAGGACAACGGACTCGACGTGACGATCGTGACTTCCGGTGCGATCGCAGCCGGGCGCACCGTACTTGGCGGCGGCCGGCCTCGCACGATCCCGGAGAGACAGGCTGCTGCCGGTGTCGGGCAGATCCGACTCATGGCCGAGTACGATCGGGCATTTTCCGCCCAGGGAATTACGGTCGCCCAGATCCTCCTCGACGCCGAAGATCTTGCGAGCCGACATCGGTACCTGAACGCGGAGCACGCGATTTTCGCCCTGCACCGCGGTGGCGTGCTCCCGATCGTGAACGAGAACGACTCCGTCGCGGTCGACGAACTCAAGTTCGGTGACAACGACAACCTCTCGGCGCTCGTCGCGAGCCTGGTCGGCGCCGACCTCCTGATCCTCCTCAGCGACGTACCGGGACTGTTCGAAGCCGACCCCCGCGTCGAGCCGAGCGCGGCACTGATCCCGGTGCTGTCCAAGATCGATGCGAAGGTCTTTGCCCGTGCCGGCGACGATGCAGGCGCACTCGGAACGGGAGGCATGCGATCGAAGCTACAAGCCGCGAAGAAGGCGGCGTCCGCGGGAATCGCGACGATCATCGCCGACGGCCGCACGCCCGGCACTCTTGCGCGGGTTCTGGACCTGAACCACGACGAAGGCACGTTGGTGCTCCCCAGCGCCGATCCCGTCGCGCGCCGCAAGCATTGGATCGCCTTCTCGGTGAAACCCCGCGGATCGGTGCAGTGTGACGCCGGAGCAACGACCGCCGTCCGACAACGCGGCCGCTCACTGCTCCCGTCTGGTGTCACGACGGTCGAAGGCCGTTTTCGAAGCGGCGATTGCATCTCGCTTCTCGACGCTTCGGGGAAGGAGTTCGCACGGGGATTGGCGGCCTACGGAGCGGAGGAAGCCTCGCGCATCGCGGGCAAGCGCAGTCAGCAGGTCGGCGAGATCCTCGGGTATGAGCTCGGAGCCGAGCTCGTCCACCGCAACGATCTGGTCCTGCTCGACACGGACGCCCCCGTGCGCGAGACAGAGCACTGATGGCACGCGTCGGGCTGTACGGCGGAAGCTTCAATCCGGTCCACCTCGGCCACCTGCGAACGGCCGTCGAGGTCTGCACCACCGCCGAGCTGGATGCGGTCTGGCTCATTCCCGCCCACCAACCTCCCCACAAGGACCCCGCCGACATCGCACCCGCCGGCCACCGCCTCGCCATGCTCGAGACGGCGATCCGTGGGGTGCCCGAGCTGCGAGCCGAGCCAATCGAGCTCGAACGCAGCGGTCCATCCTACTCGATCGACACGCTCAGGCTCCTGCGCGAGCGCCATGCCGGCGTGGACTTCGCGCTCATCTTGGGCTTCGACACCTTCGGCGAGCTCCATACCTGGCACCGCTACGAGGCACTGGTCGCCGAGTGCGACCTGATCGTGACGACTCGCCCTCCCAACCCGGTCTCCCGGGGAGCGAACCCCGCCTCGTTCGAGAAATTGCCAATTGCCGTAAGAAAGGGGTTTTGGTACGACGAACGCGTTGGGTGTTACACTCATGAGAGCAGTCACCGCTTGGAGTTTCTCCCGGTGACGCAGCTCGACATCTCGGCTTCGGCACTTCGGGCCGATGTCGCGCGCGGTGCCTCGATCCGCTTCTTGGTTCCGGATTCCGTCCACTCCTACATTCTAGACAACGGGCTCTACCGCACTGCGGGTTGAGGCCGCTTTCGAAACTCACGCCGTGACTCACGAGACCTCATCAGCAAACCAGGACGACGCCATCTGGGCCCGCGTCGTCGACTGCCTCGAAGCTGCCTCCGAGACGAAGGCGACGGACCCTGTCGTCCTCGACCTGCGGCAGGCAAGCCATCTCGCGGACTATTTCGTACTGGTCTCGGCCCGCTCCGATACGCAGGTCCGGGCCACCGCCGACGCAATCGAGCGACGTTGCAGGCAAGCGAAGGCCCATCCCCTCTCCGTGGAGGGGGCGCGGCACGGGCAATGGGCGCTCCTCGACTACGGAGACTTCATCGTACACGTCTTCTACGAGCCGGTTCGGAAGTTCTACGAACTCGAGCGACTATGGTCGCGCGCGCCGCGGTGCGAACTGCCCGCGGGCCTGGCTCAATCACCCACGTCCGGCATCGAGCCGGCCCAGCTGCCATCGAGGTAGATCGTGCTCCGGCGAATCGCGATCATTCTTCTTGTCCTGTTCGTCGGAGGAGGCGTCGCACTCCTCTTCCACTTCAACGGGCACCCGACCACGGTCAACCTCGGTGAGAAGAGTTCGATCGAGCTCCCGACGGCCGCGCATATCCTGATTGCGATCGGGCTCGGCGCGAGCCTCGTCATCCTGGCGGGCATGCTGCGGGCGGTGTCGGGGAGCTTCGGACGCTGGCGCTCCCGTCGCCGGGCGAAGCGCGCGGCGGCCGTCGACAAGATCCGTCAGGAAGGTCGTCACCGACTTTGGGCGGGCGACTTTCAGAGCGCCGGAAAGAAGCTCGCGCGCGCCGCCGAAAAGGAGCCACAGGATCTCGAGACCCACCTTGCGCTCGCCCGTTCGCGCGAGGAGCTGGGCGATCTCGAAGGCGCCCAGAAGATCCTCGAGGCCGCCCGCGCACAGCACGGTCCGCACCCACAGCTCCTGTCTCGTCTGGGCAACCTCGCCATGGCGCGCGGCAACGCCGGCGCCGCAATCGACGCGTTGCGCGAGGCCGCCTCGGCTCAAACAGAAAGCCCCCGCCTCCTCTCCGAGCTAATGGCTGCACTCGCGGCCGAAGGACAGTACGCGGAGGCCGCAGACGTCGCGAGGAGGCGTCTCGCCTTGGAACGCCAGCCAGCGCGCCGGGAGCAGGCAAAGCAAGACTGGCTGGCGGTTCGCTACCGCTCCGCCCTGGCCCAGAACGACCCGAAGAAGGCGAACGACGAGCTGAAGCGACTCGCATCCGAGGAGCCGACCTTCCTTCCTCCGCTGATGGAGCTCGCTGCACGCGCGCGGGCGGACGGCGACGTCCGTGGGGCCGACCGGCTCTATCGCGACGCGCTCCGCCGCCACCCGAGCGGAGCGGTACTCGAGCGGTTCCAATCACTCCACGCGGCCGCCGGCGAGCCGGCGCGCGCGTTGGGACCACTGCGCAATGCATGCGGCAGTTCGACCAGCCCGGGCCCGCGCCTTCTCCTCGCCCGGACGCTCGTTGCCGCCGGCAAGCTCGAAGCGGCCGAAGAGACTCTGGCAGACCTGTCGCGCGAGAGCACCGCCAAGGGTCGAGCCGGCGCCGACATTGCCCCCGAAAGAGATCTCGTGTCGGGCGAACTCGCCTTGTCGCGCGGCAACGACCGGGAAGCGGCCAAGCTCCTGCTGCGCGCCGCCACGGCGCGACGAACGCCCTTCTCCTACACCTGCCAGGACTGCAGACGCACCGCTCGCGAATGGATCGCCTCGTGCGAATGCGGCGCGTACGGTTCGTACGATTGGTCAGTCAACGGCACCGAAAAGGAAGCCGTGTAGGGAGGCGAGTCCCGCCAGATCATGGATGTCACTGGGCAGGTCGGGCACCTGAACCAGGGGCACCCCCGGGGGGAGCCCTCCACGGAAGATCTCGGTGCGAAGCGCGTCGCCACGCGCACGCGCCTGCCATGCGACGAGATTCGCCGCCAACTGCGTCGCGACCTCCTGGGGCGACGCGTCGACCTCCGCCGCCTCGAGCGCACGACGTACCGGAGAAGCGATCGCCGCCGCCACGCCCTCGGTCGACCGCTCGTCGGCTTCGACCCCGGAAAGCAGCTCGTGTACGCGGTTCATGATCACGCCCTTTAGGGGCATCTGTCGCTCCGCCATCTGACTCGCGAGATAGTCGACCTGCCCGAGCACCTGCTCACCGGGACCGGCGACGAGAACGAACGCAGTGGTCGGATCGCGCAGGAGCGCCGTCACCCGCTCCACCCGCTCTTCGAAGCCATCGAACAGCTCTCCCATCGAGCCGAAGAAGTCGGTCACCTGCCCCAAAGCCACGACGCCGGTCGCGTCCTCGATCTTGCGCAACAAGAATCCGACGGTTTTGTTCATCGTCTGCAACGTGGACCAGCCCGCCGTAAATCCAGGCCGCACGAACCAGCGTACGATCTTCTTGTCGAGAAACGCGAGCAAACGATCGGGCGCCTCGAGAAAGTCGATCGCGTGCTGCGTGGGCGGCGTATCGACGATGATCAGATCGTACCGCCCGCACGCGTCGAGCTCCCCCAACTGCTCCACTGCCATGTATTCCTGCGAGCCCGCGAAGCTCTGCGACAGTTGCCGGTAGAAGGTGTTCGCGAGAATGTTGTCACGGACGTCTTCGGACGGGGCGTGCCGGGAAACGAGCTCGTCCCAACTCCCCTTTTGATCGAGCATCATGGCCGTGAGCGTGCCGCTCGTCGGAGCCCCCAGAGAGCCAAGTGCCTCGGGCTCGACCTGGCACGGCGTGTTCCCAATTGGACCAACGCCCAAGGAGTCCGCCAAGCGACGTGCGGGATCGATGGTCAGGACGATCGCGCGACGGCCCCGCAACGCCCCCCAGAGGGCGAGAGTCGCGGCGGTCGTGGTCTTCCCCACCCCACCCGAGCCGGCGCACACGACGATCCGGTGGCCGTCGACGATCTCGGCGAGACGCGACCGAGCCTGAGCGCTCACCGCGGTTCTCCATCCATCTGCGCGCGCAGGACCTCAGTGAGATCCACCACCTGCTCCGCACCAAACTCCTCGCAGAACAGATACGGGAAGACAGCCGTAGATGTGCCCGTCGCGTGGCGCAGGCGAGCGACGTGACGTGCGTTGATCCGCGCCCAGCCGGCCTCTTCCTCGGCTCGACGCACCGCTTGCGCGAACAACGGCTCATCCGCCGACTCGCCCATCGAGACCGCCTCGCCGAGTCGGGTCAGGACCGCGTCCTCGCACGGCGCGCCATGCACTTGGTTCAGCACGAGGGCGGCGATCGACAACCCGATTCCCTCGAGGCCCGCGAAGATCTCCAGGGTCTCGTTCGCCGGCATCTCTTCCGCGGTGGAAACGACGACGGCGGCCGTGGCGGCCGAGTCGCGGAGAAGAGCGACCACACGCTCCGCCTCGGTGTGGACGAGACCTACCGGGAACGCCTCGAGAGCTGCCTGCGGCATTCGCAAGTACTGGAGACTATGCCCCGTCGCCGGCGCGTCGACCACGACGATGTCGGGTGCTTCATCGTCGCCGGTGCCTGCTCGGTCGGCTTCGTACCATATCTTCCCGACGGCCATGAGCTCCTTGAGCCCCGGGGCCGCCGCGACGAAGTACTGATACACGGCGCTGTCAAAGATCGTGGTCAGCACGCGGCGCACCGGGATGACCATCGCGAGGTATTCCTCGAGCGCCGCCTGTCCGTCCACCGCCAGGTACGTGATCCGGTCCAAACCTTGGTGCGAGCCCGCCCCAAGCCGCAACCCTGCGAGCGCACGCTCCAGGCCGCGCGCCCCTTCCAACTCCACGACGAGAACCCGCTTTCCTCGCCGAGCGGCCTCAAGGGCCAAAGCGAGAGTCACCGTGGTGCGACCCACCCCCCCTTTGCCCACAGTGAACAGCAGCCGGCGCGCCAGCAACGTCGAGAGGCTCACGCCGTGTCCGCGTCCGCCTCGTTTTCGTCCACGCGCCGAAACACGAGACACGCGTTGGTTCCCCCAAAACCGAACGAGTTCGAGATCGCGATCCGAGCCGCTGCAGCCCGAGCCTCGTTGGGGACGTAGTCCAGATCGCAAGCCGGATCGGGCTCGTCCAGGTTGATCGTAGGAGGCAATTTCTGTTCGCGAAGCGCGAGCGTCGTGTAAACCGATTCGAGGCCGCCCGCCGCTCCGAGCAGGTGCCCCGTCATGGACTTCGTCGAACTCACGGCGAGGCGAGGCGCGTGCTCTCCGAAGACTGCCTTGATCGCCAGGGTCTCGTTCGCATCATTGAACTGCGTCGACGTGCCATGCGCGTTGACGTAGTCCACGTCCTCCGGCTGGATTCCTGCGTCGTCCAGCGCGAGCGCCATGCACTCGGCCGCACCGCGGCCCTCGGGCGCGGGCTTCGTGATGTGGTAGGCGTCGCCGCTCGCACCGTACCCGATGATCTCACCGTGGATTCGCGCGCCGCGGGCCTTCGCCGCCTCCCACTCCTCGAGCACGAGAATGCCCGCGCCTTCACCCATCACGAAGCCATCTCGGCCGAGGTCGAACGGACGACTCGCCCGCTCCGGCTCGTCGTTTCGCGTGGACAGCGCTCGCATGATGGCGAAGCCCGCGACCCCGAGCGCAGTTACCGCCGCCTCGGCCCCTCCACAAATCGCGGCGTCGAGGTACCCGTCGCGGATTTGGCGGAACCCGTCCCCCACGCCGTGCGCACCCGACGCGCATGCGCTCGTCGGCGCGTAGTTGATCCCCCGCGCTCCGTAGCGCATGGAAATATGCCCCGGCGCCAGGTTCCCGATCAGTTTCGGGATGAAGAACGGGGACAGCCGCTTCAGCCGCGTCTTGATGTACGAGTCGTGCGTGTCCTCGATCGTCTGAAGACCGCCGATGCCGACGCCGACGATGCAGCCCACACGTGCCGCGTTGGAGTCGTCGATCGGAAGCTTCGAGTCTTCCATCGCCATGCTCGCCGCGGCCATGGCGTACTGGATGAACGCGTCCATCCGCTTGAGATCCTTCTTCTCCAGGTAGAGCAGCGGATCGAAGTCGACCTCTCCGGCGATCTGGGCCGGATAATCGTCGCACGCAAACTTGGTGATCCGGCGGATTCCAGACCTGCCGGCACAAAGAGCCGCCCAGTTCGCGTCGACGCCCTCTCCCAGGGGGCTCACGACGCCCAGGCCGGTGACGGCTACCCGACGGCACGTCCGAACTCGGCGGGTCATACGCGCACTCCTCTGCGAGGCCGCGCCATGAACGAGTCGAACACCCCACCGTAGGTACGGAACATTTCCGAGGAGTGTCAAGGCGACGCCGCGGCGAACGTCGACGCCGCGCCTCCCGTTTGCCCCCCGAAACCCCGTCGTCTACCGTGGCCAGATATGCCGCTTTACCGTCCACTGTGGGGAGCCTGCACTCGATTGGCCGTGGTGAGTCTCGCTGTCGCCGCCTCCGCGGGATGTGGCAAGAGCGCCATGACCGTGGAATCGCCGGACACGCTCTACCAGGACGCCGCCTCCGAGCACGCCGACGAGAACTACGACGTCGCGGTCCAGCAGTATCGCCAGCTCCTGGACCACTACCCGCTCGACCCCCGCGCGGAGGAGATCGAGCTCCGGATCGCGCACGCGCACCTCGCCAACGAATCCCATCCCGAGGCGATCGCGGCATTCAGCGACTTCCAGCGCATGCACCCGACCAGCCCTCACGTCCCCGAGGTCGAGTACCGGATCGGGCAGGCCTACGTGGAGCAGATCGACTCGATCGATCGCGACCTCGGTGCGGCTCGAAATGCCCATGCGCGACTTCAGAGCATCCTCGCGCGCTACCCCGGCTCTGAATTCAACCAGGAGGCGCGCGACCAGCTCCAGTACGTTCGCGAACACCTCGCCGGCCGCGAGCTCTACATCGCCGAGTACTACTTCGAGCGCGATCACTACCCAGCCGGCTGGGTCCGGACAGCGACCATCTTCGCCCTCTTCCCAGAGACCGAGACCGCAGCCGCCGCCGCGGAGCGCCTCGCCACTGCGGCGCAATCTGTCGGCGACGGAGAGACGGCCCAGCTCGCAGAAGCCGCCGGGGTAGAGCTCGCCGAATCCAATCGCGACGAAGAAGGCGCTCCCGGCGCGCTACGCTCACCCGGCCCCGCGCTCACCCAGCTGCGGACACACCTACGCACTCCACCGAGCGGCGAAGAAGACCCGGAGTCGTGATTCCCCGCGCGGCGATCGTCGGCGTAGGAGGCCTTGGAGCTCCGGCGGCTGTCGCGCTCGCCCATGTCGGCGCCGCGTTGTCCCTGTTCGATCCCGACCGGGTCGAGCTCTCGAATCTCCCCCGCCAGCCCGTGTACGGCCACGATGACATCGGCCACGAGAAGGCGGCACGCGCGGCCCGGCGCCTCCGCCAGACACACCCGAACGCGGACGTCTCGGCCCACATGACCGCCGTCACGCGCGAGAACGGAGCCGACCTGCTTCGGGGCCACCGTGTCATCGTCGACGCAACCGACGGCATGGAAGCGAAGGTCCTCCTGAACGAGCTCGCCGTCGAGCTCGAGGTACCACTGGTTCACGCGGGGGTACTGGCCCTCGACGGTCAGCTGATGACCATCGTACCGCGCCGGTCGGCGTGCCTACGATGCCTCTTCGTCGAGCTTCCCCCACAGGACGAGATGCCGAGCTGTCAGCAAGCCGGCATCCTCGGCCCGATCGTCGGCGCGGTGGGCCTGGCCTCGGCACGAGAGGCGTACGCGCTGCTCCGGGGCGAGGCCGCCCCCCTGGAGAACCAGCTGGCCATCCTGGACGGCGCTGCCCTGCGGTGGCGCCACATCCAACTTCGCCGCAATCCGCGGTGCCCGGCGTGCGCCTGACGGCGGCCCTTGCGTCCCCGTGCCCCCGTAGCCAATATCCACTTGGAAAGAAGGAGGTTTTCGCACCATGCCTGTGACCGTGAAGGTTCCCACCCCGCTTCGAAAGTTCACCGCTGGCTCCGAGTCCATCGAGGGTACCGGTGGCACCGTCGGCGCTCTGGTCGAGGATCTGGAGGAGCGCCATGCCGGGATTCGAGAACGGATCTGCGATGACCAGGGGAAGGTCCGTCGTTTCGTCAACCTGTACGTGAACGGAGAAGACATCCGGTTCCTCCAGCAGCTCGACACCCAGCTGAAGGACGGCGACGAGATCTCGATCGTTCCCGCGATCGCCGGGGGCCGCCGCTGAGCACCGCCCCCCCACGGGCAGCAGACCTCGTCAGACCTGACGGTCTGCGCGCAGACAACGTCGCCGGCCTGGTGGGCCGCACGCCGCTTCTCCGACTGACCGGAGTAACACGCGACCTACCGCCCGACGTACGCGTTTGGGCAAAGCTCGAAGGGTTCAATCCCGGGGGCTCCGTCAAGGATCGCCCTGCCTTGCGCATGTTTCAGCAGGGACTCGAGACGGGAGAGCTACGCCAGGGCAAGACCGTGATCGACTCGACCTCCGGCAACACCGGCATCGCGCTCGCCATGATGGGATCGGCGCTCGGCTACCCGGTGCATCTCGTAATCCCCGGGAACGCAAGCCTGGAGCGACGTCAGATCATCGAGGCGTACGGCGCGATCGCCATCGAGAGCGACCCGCTCGAGGGATCGGACGGTGCCATCCGCCATTGCCGCGAGGTGATCGCGGCGAACCCCGATCGCTACTTCAAGCCAGACCAGTACTTCAATCCGGCCAACCCCCTCGCCCACTACGAAACCACCGGGCCCGAGATCTGGCAGCAAACCGAGGGCAAGGTGACGCACTTCCTGGCCGGAATCGGAACGAGCGGCACGGTGATGGGAACGGGCCGCTTCCTGAAGGAGAAGAACCCGGCCGTCCAGGTTCTCGCCGCCGAGCCGGACGACTCCTTCCACGGACTCGAAGGCTTGAAGCACATGGCCAGCTCGATCGTCCCAGGCATCTACAACGAGCTCGAGCTGGATGGAAAGGTGCCCGTCTCGACGGAAGACGCCTACGACATGGTCTATCGACTCGGTCGCGAAGAAGGCCTGCTCGTTGGGCAATCCTCCGGCGGGGCGTGCTGGGCCGCGCTCGAGATCGCAAAGAGACTCGAGCACGCGGACATCGTCACGGTGTTCCCCGACTTCGGGGACAAGTACCTCAGCACGACGTTGTGGGCCGGTTGGGAGGAGCTCGGCCCGGCCGTGCCCGCCGGCGGCTGAGCCCCGAGCAGAGGGCCCCGTGGCACTGACCGACGACCAAGTCGAGCAGTACAGCCGACAGATCATCCTGCGCGAGCTTGGCGGGATCGGCCAGCTGCGCCTGCTCGCTGCCCGTGTTCTGCTCCTGGGCGATGGCCCCGCTGTCGCCTCGGCCGCGACGTATCTGGTCGGAGCCGGGATCGGCTCACTCGACGTGGGCCCCGCGCGAGACGGATTGGCCTTCGCTCCGCTCGAAGATCGCAACCACGACGTCCGGATTGGCAATGCGCCGGCTTCTGCCGACTTGCCCCTGTACGACGTGCTCATCGAAGCCACGCCGATCGCCGTCAGCCCTCGCTCTGGCCGCACGAAGAGAGGCGAGATTCGCATCTACGCGGGCGACGATGGGGTTCACGTCGAATGGGTGTCCTCCGGCGCGGGCTGCCTCGACTGCCGGCCTCCGTTGCCCGGCGCTTGCAGTTCCCCATCCGGCATCGACGGCGTAGCGGCCGGCTCCATGGGCGCTCTTACGGCCTTGCTCTGGGTCGCCGGCGTACCCAGGACATCGCCCGCCGAGCGACTCACTCTCGCCCGCGGAGCACCGACCTGGATCGAGACGCCGCTGGGGCCAACCCCAGGGTGTTCGCGTCCTTGCCGCCCTTGAGGCCCAAGGCTAAGGTTCGGGATTGTCCTGCGCCCGCAGGCCCCCAATTAAACTCGAGGATTTCGCACATGGCTGATCTGATCGCGCCCCACGGTGGGCTCACCGAACCCGTTTCCTGCACCGTCGGCGCCGACCGCGCCGGCTCGTTTCGCTCCGAGGCAGCTGACCTCAAGAAAGTACCCGTCTCGGACGCGGATCTGTCGACCGTCTACCGCTTCGGCGATGGTGGCCTGAGCCCGCTTACCGGCCCGATGGATGAGGCCACCTTCAACCGCGTTCTGGACGAGGCCTGCATCGAGCACGCCGGCAAGAAGTACGCCTGGACGATCCCCCTGTCCCTGCCCATTACCGGCGCGCTCGCCGGAACGCTCTCCAAGGGCGAAAGGGTCGCTCTCACGAACTCCAAGGACGAGATCGTCGCAGTCCTGGAGATCAACGACGTCTTCGCCTGGGACAAGGGCCGCTACCTGAAGTCGGTCTACGGCACCGAGCGCACCGACCATCCCGGCGCGGACATGGTCCTGAAGGGCGACGCCGACAAGAGCCACCTCATCGGCGGCAACATCGAGGTCCTGCCTCAGCCGAAGAACCCGGCCTTCGGCGACTCGGTGCTCACCCCTCGCGAAGTGCGTGCCCTGCTCGCCAGCAAGGGCTGGGACCGCGTCGTCGCCTTCCAAACCCGCAACCCGCTGCACCGCGCCCACGAGTACGCACTCGTCTACGGCCTCGAGACCCTAATCCGAGCCGGCCACAACGCCGGAGCGTGCCTCAACCCGCTCATCGGAGAGACCAAGGGCGATGACGTGCCCGCCGACACGCGCATGCGCACCTATGACACCCTGATCAAAGACCGAGCGATCGGCGAAGGCGACAGCGACGCGGAGCTCTGGGGCCCCCGCAACGAGTCGGTCGCCGACCGGGTCATCCTGCTCGGGCTCGATATCAAGATGTTCTACGGGGGGCCGAAGGAAGCCGTCATGCACGGCATCTACCGCCAGAACTTCGGGTTCACCGACATCGTCATCGGCCGCAAGCACGCCGATGCACCGTACGCCGACGGCAGTGCCATCTGGGGTGATTTCGACGCCCAGGAGATCTTCGGTTCGCTCGCCGGCGACCTGAAGATCTCGCCGGTAAAGGTCGGCTTCGCCGCCTTCTACGAGTCGATGGGCCGGGTCGATCTCACCGAAAACCACAAGGACGAGAAGCCCGTGTCCATCTCGGGGAAGGACGTCCGCGCGGCGCTCAAGGAAGGCCGGCCAGTCGACCCGCGAATCATGCGAGAGTCGACCTCCAAAATCCTTGGCGAAGCGATGTCCAAGAGCTGAGGCGGACCTCAGCCCCCAACCAAGCGGCTTACGCGTACGGAGGTGGACGGATCCCGTCCACCTCCAGCGTGACCCCGTACACCTCGGTCAGAAGAAAACCGAGAGCGAGCATGCTGGCAAGGAGCGTCCCAAGGGACGCGAGAGCCACGCCGGAGAGGATCACGCCGAGCAGCAGACCGGCGAGGCCAATCACCGGGGCCAACAGGTCCGAGTAGTTGAACGGGTCGACCGGCCTGGTCAGGCGAACGATCTCGGTCGCCGCCTCGCGCGAAACCAGGTCGTCTGGGAGCTGCGCACGGAGCCTGGCCCAGAACTCGTTCACCTGCTGGACCAGCGACTCCCAAGAAAACTCTTCCATCGAGGCACCCCGCTTCAACGAGCGCCGGTGTCACTCCACAGTGACATCGCATGATTGTCGTACTCGAGTACCCCAGCCTGGACCTGCTGCGGCCACTCCGAGCTGAGCGGCTCATCGCGCGGCACGGGGCCCAGAGCAACGGTCGCGACCGACGACCGGGTAGCCGGCTTCGCCGCGGCAACGGCGCGCTGGGCCGGAACGGGGACGCTCCGCCCGGGAGCAGCGACCTGCACCGGGGCCTTCTCAGGGGTGCCCGGCTCGGAGTCGGCCAGTCTCTCGCCCGACTCGACCGGGAAGAGCAGAAAGGCCGCGAGGCCGACGGTCATCGCACCCATTCCTGCGGCGGCCGACACACGACGGACCACGGTACGCGTCCGGCCGCCACCATGGCGACCGCCGGACCGCCGACCGAAGAGGCGGCGTCTCGGCGACTCTTCGGTCGAAACGTCGACAGGGACATCGCCCCGAATTCCCGCCTCGACACCGGCCCAGATCGAACTCAGATCTGCCCCCTGAACGCCCTGCTCGATCGTTCCGACCAGGAGATCGCGTACGCCCTCCTTGGCTCGAACCTCGCGCTCGCAGCTCTGACACCGCGTAATGTGCAGGGCGGCGTCGCGCATCAGGCGACCGTCGAGTTCTCCGTCGAAGAACGTGTCGAGCAGCCGCTCGGCTTCGCGGCAGTTCATACGAACTCCTTGAGCTGCGCCTGAAGTTTTTGACGTGCGTAGTGCAGGCGGCTCATTACCGTTCCCTTGGAGCACTGCATGACCTGGCTGATCTCCTCGTAGGAGAGACCTTCCACTTCTCTCAATAGTATCACGGCTCTGTGATCCGGGGTCAACTCGTCGACGGCCTGCCGAACCCGCTCTCGGAGCTCAGCATCCTTGGTCGCCTGGAAGGGATCCGCGCTGGGGTGCTCATCGCGGAGGCGATCGAGGATACTCTCGGCTGGCGCGCCATCGCCGGGACCGGGTCGAACGCTGTCGCCCATCGGACGGCGCCATTCGCGCCGTCGATGATCGATCGCGAGGTTGACCGCGATCCGATAGATCCATGTATAGAAGCTGGCATCGCCCTTGAATCCGCCGAGAGATCGGTAGGCCTTGATGAAGGTCTCCTGGGTTACCTCGAGAGCGGCCTCGCGGTCGTGGAGCATTCCCGTCACCACGCCGAGCACCCGCTTTTGGTACTCTTCGACCAATTCCCGGAAGGCGTCGTGGTCTCCCGCGGCAGCCCTCTGGACGAGGTCCCAGTCTAGATTCTCTGAAGGCACTAGACGGTACTCCATGAACGAAAATTCATTTGAGCGCGGCCCAGTTTTCGCCTGATTTGAGATCGACCACGAGGGGCACGGCGAACTCCACTACGGATTCCATGCATTTCTGCACGATCTTGCCCGTCGACGTCATCTCTGGCTGGGGGACTTCGAACAAAAGCTCGTCATGAACCTGCAGGAGCATTTTCGCAGGCGATCTCGCGCGGGCCAGCTCTCGATCGACCGCCAACATCGCGAGTTTGATGATGTCGGCGGCCGTCCCTTGAATCGGGCTGTTCCAGGCCATCCTCTCGGCCGCCTGTCGACGGCCCTGCTCGCGTGAAGTCAGATCCGGTAGGTATCGACGCCGCCCGACGAGGGTCTCCACGTACCCGTCCTCGCGCCCCTTCGCCACCACCCGATCGGCGAACTCCCGCACCTTGGCGTACCGCTCGAAGTAGCGCTGGATATAGGCAGCCGCCTCGGCCATGGAGATCGCGAGTTCGCCTGAGAGACGGTGTGCGCCCATCCCGTAGAGAATCCCAAAATTGATCACCTTCGCCCGACTCCGCATTTCCGCCGTGACGTCGACGGGGTCGACCTCGAAGACTTCGGCTGCAGTACGGCGATGAATGTCCTCTCCCGTCCGAAAGGCGTCGAGGAGCACCGGGTCCTCTGTCAGGTGGGCGAGCACGCGGAGTTCGATCTGTGAGTAGTCGGCAGCCAGAAACACGTGCCCCGGCGCCGGAACGAATGCTTCGCGAATTCTCCGCCCCTCAGCCGTGCGAACCGGAATGTTCTGCAGATTGGGGTCGCTCGAGGAGAGCCGACCGGTTGCAGCCACGGCCTGATTGAACGACGTGTGCACGCGCCCCGTCGCCGGGTCGATCAGCGGCAGGAGACCGGTCACGTAGGTCGAAAGGAGCTTCGAGAGGCCCCGGTGCTCGATGACCTTGGCCGGGAGTGGGTGCTTGTCCGCCAGCATGGCCAGAACGTCGGCATTGACGGACAGCCCGGTCTTGCCCTTCTTCACACCCTTGGTCGGGAGCTTCAGCCTCTCGAACAGCACCTCTCGTAGCTGGACGGTGGATTGGATCTTGAACGGAGCGCCCGCGAGATCGTGAATCTCCTTCTCGAGACGCTCGGCCGTCGCGGAGAACTCCTGCGCGGCACGCTCGAGCACCCCCGCGTCGACTCTGATTCCGCGGGCTTCGATCTTCGCGAGGCTCCGGGCAACCGGCAGCTCGATGCCCACGTACAGCGCCGTCAACTCGGCCGACTCACATTCCTGATGAAGCCCTGGGCCGAGCTCCAACAGCGCACCAGCGACCGCGGCCGCGCGCGCGATGGCCGCACCCTCGTCGCCACCGTCAGCGGGCAATTCGCGTCCGAGACGGTCCTTGGCCAATGCATCGATCGTGTGCCCCCGGCGCGACGGATCGAGGACATACGACAAGAGCAGCGTGTCGACGATGACTCCGTCACCCTCGGCCGGTGTGTCATGGGCGTCGAGCCCGGTCGCATGAAGAGCGGTCTTCAGGTCGTCGACGAACACCGTACCGCCGACGCGACCCAACAGAGCATCCGAGAGCCTGTCGGGGGCGCTCTCGGTGACCAGCACCTCGTCCGCGTCCAGCGCTCCTACCGCGGTCGCGGCCAGCGCGTGGCCCGCGCCGATGCGTGGGGCATCTCCCGCCGCCAGACCAATGGAGGCCGCTTCGCCGCCCAGCAGGGCCGACAGCTCGGCGGGCTCGGCGCGGCGTGTCTCGCGCACGGCTGGGACCTCATCTTGCGGCCCGTCGGTGAGAAAATCCTTCAACGGACTGCTGAATTCGAGCTCGGAAGACAGTTCGCGGAGCGCCGGCAAATCGGGATCACCGCGGACCAGAAATGCCTCATCGACCCCGAGCTCGACATCGCATTTGATGGTCACGAGGAACCGACTCGTCTCGGCGTCTTGGCGGCCCTCGTCGAGCTGCTTCTTGATCCGCGCTGCGCCCCGCAGCCCGAGGTCGTCGATCTCGTCGAGGCGCTCATACATCGCGGCGATGGTTCCGAAATGCGCCATCAGGCGCTTGGCGGTCTTCTCCCCGACCCCATTGACGCCGGGCACGTTGTCGACCGAGTCCCCCATGAGGCCCATGACCTCGATGACGTGCTCCGGCCCGACGCCAAACTTCTCCCGCACGCGGTCCGCGTCGGTCACCCGATCCTTCATCGTATCGATCAGCCGGACCTTCGGGCCGACCAGCTGCATCATGTCCTTATCGCTGGTCACGATGTCGACCGAGCGCCCCTCGGCCACCGCTGCGGTGGTCAGGGTCCCGATGACGTCGTCTGCCTCCACGCCGTCGATCTCGAGCACGGGGAATCCGAGCGCCCGGACCATCTTCTTCACATAGGGAATCTGTCGCTTCAGATCGGAAGGAGTCTCGGCTCGACCGGCCTTGTACTCGGAATACACGTCGTCGCGGAACGTCCTCCCCGGAGTGTCGAACACGACGACGATACGCGAGCCCGGTTGCTCCCGAACCAGCTTCGTGAGCATGCTCGTCACGCCAAAGACGGCGCCCGTCGGCAATCCTTGTCGCGTCGTGAGCGGCGGAAGCGCATGAAACGCACGAAACAGGATCCCGCTCCCGTCGACGAGGCACAGCGGGTCCCTCGCAGCTGACATCCGGGAGGGGGTATCAACGGTGGCCCGAGAAGTCCATGCGATCCGCTTGACATGGATTTCGGGCATCCCTTAGTTTTCCGACCGCCTCGCGACGCTTAGGGTGCGAATTCAACGATGATCGAAGTCCACGGCCTGACCAAACGATACGGTGACCGCCTCGCGGTGAACGATGTGTCCTTCACCGCGCAAGCGGGGGAGATCCTCGGCTTCCTGGGGCCAAACGGCGCCGGCAAGTCGACCACGATGCGTATGCTGACCGGCTTCCTTCCGCCGTCGGCAGGAAGCGCACTGGTCGCCGGCTACGACGTCGTCGAGCAGGCCGAC
>JAJCZO010000170.1 GCA_029262355.1 Deltaproteobacteria bacterium
GCTTGGAGCTGGCGGGCTTCGGGAAGCTGTACTCGCAGATGGGGGAGCGAGTCTACTCACCGCGAATGCTGCTGAAGGTGTGGCTGTACGCTGCCACGCAAGGCGTCTACAGCGGGCGCGAGATCGCTCGGAAGCTGCGACGGGATTTGGGCTTCTGTTTGCAACGCTGAAAGTTCGACCCATTCGGCACTCGGAGGTGTGACCCACCCCAGCCCTTCGAACGCCTACCTGCCAGCAAGAGGCCGCGCGGAGTCGGGTCAAGGGCAGATGGCCACGAATGCCCAGAAGTAGGACGCTATCTGCCCTTGAGGCGACGAGCACGGCCGGGAGAATGGAACGCTGGTGGTCGGGCCGAGATCGCACCAGGTGGGTCAATCCGTGAGCGCCGAAAGGGTCAAACTTCGAGTGCCGCGAACAGGCTTCCGTCACCTGGCGGGCGCGGGGCCGTATCCGGACTTTCGAACGATCAACCGGTTTCGGGTGCGCCACCAGAACGACTTCGCATGGATGCTGTTGGAGACGATCGAGCTGGCGCGAGAAGCGGGACTTGGGAAGCTGGGGGTCCTGGCGATCGACGGTACGAAGGTGCGAGCGAACACCTCTAGGCACAAGGCGATGAGCTACGGTCGGATGCGCAAGGAAGAGAAGCGTCTGAAGGGAGAGATTCTCGCGATTTTGGCGCGGATGGATTAGGTGAACGCGCAGGAGGACGAGGAACACGGCGAGGACGACGATGGGAGCGGCGGACTTCCAGCGGAGCTGCAGGACAAGGGGCAGAGACTGGCGCGAATTCAGGAACTACGGGAGCGGCTCGAAGAGGAACGCGGCGACCGAGTGACGGACAAGAGCCAGAAGAGCTTCGCCGATCCGGATGCGCAGATGATGAAGGCGAGCGACGGTGCACTGACGTACGCGTACAACGCGCAAGCAGCGGTGAGCGAAGATGGCCTGATCGTGGCCACGGGGCACACGACAGACGTGAGAGACATCGAACAGCTGGTGCCAATGATCGAGGAAGTCGAAGCGAACACGGGGGAGTCGGCGGGGACGATCCTGGCCGACAACGGCTACCTGACGGAGAAGAACCTGCAGACACTCCGAGAGCGAGGCCAGAAGTGCTTGGTGGCCGTCGCGCGTGAATTTCGACGGCCGAAGCGATGGCCGAAGGGAGCGGAGACGCGGCGCATGCACCTGATCCAGCGACTACCGTGGGCGAAGAAGCTCTACGGACGACGCAAGACGCAGGGCGAGCGACACTTTGCGGCGATCAAGCAGGCGATGGGCTTTCGTCGCCACGCCCTTCGCGGTCGAGAGAAGACGGCCGGAGAATGGAATCTAGTGGCGGCTGCGTACAACCTGCGGCGGCTCTACGCCCTGGGACAGGCGCTCCCTAGTACAAGGCGACGCTACGAGCGATTTCCGGCTCCGATCGGCACGGACTGACGCCCGCCGACCGGCATTTCTGGCGACTGACAGCAATCTCTGCGGAAACCTCCTCTGCCGCTGTTTGACCCGCAAGAGATTGCGACTCTTGGGTCAGCCTCCTAGACCGTCGCGCTTCGGCCGTTCATCGAAAGACGGATCTTTTCGGTGAGCCGCTCTCTCCCAGTCCTACGGTAGTGTGCGTACTCGACTGCGAAGTCGAGACTGGTGGGACGAATCATGAGTCGGGAGGAACAGCCGCGAACGCCGAAGACTCTGCCGCGATATGCGGCGGCGGCAGACCCGGGGCGGCTCGTCTGGCTGCTCTGCAAGCAGAAGTGCCTAGGAATGCGCTGGGCCGAGATGCATCAGCAACCGCCGCCCGGCCACGAACTCCGCGCCGCGCACGCGTTCGACTACGACGCGACGTGCCTGCGCTGCGACGGCGTCGCTCATGACCCGTACAAATGGGGCCTGCCATCGACTCCGCCCAAGCCGTACGAGGAGATAAAGGTGAGCACTGAGAAGAGGACCGAGGCGAATCGTAGGAATGCGCAGAAGAGCACGGGGCCGCGGACAGCCGCGGGCAAAGCGCGCTCCTCGCAAAACGCCGTTCGATACGGGTTGCTGGCGAAACGGACGCTGCTGTCAGGGGAGAGCGAGGGCGAATTGACGCGGCTGCGAGATGGGATGCGCCGAAGCCTGAGGCCCGTCGGCGAGTTCGAAGAGGAGCTCGCTGAGAAGATGGTTTCGGCCGTCTGGCGCAAGAGGCGCGCCGACGGGGTCGAGCAAGGCCTTTGGGACTCGCGTGGAATGGTGTCGGGCGGGAAGGCCACCCTGGTCGACGTGTTCTTCCTGGATTCTCGGCATGATCACTCGATCGAGAAGCTCACTCGGTACTCCATCGCCTCGAACAACGAGTTCGCGCGGTGCTTCAAGATGCTGAAGGAGGCTCAGGAGCTCCGTCGTAGCAGCGATGAGGAGGCCTGGACGGATCCGGAGGCCGTCGAGTTCGAGGAGGACGGTGAGATTGATGCGCGGGGCGACGACAGCAGTGAGGACGAGGGCGGTAGCGAGGGTGATGACGGCGGTGGCAACGACGACGACAGTGGCGGTGGTCCAGGCGCCGGAGGGGCTCCCGCTGGGCCCGGTTCGAGCTCTCCGGAAGGGGAGCCAGTCGCTTCCGACCAGGATGGGCAGGGAAGCGGTCCGCCAGGCCCAGGTCGTCTCGGGAGCACGGACCCCCTCGAGATGGGATCGTCCTCAACCGAGTTTGCACGCAAGGAGCGCCGATGGACGGACCTGACGGACGCGGAGAAAGCGCTCTACGCCGTCCGCAATCGAGACCGCATCGAAGAGTTCGACGAGATGCTGTCTGCCGCGCTCGAGAACCCGATGCTCCTCGAGCGCTTGCCCGTCCGTGACCTACTGAAGGTGCATGAGCGCTTCAACGACACGGTTTGGCAGACGATGGAGGGAATCGACCGACTGCTGCGCGAGGGCGGGGAGGCCGAGACGGCAAAGTCGGTCAGCGCATGAAGGCCCATTACGAAACGAACCCAACTGACGCACTGCGGCGCAGCAGTGCTCGGGGACGGGGGCTACCCGTCGTTTTGTTCGGCTCGTCGGCGCAGTGCCTTGGCGACCGTCTTGTCGCTGACTCCTATGTGATGGGGCGATCGCGGAGTCTGTCAGCCCGAGGGACTTGAGGCGTGCCGCTCGGCCAGCAACGCGGATGTACGGGAAGGGCGAGGCCGTGCGAGGCATCGGGAATCGTGAGGCCAGCGTGGCCGCGGTTCGAACTGGTTGCGAGCCCGTCCGCGCGACGAACGGAACGCCTGATCCTCCCCTTTCGATCACTGATGAGGTGGCAGGTCGAGTGCTTTCGACCCACAGCGCGTTCCTGGTGACCGTTCGGGTGACGGTTGGCGCGTGGTTTCCCTCAACTCGCCGTGACGCACAGCGCTCGCATAGCCTGGAATCGCAGAGGGAGGCAGCATGAGTCACGATGCCATACTCGCGGTGCGTGTTTTCAAGACCGGTGCCTGAAACGTGACTCGGCCACCCCTGCGGGTGTGTAGTGGAGGGTTCAGATGATCTGCTACCGCCACCATGGAAGCCGGCAGGGTCGGACGCGGATGCACGCGGCGAGGGCACTGGCCGATATCTCGAAATGAAGCCAAATGACGCTATGCGACAAGACGGTCCGACGTCATCATCCTGGCGATCTGGTCGAAGCTACGGGCGCCCGCGGTCCGCACGGCGGCGGCGAACCGCCTCCGTGACGGTCTTGTCCGCCACGCCGGAGGGCCTGGCGATGGCCGAGGCCGAGAGGCCGAGGTTCTTGAGGCGATTTGCCGGCTCGGCGATGTGCGTAGTACTGCGGAACGGGCGAGGACGCGCTAAGGGTCGGGAACCGCGTGGACATTACTTGCTGCGGTTCGAATTGGTTTCGAACGCGTCGCCCCGCGGTCCCTAGCCTCGATGACGACCGTCACTGGCGGGAGTCGGGGCATTGGCGTCGCCCGTCCCGTATAGACGGTCGTGAATTTGGGTAAGCGGCGCCTTGGTTTTGGGTAAGCGGGGTGCTCAAAGGGGGCCGGCGGGGTAGGGAAAGCGCGAAACCCCAGCAGTGTCAATAAAGCGGCGGGGGTTCGAGTCCCCCCTCTCGCACTATCAAACGCCTGCGCTTGTGAGAGCCTGGGGGCTCGGCTAGGGCTGGATGGCCTCTCTACAGCGTGTTTGGGCGGGTTTTGTGGAGTTTTGATGAAGGTCGAAGTCGAGGAGATCAGTAGTACGGAGCGAAAACTCGAGGTGGTAATCCCCGCCGAACGGGTCCACGACGAGTTCGAGCGCGCCTTCAAGGACGTGGCCCGCCACGCCAAGATCAAGGGATTCAGGCAGGGGCGCGTACCCCGGCCGGTGCTCGAGCGGTATTTCGCCGACGATGTTCGGAGTCAGGTGACCTCGAACCTGGTCCAAGAGGGCTTTAGCTCGGCGATCGAGCAGTCGAAGCTGCAGATCGTGTCGCAGCCGGAACTCGAGATCGGCAAGCTGGATGAGAAGGAGTCTCTGCGTTTTTCCGCCCGGGTCGAGATCCGCCCGGATCTCGCTGGTGTGAAGACCGACGGCCTGGTGGGCGAAAAGCCTACGGTCGCGATTGCTGACGAGAACATCGACAATGTGGTCAACCAGTTGCGTGACCGCTTTGCCGAGTTGGTGCCGGTCGAAGATCGCACCGACGTGGCCCGCGGGGACTTCGCCACGGTGAAGCTGGTGGCGACGCTCGACGGTGAGCCGGTCGAAGGACTGCAGCACGAGTCCGCCACGGTAGAGATCGCTGGAGGAAGCCTGCCGTCCGCGGTCGACGAGCGCTTGGCTCTCGCCAAAGTGGGCGAGTCGTTCTCGATAGAGGCTCCGCCGCCCGAAGGGGCACCGGAAGAGCTCAAGGAGAAGTCGCTTCAGTACGACATCACCGTGAACTCGATTTCCGAGCGAGTTCTCCCAGAGGTCGACGACGACTTCGCAAAGGATCATGGTGACTGCGAGACCTTGGCCGCGCTTCGAGAAAAGATTCGCACGCAACTTCAAGAGGATGCGATGCGCCGCTCCGACGCACATCTGCGCGAATCGGTTCTCGATGATCTGTTGAAGAAGAATACGATCGATCTGCCGCCGTCGTTGGTGGCGCGCCGAATCGACGTGCTGCTCGACGAGTTCAAGTACGAGCTCGCAGGGCGCGGTCTGCAGTTGACGAACACGGAGTACGAAGCAGAGGCGCGCGAGAAGCTGAAGTTGCGCGCCGAACGCGAGGTGGCTTCCGACCTGGTGCTGGAAGGCCTGGCGGAGCAGGATGGAGTGGAGGTGAGTGACGAGGACCTGGCCGAGCAGATCGGCAAGATTCTCGCCTCGGGGGGCAAGAATTCAGAGCAGCTGCGAGAGCACTACGCCCACGATCACGCGCGTGACGCGGTGCGTTCGCAGATGAAGAGAGCGCTGACCCTAGAGCGGTTGGTGGGTCTTGCCGATGTCAAAGACGTAGACATGAGCACGAAGGATTAGCGTTGCCCGTGGTTTTAATTGCGTCTAGAGTTCATAGCGTGAAGCCGGCACTGGGCCGGGGGGAATCGAGGCGATGCAGAACCTGATTCCGATGGTCGTCGAACAGACCGGCCGCGGCGAACGCGCGTACGATATTTTCTCGCGTTTGCTCAAGGACCGGATCGTGATGCTGGGCTCCCAGGTCACGGACGACATCGCGAGTGTCATCATAGCGCAGATGCTCTTCTTGGAGTCCGAGGACCCTGAGAAGGACATTCATCTTTACATTAACTCTCCTGGAGGGTCGGTCACGGCTGGCCTCGCCATCTACGACACCATGCAATACATCCGGCCTCCCGTCTCGACCCTGTGCCTCGGCCAGGCGTCCAGCATGGGTGCCTTGCTGTTGCTTGCTGGCGAGAAGGGCAAGCGTTTCGCGTTGCCCTACGCTCGGATCATGATTCACCAACCTTTGGGTGGTGCTCAGGGGCAAGCGACCGATATTGACATCCAGGCACGCGAGATCTTGCGCGCGCGCGAACAGCTCAACAACATCATAGCGAACCACACAGGGCAGAGCTTGAAGCGAATCGAGAAAGATACCGATCGCGACTTCTTCATGACGCCGAAGCAGGCCGTGGAGTACGGGATCGTCGACGAAGTCATCGTCGCGCGTTCGAGCAAGAAGGCCTAGGAGGCTTCATGGCCAAGCACGGTGATGATCGGTCCGGCAACCTCGTCTGCTCGTTCTGCGGCAAGAGCCAGGACGAGGTCCGCAAGCTGATTGCGGGACCGACGGTCTACATCTGCGACGAGTGCATCGACCTTTGTAACGACATCATCGCCGAAGAGTGCGATCAGGAAGAGGGGGTCGCTTCCGGGTCCGCCGTTCCGAAGCCGGCCGAGATCAAGAAGGTTCTCGACCAGTACGTGATCGGACAGGAGCACGCGAAGCGGATTCTCTCCGTCGCGGTGCACAACCATTACAA
>JAJCZO010000171.1 GCA_029262355.1 Deltaproteobacteria bacterium
GCTCGACCGCGCGGGCCATCAGGCCCACCATGCTGCCGACGGAATAGCCCAGGTACAGGATCTCCTCTGGGCGGTAGACCCTTCCACCCGGGAGCGGCAGGCCACATCTCCGAACGTTCCAGACCGCGGCCAGAACGTCGACCGTAGCCTGACGAAGCTTCATCGCGAGCCCGAAGGGTCGCAGCGGATCGAGAAACTCGCCCGCTTCGTTCTTCCGCTCACCGTGATTTGGAAGGTCGAGCGCGAGCAGAGCGAGGCCGCGGCGCGCGAGGCCTGCCGCATTGTGGCGGATGACCCGCTCCGCCGAGCCCTCATGTCCGTGCACGCCAATCACGAGGCCGGCCGTGTCGTGCCAGTCAGCGGGAACGGACAGCATGTACGACACCGGCTCGGGATCCCCCGTTTCGACCGAGAGTGAAGGATGGCGACCTCCGAAAAGTCCGGCAATCGAAGGCTCCGGCATTCCCAGCGTGGTGGCAAGGTCAAGCGTGGACGGGCCGGCGGAGCAATCCAGGCCGCGGAGGCGAGCGCGAAAGTCTCGCAGAGATTTCCGGGCGTCTATGGTGCGGAACGAAGTAATCGACCTCCCGGCATCGGCCTGACCGGCCGGCGCGAAATAGAACCGCAGACCGCGCAGCTGGTCGGCGCGTACGGGCGTCGGCCATCGGAGTTGAACACCACCACTGCCTCTATGTCCGGCCCGTGCCTGCGCTCCATTCTCCAGCCTGTTCAGGAGAGCGATCGTACGCTCGACCTCCATGAGGCCGGGATCGCGAGCGAACGATTCTTCAAAGGGCCCCGAGAAGGCGCCCCGCGGAACCTGACCACCGGAGCTAGGTACCACGGACGCTCGAAGTGCGTCCAAGAGGGACGCTTGGACCTTTCCTCCCTCGAGGACGAGGCTGTACGCGCGTCCACCTCGCAATGCGAGTCCAGGACGGACGACGAGGGTCCGCCCATCGCTCAGGAGCCTGACGATGGCCGGCACCTCACCCGCGACGACGAGCCGTTCGCAGGCACCTCTTGCGAACGCGGCCTTCGCGATTTCGATCCGGTGCACTCCGTCGGCTGCTTCGGTCGCGAGCCGGCTCGCGGCCATGGCCGCGGGCCCGGCAGCCGTCGCTCGCCGCGCCGCGGCATCTTCGTAAACGGCCAACAATCCTTCTCGGCAGGACTCGAGAGACGTTTGCGAAGATTCGCAGTTTGCCAGCGCCTTGGCAGCGCCCGCGCACGCCGGCGCCACAGCCTCCGCCCTGGAGAGACCCGCAGGTCCGGCGAGGTGCCCTGCCATCGACTCGACCCGCTCGATCTGCTCGAGAACGAAACCTGGCGAATCCCTGCGGGCGGGGAAATCCGCGCGTGCCAGGCCAGGGATCGCGAGCAGGAGAAGCCCAACGGCGGAGATTGCCTGCGCCGGATGCCGTCCACCGTGCACCCTCGAAACGGTAAGGGAATTCCTCCATCGAGTCGATGGAGTCCCGCTCCGAAGGAACCGTTCGTTCAAGTGCCGGCCTGCGGCTTCCACCGCCGCGACTCGTGCCCGAACCCCTGGCGGCTACTCGTCGGCCTGGGCAAATGGGCCGTTGATGCTGAACGTCACGGGTATCCCGATTCCGTACGGGGCCTCGTTCACCGCGATCGTGTGCGCGGCGTACCTTTACGACTCCTCGAGAGCCGAACAGACCCCGTGCGCGTCCCGACCTCCTCGTTCCTTGCGCGGCCTCAGGGGCAACCTGTCGCCGACCCCGCTCGGCTCACTTCCGTGGACGCCCCGGCCGATCGGTGCGGTGTGCTGCGAGTTTTCGCGGACTACGGCGTTCGTGTGAGTAGATCGGTCCCACCCAGGACATGATGTACGCGATTCCCGCGTAGCGTTCATGAATCGTCCGTCAAGCGCCGACGAGGGATCAGGCCGCGCCTTCCCTCGGGAGCGACTTCAAGCCTGGCTCGGCTGGAGGAGCGCCAGCTTCTGTTGCTCCGCGGCGACCATCCATTCCGGATTGTCGATCGCGTACCTGGGTTGCGCCAACATCGGATGGCCGCGCTCGGCTTCCCAACGATCGAAGTCTGTCACGCGCGTCAGCAACATCTTGATCATCCCAGCGATGGCGCCCAGCTTGGTACTTGCGGAGTAGCCATGGACGATCAACTTTGGGTCGTTCACGTATCGTCGCGCGATCGACTCGAAGTTCTCGGCCGGTCGTCCCGTGATCTCCTCGACGTGGTTCGTAGGCGCCCCCACCGCGAACACCCCGCGCCGATATCCTCGTTGGAGGGCGGTGCATTCAGACCATCACCGTAGGGCAGCGCCAGAAGCCCCAAGTGCTGCAACGCGGGGAGCCCCAGGAAGTACATGAAGGCGAAGATGCCCGGGTTGACGTAGGTCACATCGACGGTCGGCATCCAACGCAGGATGTTGTTGGTGATCCAATGCTCGCGAGTCACCGGGGCGGGATGGCTCGGGTGCGGGTTCCATTCGCTCATCAGCACCACGACCTCGAGCCGAGCCTCCTCCGCCGCCAACGCGAACAGCATCGTCCCGTGCAACAAGTTCGGGGCGAAGGGGGGAACGTGATATGCGCGCTGCACGTCGAGCAGCGACCGGCGGAGGTCCGCCATGTCGTACAGGTCGCCTACGAAGATCTCGGCACCGGCTTGCCGCAGACGGTTCGAGCGCGCGTCCTCCCGCCGGACGAACGCACGCACCGGAAAGCCCTTTTCCAGCAAGGCGGTAACGGCAGCCGCTCCAGTGTGTCCCGCGGCGGATGTGACGAGGATTCTCGGCTTCGCAGTCATGACTGTTCTCCTTGTTGGCTGTCGCGATGGTGGGTCGAGATGTCTCCCGGCGTCGTCATGCCGGAGTCCCGCTGAAGAACGGCCGGTTCGCGCGAACGAACTCTTCGAGCGACTGCGCCGGACGACCTCCGATGCGCGGAACGACGTCGGTCTCCGCGCTAAAGACGCCGTCTTGATGGTCCTGCGCCACAGCCGCGAGATGGGTCGTCAAGAACGCCGGAAACGCAGCCGATCTCTCGAGGGCCTCGCGCCATTGGTCGACGGGGGGATTCACGTATTCAATGGGCCGGCCGAGCTCTCGGGCGAGCACCTCCGCCACCTGGGGCATGCTCAAGTCCCGTGGGCCGGTCAGGACGTACCGCTGGCCGACGTGCGGTGCGGGGTCTTCGAGAATCCCGACGACGACCCGAGCGATGTCCTCGGCCGCCACCGGAGCGTGCTTGCCGTCGCCGTAGGGCAGGATCATCTTGCCGTCGGCGGCGATGCTGGCGCCGGTGAAGAGGTAGAGGTCCTCGGCGAAGAACGTCGGGCGGACGTGCGCGGCGCCGATGTTCGCCCAGTCGAGAATCTGCTCGGACAGCCAATGCTGGCGCGCGAGGGGACTGCCGGCGTGCTCTCGCGCCGTGATCTGAGACATGTTCACAAGGCCCGAGATGCCGGCGTCACGCGCCGCCACCGCAATGTTGCTGGTTGCCTCGAGGAGGCCGTCGAAGGGCGGATAGCAGAAGTACACGTTGTCCACGCCCTGTGTTGCGGCACGAACCGACGTGAGTTCGAGGAAGTCGCCGACGGCGAGCTCGGCTCCGAGGGCCGCCAGCCGGTCGGACCGCTCGTCCTCACGGTGCACGAACGCGCGCACCGCAAGGCCGCGCTCGCGCAGTTGTTCGACGACGGGCAGACCTGTCTTGCCAGTGGCCCCCATGACCAACGTGAGGGCTCCGCGACGTTCCGCTTCTCTCGAGCTTGTCATGATCTTGTCTCCCTTGAGATGTATATACATCTTCATTGCCAAAGGAATCGCTCATCGATCCTTCGTGCTTCTATCGATGCATGTATATACATTTCGCAGATTCGTCAACTCCTTTCCCACAGGTTTTCCGTCGACCGGGGTTGACGCGGGAAATATGATGCATATACATAGAGAATCATGCCACGACGGCCTGACGGCAAAGCGATCGCGCGAGAGATCGGCGGGGACTGCGTCGCGGTTCGCGCCCGTATGTTGAGCAGGGTGGTGACCGCCGTCTACGACGAGGCGCTTCGCCCCCTGGGGCTTCGAGTGAGCCAGTTGAACATTCTGGTCGCCGTCGCCCTGAACGGCCCCATGCGTCCGGCGGAGATCTCTCGCCTGTTGTACCTCGAGCAGTCGACGCTCAGCCGCAACCTCTCCGTACTCCGCCGGCAGGGATGGCTCGCCACCGAAGCCGGGGAAGATGACCGTAGCCAGACCATCGCGATCACCCGCAAGGGCGTCGCGCTCCTCGAGAAGGCGCGCCCGCCCTGGAAACAGGCCGAGCGGAAGATCCGCAAGCTGCTCTCCCCGCAGGGAGTCGACGCACTCGTCGACGTCGTCGATGGCTATTGGGCGAACGTTCCGGGAGCGCCCGTCTGACCTTGCGTCGCCCGGCGGCTTCGCCGCGGTCACATTGGACCGGGAAACCGGACCTGGCTCGAAGCTTCGCGCGAACGGCTACCCGTCAACCTGGGCAAACGGGACCCCTCCCCTAGAATTCGCAGGTTCACGATCCGGTCATGTCCGAGAACTCGGCCGACGCCGCAACGCGGCCTTTGGGAAGCAGGACGTCGGGATCCCCCCCCCAGCCGTTGAGCCGGTGGCGACGGCGGTGCACTGGGGCAAAGACGACGTTCGTTTCGTGGCCTGTGATCGTCTTCGCCGCCTGCTGAGATACGCCCTCCGGGGGCATCGTTCAGATCGCTGACCGCCGGAGATCCCTGATCTTTTCCTTGCCGGTACGGAGTCTGCCGTAATACGAGAGGGGCATGGATGCCTCCGCCCGGATTCCTCGTGTCGCGCGCGTCTTCGCTCTGGTCCTCGCGGCAGCACTGCTCCTGCCACGTCCCGCGGCCGGCCAGTTGTACCTGGATTCGCAGTTCGGCGTGAACGTGACCAGTGGAATCGTTTACGGAACGGGGCAGACCGGGGCCGGGAGCTTCAACCTCCTCCTCGACCTCTACCAACCGACGGGGGCCGAAGTGCCGGATCCGCGACCGGGGGTCGTGCTGATCCACGGCGGCGGTTTCACCGGCGGTTCGCGCACGAACGGGAACCTCGTCAACATGGCGAACGGCCTCGCCGAACGCGGTTACCTGGTGGTGTCGATCGACTACCGTCTCCTTGGACAGTCGCCGGTACCGACCCCTCCCTTTCATCTCCTCGGCATCGCATCCGCGGCGACCGAGGATGCGGTCACCGCCTACGAGTGGCTGCTGAGTAACGCAGTTGGTCTCGGCCTCGACACGGATCGGATGGCGATCGGTGGCAGCTCGGCCGGCG
>JAJCZO010000172.1 GCA_029262355.1 Deltaproteobacteria bacterium
ACCTCTCCACGAAACCGACCGCACAGCAGCGCTACCGCCAAGCGTACATGCAGATGTACGGCCCCGAAGAAATGATGCGGCGCGTGTACGAGAACCACCTCCCCGCGTACCGCAAGTTCTACTACCACCTGCACCAGTTGGTCGATCAACAGATCGGTCGGGTCCTCACGGCACTGCGCGAAAGCCCGTTCTTCGAAAACACTCTGATCGTGTTCACGTCGGATCACGGAGAACTCCTCGGGGCGCACGGCGGTCTGCATCAGAAGTGGTTCAACATGTACGAGGAGACCGTCCACGTGCCATTCGCCGTGAGTCACGCGGGGGCCTTCGGCCCACAGGGACAGAAGGTAGACGATCTCGTCACGTCGCACGTGGATCTCGTGCCGACGTTACTGGGGCTCGCGGGGCTGGACCCCGTCGAGCTTGCCGAGAAGCTGCGCTCCACGCACTCCGAAGTGCACCCGTTGGTAGGCCGCGACCTGAGTCCGGTAGTGCGCGGCGACGGCCCACGAGGCGAATCGAGCGCCGTGTACTTCGCGACGGAAGACCGAATTCTCGAGGGCGACGTCCAAGTCTCGGCGATCGTGCAAAATTTCCCGCCCCTTCGACATGTGCTCGCCGCCGCCTACGACTCGGTGCGCGGCTGCGCGAGTTCGATCGAAGGCGTGGTCGCACGGGTCGGGAGCACCGCGGCGCCCGGCAGCCTCGGGCGCACCTGGAAGCTCTCACGCTACTTCGACGATCCCGACCTCTGGTCGGAGCCCGGAAGGTGCGATGTGTACCGCCACCAATCGGGCGACCGCGCCGGCGAGGTCGAAACCCGCCTCGAACCGTATCCCGACGAGTGGGAACTCTACGATCTCGACCACGACCCCGCGGAACTCGTGAATCTGGCAACCAGTGCTGAGCACGCCACCGTTTTCGCTCACCTGAAGGCCGTTCTCGCCGATGAGCGGTCCCGCAAGCGCCTCACACGCAACCATCCCCGGCCCTACGCAACGACCGAGCCTCTGCCCGCCCCCGAGAGTCCATGGGTCGACATCACTGCGGTACCCGGCCTCCTGTCGCTACTCGATCGCCTCGTCCGTGCCGACGACACGTCGGCAGACTAGCAAGTTGTCGAGAAGCTCGGCGCAACGACGGCCTCACTGTCGCTGCTCCTACCGCGCAATCCGCTCCCCCCAAAATGCCTCCGCGCGGCCAGGACCGAAGCGAGCCGGCATGCGGTCAACCGTCGCTCCTCCGACCGCGCACGGTGCGACCAGCGCTCGACCGAACGACCAGCGTTGCCGCACCGAGCATTGCGGCCGCGATGCTGGTCGCCTGGGCGAGGAGCCCGAGTGCAATCCCGAGCAAGATCTCGCCGAGGTACTCGGTCCGGGCGAGGAACGACTGCACGGTCGCGCGAACGTCGCTGGCGGCGCGACGGTTGACCCAGATCCCACTCACGCTCCGGATGACGCTCAACGCGATGCCGCCCACGAGCACGACGCCCGCCATTGCTGTGACGTCGTCGGGCGCGACAGCGAGCACGAGGAGTCCAAGCACGCCGATGAAACACGCCGCCGCGTAAACGCGCCGTGCGATGCCCACGCCGTCGATACGCGACTCGATGAAAGAACCGCCGCCGCGAGCGTGACGGGGCCAAGCGACGCCGGGCAGCCCGACTACGCGCAGTCCGAGTGACCCTCAACGACCCTAACGCCAGAGTGTGGGGTCACTCGATGTACCCGAGCGCTCGCAACGCTTCAGCCTCTCGCCTCCGAGGCAGCCGGCGATTCGCCTCTCCACCCCGAAGCGCCTCATACCGTCGAACGAGTTCCTCTTTGTACGCGAGCAGCCGCGCCTTCGCGTCCTCGTGCTTCGCGTCGTCGGGGTCATAGAGATTGCGGGTTTCGCCAGGATCGCCCGCGCGGTCGAAGACCTTCATGGAAAACCCGAGTCCCTCGGTATTGCTCCATTTGTGGACGGAATTGCCCTCGACCACCGACACCCACATGTGCTCGGGATTCTCGTCTGGGAACAGCCTGCGCGCCACCGTCCAGGACTCGGCCTTCGCCGGATCTTGCATCTGCTCGTACACCGTACTGAGGAGGACGGTCGTGTGGGAGTAGGCCGGAAGGTCGGGCGCCGGTTCGATGCCCCGCAAAGCCGCCGAAATATCGACGCCCAAAGGCGCGTGTCCTGGGGCGATCGCAACTCCGGAAAGACCCGCAAGAGTCGGAAAGACGTCAATCGATCGCGTCACAGCCTCGTACGGACCGACCTTCACGCCAGCCCCGAGCCCACGGACGAGCAGCGGGACGTTCAGAGCCTCTGGCGCCAGCTGCATGCCATGCGTGAACGGGAACGGCGCGGTCTCGCGGTACATCACTTCGCCGTGATCCGCGGTAAAGGCGATCAGGCTTTCGCCGCGCAGGCCGTGCGCATCGACCTCTTCGACGATTGCACCGAAGAGCCGGTCGAGATGATTCACGTTGGCCGCATAATGCAACTCGACGACCCGGATGAGATCCGCGACCTCGGTCGGATCGAGATCGAGGCGCTCGATCGTACCCGGGAAATTCCAGCTCAGCGCAAAATGGTTCGCGTAGTAGAGCCGGATGTACTTCTTGATGTTTGCGTCCGACAACCCACCGCGCTCGTGTGGGTACTCCCTCAGGAAGCGCGCAACGTGGCGTGACAGGTAGGGACCGTGCGTGACCACCGGATTCGCCACGACGAACGCCCGGTAGCCCGGATCGGATGCGAGCCTATCGAGAAGGGCGGCAAATGCCGGTGCGTCGGCTTCGAGAAGGCCGTCCTTCGAGCGCGCACCTGGACGGCTCTGGTACAGGTTCTTCGGCAGCACCCCTTGCGCGTAGTTGAGCCGAGCCGACGCCAACCAGTGATCATTCCAGTAAAAGGTCTCGTAGCCCGCCCCCGCGAATGCCTCGGCCGCAACAAGAAGTTCGTCGTCGAGCTTCGCGGGGTGACGAAAGACCCCGTGGCGATCCGCCTGGACTCCGGAGAACAAGGACGCGTACGAAATTCCCGATTGGCCGGCCTCAGTGTAATGCGACCTGAGAACTGCAGCCTCTCCCGCGAGCGCGTCGAGATGCGGCGTAAACGACACGTTCTCCTTGTACGGTGCAAGAAATTGCCTACTGACCGTGCAGGGCGCGTAGAGGAGTACCAACCGGGGTGGCCGATCCCTGGAAGGGGCCCGCTCGCAAGCCGACAGCAGCAACAGAGAGGCGGAGAATAGCATCGCGAGGGGTGATGATCGCCATCTCACTCCGCATCTCCTCGCCGGGCGACGCAGACCACAGACACGCCGAAGGGGAGATTCACCCGAGAGAGAGCTCGTGCCTCGATCCGGTAGGCGCTCGTCAGAGCCGCATTGAGCCATCGGGGCACCGGCCAGAAGTCGTGCTTTGGGGCGACCCGACCGACCGGCGTGTGTTGCGAGAGCAGCCGCCAGGCCATCGCGACCGGGAACGTCAGGGTGTTCGTGTACGTGAGGCGTTCCGGAATCAAGCCGGCTTCGAGGACCACGTCTCTCAGCTGGGCGGAGCGGTATCGACGTCGGTGCTGAAACGTCTCGTCGTGCTTGCTCCAGAGCATCTGAAACGCGGGGACCGCGAGAATCAGTTGCCCCGACGGGCCCAGCAGCTCTGCGGCCCGCGCGACGAACGAAACATCGTCGTCGAGATGCTCGATCACATCCAGCGCCAAGATCGTGTCAAACGCTCCGTCAGCGAACGGCACTGCGTCGAGATCGCTCTGGACCAAGCGGTCGAAGCCCTTCTCTGCGCAGATTCGAAGAGCAAGCTCACTGCGGTCCGTGCCGAAGCAAGGGTGGCGATCCATCCAGTTGCGCAGGGTGCCACCCGTTCCACACCCGAGGTCCAGAATTCGCCCCTGTGGAGCATGACGTTGGAGCAGCGAGCGAAGAATGTGCTGCTTGCCCACAAACCACCAATGCTGGTCCTCGATTTCGTCGAGCAGACGAAACTCGTCTTCGTTCATCGAGGCACGGCAGCAGACAGCAGGAGGAAGGGCAACGCCGGCTGGAGAACTCCCCACTCCTCGATCCGGCTCTCGGCCGCGCGGGCGAGCGCGAATCGATTGAATACCTGCGGAGGAAAGCACCCGAAGCGCCCGACCGGGCGCGGGTCGAGCCCTGCGGATCGAAATGCTGCGTTGACCTTCTTCGCGCTGAGCGTGAACATGCCCTTCTCCTCCCGCCATGTCATGTCGGGGCAGCACATCACTTGGGCGAGGAAGAGCGGATTCGCGCGATTGGGTTCGAGAAACGCAGTCCGGCCGCGCCCCGAGAGAGCTCGCGCCAGTCCGTGAATCGCAGCCGGCACGTCCGGCAGATGGTGCAGGATGAAGAAACCCACAATGAAGTCGAACCCGTTCTCCGGCGGCTCGATCGACTGAACGTCGCCGCAGAGCACCTGACAGCGGTCCTCTGGGATTCCCCGCGCATCTCGCTCTTGGGCGAGATCGTCGAGCACCCGCGGCGAGAGGTCCAGAGCGACGACCGAGCCACAGTGCTCGAGCAAGGGGAACGTAAAGCGCCCGAAGCCTGCACCGATCTCCAAGACCCGATGGTGACTCTCGATCCCGATGTGACGTGCGAGTTGCCCGGCGAGCTTCCGCGCGTAGAGGTCGTCGTCTTGCACCTGAAGATGATCGTGATCGCGGGTCCCGTAGAAGGCCCGCTGGCGATCGGTCGGCTCCGCGTGGCTCATGAGTGAGCTCGCATCGAATCGGGGGGCACGAAAACCTCCTCACGCTCCCGGAATCGCCGCACCTCCAGCGGGACGTCGGTCGGGCGTACCGTGTCGTACGCACCGCGCAGCACGTTCCAACGTATACGCGCCAGTCCGCGCAACGCCAGGATCGCGTCGCGTACCACTCGGACCTTCGTGCCAGCCTCGTCGCGCCACCGCACCGGCACTTCTCGGAAAGAATGATCCCCCAGTGCCGCCAGAACCAGGATCTCCGCGTCGAAGCTCCAGTCGTCGAGTCGCGCGCGGGAGAACAGATCGCGCCCAACGTCTCCATCGAACGCCTTGAAACCGCATGTCGTGTCGGAGACGGCGGGCACGAGCAGGCGCGCAAGAATCGTGAAGATCTTCCCCAAGCTCTCTCGCCACCACGGCTGGTGAATCTCGATGTTGGCACCGGCCATCTTTCGGGAGCCGATCGCAATCGCAACCCCATCTTCGTCGAGCGCGGCGAGAAGGCGCGGCATCTCTTCGATCGGAGTCGACAGGTCCGCGTCGCTGAACAGAACCCTGCGGCCACGGGTCAACTCGAAACCAACCTTGAGAGCATGCCCCTTGCCCGAGTTTCGCTCATAGCGGGCTACCGTGACCGGAACGCGGAGCGACTCCGCGATATCGCACACCGTATCGAAGGTGCCATCCGTACTCCCGTCATCAACGATCACGATCTCGGACGTGACCTTCTGTGCCGCAAGGTCTCGCCCGACCGCCTCCAGAGAGGAGCGGATGCGCTGCGACTCGTTGAACGCAGGCAACACGACGGACAGGTAGACGGATTCTTCGGTGGACACGGCTCGGATTCGCTCACGTGGGGAGCCCCTGAACGGGCTCTCGAGAAAACTACCGTATCCGCCCTTCCGAGGCACCCCTGAATCTTGGGGCGCTTCAAGCCGAAGCCCGGCGACTCCTCAGGACGAGTGCGAGGGCCAAGAGAGCACTCAGGACGGAAAGGCCGAGACCAATTCGAATGGAGTTCGGGAAGTAGCGGAACACGACGTCATGCGCCCCCGCTGGCAAGCGAACGCCTCGAACGATCGCATTGACGCGCAGCAACTCCACCTCGTCCCCGTCCACCGTAACGGTCCAGTTCGGGTCGTACAGATCCGTGAGCACCAGAAGGCAATCCGTCTCGCAGCGTGCCTGCACAGCCACTCGATTCGGTTCATACCCAACGAACTCCGCACCTTCGTTCGCGCCCAGGCGCTCTGCCCCCAATGCCTCGACGGACCGTTCGACGACGGGAGCGCGGAGCGGATCCAGCGCCGGAGACCGAGCGATCTCGAGAGCGTTCTCGAACGAACTCGCGGGCGTCAGTTCGTGGGCCACGTAAACTCGGGGTACGGCAGTCGCCCGTTCATGCACTCGAATCGAGCCACGGGCGCTGCCGGGCGCCCCGACGATCCGAGCAAAACCTCGGGAACCTCCGGGTCGAAGGTCGGCGTAGTATCGCACGCTGAGGAGGTCGAGAAGCTTCGGAGACTGGGCAATCGAGCGGGGCCGATCGCGGCGTGCCTGTCGCGACGGGCGGACGTACAGCTGACCGTGCCAGATCATGTTGGGGGGGATTCCAAAGAACTCGCCGTACAACCCGGGAAGAAGCGGCTCGTACGATCCCAACATGAACCGGCGGTGAACTTGCCCGAACGCGCGGTGGCCCGCTGTGCCAGCGAGGAAAAATCGATCGCGACCCCACTCCTCCGAAGCCACCGCAAGGTCGGGCGGTTCAAAGACCATCGTCGGACGAACCAACGCATCGAACGCCACGCGGGGCGCATTGCGAACGAACTGATCCGCAGCCACTCCGAGAACCAGCACCACCGCCGCCAGAGCCGCGACGCGCGGCCAGCGCCCGAGCCAGTCGATCAGTGTTCCAGCTCCAATCCCGATGAGGACCGCCGACGCGAAACCCGTTACGAACCCGATCCGGAGCGGAATGCGAAAGACATTTCCATAGGGAAGCTGAAAGTACAGCGGGAAGATCGTGCCGAATCCGCCGCGCATGAAATCGAGCGCAATCACGAAGAGAGCCAGGAAGAACCACGCTTCCCGACGGCAATGGCGCCCGATGAGCCCGACGAGGGCGAGAGGCACGAAGAGGGCCGGCAGGCCCAGCACCCCGTGCCCGCGACCCGACAGCGCCTCCACGATGGGCTTCAGTTGAAGCGAATACAAGGCGGCTTGAGAGAACCGGAGCCCGTCGAGGTCGCGCGTGGCCGCCGCCGCGTGCTCGAGAGTCGGGAGCAGCTGGGCGCTCACCAAACCCAGCGCCAGCCCCCCCCCACCTCCGAGCATCGCGAGCGCACGGAGTCGGTCTCCAGACCTCGCCTCGGCGAACGTGAGGTACAGAGCGTACACGAAGCCCACCTGCACGATGAAGAGGAATCCCTGTGAGTAGCCGC
>JAJCZO010000173.1 GCA_029262355.1 Deltaproteobacteria bacterium
GTCTCCGACCGCGCATAGCCCCACCACCTCCGCCTTGAACTCAGGCGTAAACGCTCGCCGCTTCCTCTTGGTCTTCGTCATGGATCACTCCCAGCGCTTTCTCGCGCTTTATTGAGTGTCCATCAAACCGGGGGAGGGCTAACACCCTGATCCCGCTTTTCACACCTCGGTGTCAAGTCTCACCAGATGCACCCGTCGCACCCACCGACCGTTCCCAGATCGGGCTTGAACTACTTGCAGAACACCCGGTTCCGATACGCCGTCTGGTCGGCCCACTGAAGGCCCACTGCGTCCATCGGCAAGTTGATCGTGAACTCCCATCCATGAGCACGATCGGTCGCAGGATCCCCGGTGTCTTCGACCACCATCGCAGCGGAAAGACTCGTGGGCTGGAAGCGACCGAACTTCTCGATCCATTTTCGTGCCGCGTCCTTGTCTGAAAAGAACGCCCTCTTGTCCGTCCTGGAAACCGTGAGTGAATGGTCGTTGGGATCGAGCCAGAACATGTACTGCCCTTTGAAGGTCTTGCCCTCCGCCTTCCAGGTCGAAGTGCCGCTTGGCAGCTTCGAGTGCTCGACGGTTCCCAGTTCCTTCATGGCTGTTGTCGTGGGCTCACTGGTCAGCGTGCAGAGCGTCTTCACGAACCCCTCCGTGTTGCCCGTACCGAGGCTCGGAGTGATCCAACTCACTACGAAGAAGATCGCGACGATGTAGCGCATTCCTATGCCCTCCCAGGTTGGTCGTATCACGGGTTGCAGTGTCCGCCCGGCCTGTACCCAGCCTCGATCGCAGCTTCTCTCGACTTGAACTCCACCGCGCAGTTCATGGACGTGTAGTACCGGCACCAGGGCGCATGGAAGACTCGGCTCCGGCGGTTCCCGTGGAACACGACGCCGGAGTCTTCCGATGGGGGCGCTTCCCTCGATGTCGCCACGGCCTGCTTGGACGACTCGCATCCACTTCCGAGGTAAGCGATCCGGTGCACTCGTCACGCTGATCGGGAATGCCATCACCGTCCTCATCTGCCGTCAGGAGATCGATGGTGTCCTGTAGGGTCTCCCGATCCACTGGACACATCAGGTCCACCACAGGTGTGACGGTACTTCCGGCGCGACCGTACAAACCGAAGGACAAGGCGAAGGCCGAGCAGGGAGTTTTGCTCGCTCAGCGGTGGATCATCGCACACTGGCCAAGGGGTCCTCCTGCGTTTGCCACTCTCTGGACACGCGTCGCCCAACTGCGGTATCAACCGACACCAGGCACGATACCACGACGACCTGGACGAGGACCTCGCGATGAACCTGGCAGCCCGTACCCTTGCGATCTTGGCCGTCCTCAGCACTCCGAGCGGCGCATCCGCGCAGGTCTTGGAGGCGTTCAGGGAGCCGGTTCCCGAGTTCAGCCACCAGTTCGGAGTGACGGTGGCCGTCGTCGAGGGTGTACTCGCCGCGAGCGCGAATGTCGCGTTTGGCTCTGGAGAAGTTCACCTCTTTGAGACCGCGACCGGTGACCATCTTCTTCAGATCGACTCGAACCGAAGGTACTTTGGCCGGGCTCTCGCCAATGTGGGGGGAGCACTCGCTGTGGGAAGCAGGGGCGCGGTCGAGATTTTCGATGTTACGCCAGGCAGCCCGACCTTCGGGGCGCTCCTGCGAACGCTCATCCCGCCGCAGTCACACAACGACTTTGGGGCCGTCCTTGCGGCTGCGGGCAACCTGCTTGTCGTGAACGGTGGAGGGTCGGTGGCCTACATCTATGACCCGTCGAACGGTGCGATCATCCACGTTCTCGGCTCCGGGGTCGACAACGATGCCTTCGGAAACTCTATTGGTGCTTCCCCGGTCCTGGTTGCTATCGGCGCACCCGGCACGACTGTGGACGGCGCGGGAAACGCGGGAGCTGCATACGTCTTCCGGGTCGATACTGGGCAGTTGGTATTCCCACTCTTGTCACCTGACCCGATTTCGGGCGGCGAGTTCGGGACTTCTGTCGCCGTTGTAGCGGACTCCGTCGCCGTCGGGGCGCGGCAGAGGCTCTTCGCGAGCCCCCCTGGGACGGTTTATCTCTTCAGTTTGGTGACGGGGTTCCACGAGCGAACGCTGCAGTCGCCAGTGGCGTCCGATGATGACGATTTTGGAATCAAGATAGTTGGTGACGACTCGCAACTCGTCATCACCGACGGGCGTGGGCGGGAGCGAAGTACCGTGTACGTGTACCACGCCCCGACGTTCTCGGGGCCGCAGATTATTCAGAACCCCGATCCCGAGTCCTTCTCCGGCAGCGATCCGACATACTTCGGCAGGTCGACCGCCCTCCTGGGAGACGATGTCGTAGTTGGTGCACCGAGAAACGACTATGTACCGCCGCTAGGAGGCAAGAAGTCATACGCCGGGGCTGTCTACATATTCGAGGGGCGTCCCCCGCCGACACCTACACCAAGGCAAACACCAGGAGCGGTCCCGACACCGACGCCTCTAGAGAAGGAAGAGATCGTCGTTATCGTCGAGCAGCCCACCTGCAAGGGAGTGTCCGGCACGGCGAACATCCAGGGCATCGTGTACTCCACGCTGGAAGGGGCGGAGATCGAGCGGCTCGTGAAGGTGATCTTCGATGAGGGGACGTCGTCCGAGAGTGAACTTGATGTTCCGTGCTGTTCGAGCCGAGGAGACGCTCCAGTCTTGCTGTCGGGCTTCTCTGGGGTCTTCAACTGGTGCCTGCTCTCGCCCGGTCTGCACACGATCACGCTGGCGTTCACAAGCACGACGGGAAAGACCCTGACGGCGAGCAGCGAGTTCATCTCGTACTGTGCCCATCGGCAGGATAGGTTCTTGAGGGAGGGCGAGTTCGACTGGAGAACGAACGGCTCGAACTGTGACTCGGACGACGACGGAGGCATCGTCTGTACACCGGCAGCGAGCATCTGCGCCGGGGAGATGCGGTACGAGTGGTCTCAGGCCGCCCAAGGCCCCGTGCTCAAGAGCAACTGCGAGGTAGATGGCTTCAATCCGCGTAGTCCACCTGCTTGCGGGGCCGCCGTGATTCAGGAGGAGGGGAGCATCCTCGACTGACCGGCTGAAGCTCGCGACACTCAGAACGCCGAATAGGGCGGAGATGTCGGCCCCCAAATTCAATAGGTGCATCCAACGCCTCGAAAAGGAAGGAAGACAGACGTGAAGACCGCAGTCTTGATTAGCGTTGTCGGAGTTTTGTGTGGCTGTGCTGCAACAGGGGAGAACCTGAAATCAAATGTGTATCAAGCGGGGCAGGTCAACAGGGTGCAGGAAGCGAGATCAGTGCAAATCATAAGCGTGTTGGCTGCGAAGATTGAAGTCGACAATTCACAGCAGAAGAAGCAGGCACAAGTGGGCGGAGCTACGCTGGGGGCACTCGCAGGAGGGCTTGGGGGTGGATTCGGCGGTCTCAGCGGCTGGGGAACGGCAGGTACCGCAGCCGCCGGAGGAGTGGCCGGAGCGGCAGCTGGGTCGTTGGTTCCAGATACGAATTTGGTTGATGGGGTAACAATCGCGTATTCCGAGGACGAGAGAATGTTCACCTCGACGCAGGTGGGTCAGAAATGTGAGTTCAAGATCGGGTTGGCGATGATAGTTTCTACGGGAGGGGATGAAACTCGCATTCAGCCCAATGCCGAATGCCCAGTGGAGTAGCAGATGAAGAAGGCAATCTTTTGCATGTTCGTGCTTCTGAACTCGTGGGTGGTGCACGCGAGCGAGCTGGACGAGCAGCTGGAGGCGTTCGAGGCGGTTGAAGAACAGAACAACGCCGCTGCGAGGGAGCGGTTCAGGGCACAGGACGCTTACGATCGGCAGCAAGAGAATCTCAGGCAAGCAGAAGCGCGAGCCAAGCAGCGTGTGCGAGAAGAAGGAGCCAGGGCGGCGGCTGCTGAGGCGGCACTGGCGAATGAAGAGAAACTTAGGGATAAGGCCCGGATTCAGGCGCGAGAAGACGAAGAGCACGCGCTAGAGATTGAACTGAAAAGGGCGAAGCTCGAAGAGATTAAGGCGCTCGCTGCTGCCAAGGCCGCTCGCGCTAACGAGATACTGGATGCGGAGTTGGCAGAGAAAAAGGCCAGTACTGATGTAATTCAATCAAATGCCGATGCGACTCGTAACGTTTCGGAGGGAACGAAGGAATTGCAGACTGGTATCGGCAAAGGCGCTGAAGCGGCAGGGGGCAGCTGGTTCAAGTAGTGTGGGGCCATGGTTACGTTGGGTGAGGTGTTGTGATGCGCGCTTCACTCTAGACCAATCGAGTGATTGACGTCACGGCTTCCGGTACTTCCGGTCCGCGATCTTCTTGATCTGCTTGCTCCGCGACCACCTTGTGAGTGCGATCACTCTCGACTTCGGGTGCTTCGATAGCCAGAGTGACGGGATCTGGGACCTCCAGGCGATCGGAGCCGTAGACGTCGCCGATCACCCTGGGGCAACATCTCGACTACTGGCTCGCTGAGGTAGCCCGCCCAGGGCTCAGGAAGAACAGCTTCCAGAGCTTGTCCGTTCGGCACTTCAAACCTGCCCTCCTGCGAGCAGGGCTACCCAAGGACATCCGGCTGTATGATCTCCGTCACGCGCACGCGACACTGCTGGCAGCAGCAGGTGTTCCGCTTCGCGTCGTCGTCGTGTCCGGAAACTTGGCCGAGGCAGTTCTTCTCCGCAAAGCCCTCCCGTCGGCGAGCCTACAGCCGAGGACTCGGCTCGTCGATGTTGCTCGGTCGCGGCGTCTCGGAGATCCTGCCTTCCGATGCCGCCGACCGCATTGCACTTCCTTCTCCTGACTTTCGCCGGATGGGTGAACAGGCGGCAGCAGGAAGTCGTCGATTACCTCGTGGAGGAGAACCGCGTCCTGCGCGAGCAGCTCGACTGCCAGCTCGGAGGTCGGCGTATCCGCTTCACCGACGACCAGCGCCGCCGTCTGGCCGCCAAGGGGAAGCTCGTCGGCCGGAAGCTGCTGCACGAGTATGCAGGCCTCGTCACGCCGGACACCATCCTTCGCTGGTATCGGAAGTTGATCGCCAAGAAGTACGACGGCAGCGCACAGCGTGGGCCGGGCCGACCGTCGAAGCCGCCAGAGACGGCTGCCCTCGTGGTCCAGCTCGCCTATGAGAATCCCGGTTGGGGCTACACCCGCATTCGTGACGTCATGCGCAGCCTCGGCCACGAGATCGGCCGGACTACCGTCGCAGCGATCCTGGCCGACCACGGCATCGAGCCGTCCCCGGAGCGGGGCAAGAAGACCTCTTGGAGAACGTTCCTGAAGTCTCATTGGGAGGTGCTCGCAGCGATGGATTTCTTCACGGTCGAGGTTGTCACACTCCACGGGCTGGTCCGGTACTCCGTCCTGTTCGTGATCGAGCTGAGCACACGCAACGTTCAAATCGCCGGGATCACGAACCAGGCCAACGACGAGTGGATGAGGAACATGGCGAGGCACCTCACCGATGGTTTCGACGGGTTTCTGTTGGACAAGCGCTACCTCATCCTTGATCGCGATCCCCTGTTCACGCGAAAGTTCCGGGAAATCCTGCGGGGCAGCGGCGTGGAACCGCTGCGGTTGCCAGCGAGGAGTCCGAACTTGAATGCCTACGCGGAGCGCGTTCGTACTCTCGATCAAGTCGGAGTGTCTCGACAAGATCGTGCCGCTCGGAGAACGGCACCTTCGGCACGCCATCCGCGAGTACGTCGAGCATTACCACCACGAGCGTCATCACCAGGGGCTCGACAGCTCGATCGTCGCTCCGGAGGAGTCGGTGGGAGCCGATGGACCGATCCGACATCGCGAGCGAGTCGGCGGAATCCTAAACCACTACTACCGCGAGGCAGCATGAGGACGTCGGCCGAGTTTCCGGACAGGACGAGGTGCTCCCATCGAGCGCGTGGTGCCATTGTGCAATGGGTTGATGCCTGGTTCTCCCGGCGGTCGCCGATCACTCCGGCACCACTCCCGACTCGTCGAGGATCTGGCGAGCAGCGCGATGTACATCTACCGCGCTCGGGATGTCGTCGTGCCCGCGCTCGCCGAGCATGCGCCCGACGAGCCGCTTGAGCGCGGGATCGTCTTCGATCTCGCCCAGCCCCTCTGGAAGTCCCACCTCGTTGTAGCCCAGGTATGTCGAGATGAACGTGCGGCCGAGCGCCAGGATGTCGCGCTGCCAGCCCGACTCCCGCTCCTGGGTGAAGGGCACCGTGAACGAACTCACCGGCGATGGGTCGATGAGCGTCCAACCATCAGGGCCTTCGAGGATGTTCCTCGGGTTGATGTCGTTGTGCACCAGGTCGTCGCCGTGGACGTGAACCAGCGCGGTCGCGACGTCGCGCACCACCCTCAGGCAGACGAAAAGCTCGACGCCATCCTCCGGCGTCACCTCATCGAGGCTTCTACCCAAGGGCTCCAGGGCCAGGAAGGGAAGCTCCTGGTGGTGCCGGAACTCCGCCAAACCGACAAGGTTCGGGGTCGGCCCTGCCCTGCGTAGGAAGTCGCCCTCGTGAAGGAGGTTCTCGACGGCGTCCTCGAAGCGAGGTCCGAGCGGATCGTTCAAGGGACGCGGCAGTTTCAGAAGGACGAGGTCTCCGTTCGAGCGGGCGTCCAGCAGCAGTGCGAACCCACCCGAGTCGCGCACCGCGATCGGATCGTACGGATGCAGGTGATCGAGCAACCGCTCGGTCGTCCACCTGGCTTCGTCGGCCACCGTACGAAGGCTCTCGATCAATCTCTCGTCCATACGTGCTTCCACCGTCGGCCCCGCCCTGGGGGTACCGCACAACTGTGCCACGAGCAGTCCATGATCGTCGCCACGACACCGAACATCCAAGGCAGGGTCATTCGTGAGTACCTGGGACTCGTCGAAACCCAAGCCGCCTTGGCGAGCAAGATCCTCACCAGGCTCCCCGGCCCCATCAAGGAGCATGCGAAGGGCCAGCCCCTGATCATCGAGGGGTATATCGACGATGCACGCGAGATTGCCCTGAGCCGCCTTGAGAAGAAGGCCGAAGAGGTCGGCAGTCACCTGTCGGGCTTGGAACGGGCGACGTCCCGTGGGAAGCTTGGCCGGTGCGCTGGGTGACGGATCTCCGAAGGGACAGGGTCGGCTAGATGGCACCCCAGTTCTCGATTCTGGAGTACTTCCGCCCCCGGAAAAGCAAGCCGAAGCCGAAGCGTGTCAAGAGACCTACGCCGAAGCCACTATCGCTCGCGGAAGCGGCGACCCGTCAACGGCGGCTCAAAGAGAAGATGGAGCAGCGCAGGCGTCGAGATGCGGAGCAGTCCAAAGCGAAACAGCTACGAAACAGGAAGCGCCGCGCCAGGCGCAACCCGGTGTAGCGTAGCTCTCAGGCACGCCGCTCCCGACTCGGAATGCGCGACGCCAACGGCGTTCCCGAGGACATGATCACGAAGCTGCTCGACGAACACCGCACCCTCGAATCCATGGTGGCCGCGCTCGCCATTCTCCCCGAGGGCGTCTTCGTGGTGCACTCGGCTCTCCAGGTCGAGTATCTGAAGCCTGCATCTCCGGGTGTGCTCACGGCGACGGCACGGGTTCTGGAGCAGACCGACCGGGACGTTCAGACTGAGAGTGAACTCCGCGACGCTGACTGCGTCGTCGTGGCACGCGGTAAGGCGACGCTACGGGTCCTCGCCCGGCGAGACTAGCCCTGCCAGTCCCGATTTCGGCGAAACGCGGCAAGGTGAGTCCGCCAGTCTTCGTCTTCCTCGACGGCCAGGATGATCATCTCCTGCTCATCCCCATCGAGGGTCTCCTCTGCCTCTAGGGCGGTGGCCACCGCATCGATCTCCGCACGGTGTCGAGAGACGAGGTCAGCCGCTCGGCACTCCAGGCTCTCCCTGCTCTTCTCGACGTGGCCAGACGCCAAGACAGCGTCGGCCTTCTCGTAGTCGTCCATGGCACCGTCTTCGACTCCGGCGTCCAGTTCCACGAGTCGTTGCGCAGCGAGGCCCGTGTACAGGGCGACGATCTCCTCCTCGTCACGGCTCCCATCGCCCCATGCGCCCTCTCCTTGCGACGCACCCAAGGTCTCCTCCGTGGACCGAATCGTGACCGGCCCCAGGTATGAACCCAGGCGGTACGTGATCACTGCATGCCCCGCTTCGTGCATCGCCGTCGCCCTGCGACTCTTCACCGTCCAATGTCCGAATTGCAGACGTGATGGCAGCGCCGGGTGGCTCCGAACTCCGCAGCGTCGGGAGGCTCGAAGAACTGACGAGCCGCTGTCACGACGTCCCACCACCCACGTCCGAGGGTCCCCCGAGGACGACCACATCCTCCGCATCCCCCGGCGCTGTACCGCCTTCGGGAGCAACTTCCTCCAAGACGGCCCGCAGCCGTGACCTAACTTTCCACCAGGGCTCTCCGAAGGCTTCCGCAGCGAACGACTTGAGCCCGCGTCGCACACCGAGTGAGATCACGAACCCAGCGATGAGGACATAGATCACCAGCGTGAAGAGCCACCACGCCAGGTAGAAGCCAAGCATGCCTCCTATGGCCGCCCCGAGAGTTTCGCCCGCTTGACGCGCACTTGAAGTCAGTGCGTCGTCCTGCCCGAACGCCAGAGGTGCGGCCAGCAACAGGCCGATGATGATCCCAGTGAGCAGATTTCGCATCGCTGATCCCTTCGGAGACTTCTCAGAGGTCTTTCCGGCGCACCGTCGTTCCTTGCGAACTCAGGGGCACGAAGCTGGGACGCTCAGGCTTTTCCCCTTGTACTTCTTCCCATCACTCCCATCGAAGAACGGCTCAAACTCGGCGCAGTACTTGACCAAGCCCATCTCCAGGACCGCCGTCACGGGGCCTTGGCCGACGCCGGAGACCAGATCGTAGGTGAAGGCTGCCGCACCAGGCTTGCCCTTGCAGGTGACGCTCAGACTCTTCGTCCCCTTGATCTTCACCGAGGTGCAAGGCCCGTCGAGGCGCTTCCCGTCGCTGTACTTGTATCCGCGTTTCGGCACGGACCCGACCTTGCCGCCACCCGTCGCGTCCCAGTTCTGACAGGGAAGCGGGATCGGTCCCGTATCCTGCCCCGAGGTCACGCTCAGGAAGCGCACTGAGGCCTTTACCGTCCCGACCGCGTCACCGTTGCAGCGAGGATCACTGGAGGATCCTCGGAGAGGCACCACGATCTCCTCCCCTCCCGCCTTCCACTTCCCGTTGCTCTTCTCGAAGTCGTCGGGGATCTTGTTGCTGATCACGGCGACCTTCCCAAGCAGTGGTATCTCGGAAGCGATTGGAGGCGTCGCCGCAAAACGCTGCGCGTACGCGTTTCCGAACCGTGCCCAGGTCACGACAAAACTACCGTCATCAGCAGCGCCGATCGTCGGCCTGTATCCGCCCGGCACGGTACTCACCTGGAACACACCGCTCGTAACGGCACCGGTCTCAGCCACCACCTGACCGGCGATACCGCCAGCGTCTTCGAACACCACGACGAACAATCCCGAAGCCGAGGCAGACACCTCTGGGTACTCGGCTCCGGCCACCTCGAACACAGGCCCTGTAGGCACGCCATCGGCATCGTGCACTTGGCCCTTCAGGTGGATGCCATCCCAGACCACCATGAACTTCCCATCGGGCATCACGGCGACCTGTGGGTTCTCGCTCAGACCTGCATCTGTCGTTACCTGAATGCGCGGCCCGAGCGGGTTCTTGGACTTGTCGAATCGCTGGACCGCGAGGCCCTCGTACTCGGCGACGTAACTCTCATCGTGCCAGACGACCACGAAATTCCCTGTGTCGTCAGCGGCCACGTCGAGTTGGCCGTATTGGCCCTGATACGTGTAGTCCGGGGCATGCACGAGGAACTGGCTGCCGTTCACCTGGCCACTACTGACCATTTTCCTGGCCCAAACACCCTCGCTATTCAGGTCTCCGAATTCATCGGCATCGTACCCTTCCCAGGCGACAACAAAGTTCCCCTCGCCGTCCGCTGTGATCTTGGGATTCGAAGTCTGGTTGCATTCTTGGTTGTAACTGAACAGCCGGGGATCCCCGACCACGAAGACGGCAGGCGCGAGAGCACCTTCGGAGTCTCGACGTCGAGTCAGGATCCGAGACCCGCACTCAGGGAACTCGTCGCCATAACCGTTGTATGCGGCAACGAAGTTACCAGCCTTGTCCGCCGCGACGTCAACAAAGGTGATTCGAGCGCCATTCCCTCCCAGGATATGACCAACCTTGCTCATCTGGAACTCCGGCCCCTGAGGATTCCCATTCGACCAGAACGCCCGAGCCTGCATCTCCGACAGGCCGTTGGTGGCCTCCCAGACGATCAGGAAGTTCCCTCCGGGGTCTACCGCAATGCGGGGCAGGTGTCCGTCCCCATCGGTAGTCACCGTGATTTCGCCGCCGACTTTCACGGGGTCAGCTGCATTGACCGGCTGCACCAGGCCAAAGAGGGCAAACACAGCTAGCGGGACAGCGATCAGCAGCCGGGGGCGGAACCAACGCATGCAATCGGGCACGGACATCTCCGGTTCTAGAATCGACAGGGTCACAGCGGGAAGTACACCTCTCGGGGCGTTCAAGACAACCCTCGCCTTCCGGCCAGGCCGGGCCATCCTCCTGCATCCTACGTGCCCAGCTGATACTCCGGCGCACATGGTCAACGACGACAAACACATCGCCAGCATCGTCAAGATCCTGGAGCAGAGACCGATAGCCCTCCTCTCGAAGGCGCTGCAGGAAGGTGAGGTCCCCCGCGCTGCGGGCGTCTACACGTTCTTCGACGAGAACGACGCCCTCCTCTACGTGGGCGTTTCGGGCAAACATGCACCGGAGACGGGGCTCGTCGATCGCCTCGCAACTCACGCCTCGGGCCGTAGGCTCAGCAATCCGTTCGGGATCTACGTCTGCGACCGCTTCGTGGTCCCGCGTCTCACCCACGAGGAAAGAGAGCTTCTGGCCCAGGATCAGATCAAACTCGACGATCTCACTAGCGCATACCTGAAGGACAACTGCTGGTTTCGATTCGTCGTGACCGGGCAGGACTCAAGCGGCTACGCCAACGCGCTGCGGGTGGAGAAGAAGATCAGGCATGGCGAGTGCCTCTGGGGATGGCCACTGCTGAACGCCGTCGGGAGTTCACTTCCTGATGAGGAACCTGCGTCCAACGGCGGGTAGCTACGGCGCATCAGAGTCAGGCTTGTCGTCCTCCGCATCCGCATCCTCCTCGTCTCCCTTCCACACGAACATCACCGTGCCGCCTCCCGCACGCAGGAAGGCTTGGCACTCGATGTGAACACCGTCCTGAGTCACGTTTCCATGCTCGTCGCCCGCAAGGGCCTCACTGCGGCACGCCCGAAGCCCCTTCTCCACCAACTTCGGAGACACGCCCGCAATCACCGCCCCCGCCTTGGCGACCACCTCGAAGAAGTCGTCCGACGGATGCCCAACGTCCCGGAGCGCGTAGATGTTGTACTTCGCGAGGCCGCACTCCAGCATGAATTCGTCCGTCGCAGGATGACTGAAGCCCACGAACCCGAAGTAGTTCTTGCCTGCCACGACGCCACCGGTGGCCGTTGCAACACGAGCCACGAGATCGGGCGGCACCGTACAAGCTCGTGGCGCTGCCCCGCTAAGGACTGTGCCCACGAGAATAGCTGCGACCACGAAGACCATTGCCGACCTTCTACACACGCGCATCTGCCTCCTCACTTGATCGAGTCCGGGATCGACGGGTCCAGCCGATGAAGCTCCTTCAGGCTGATGCGATCATCCTCGCTCAGATCCATGATTGCTCCACTTCCCGAATGCTTCACTGAGAGGCTTCGATGCTGCGCTTTCGCGACCGACTCGACCGGAAGAACCCCCGGAGCAACGTCCTCCTGGACGAAGACGAACTCAGCGCGATGCAGGAGTGCCTCTCTCGGGACCACGAATTCGCACTGATGGAAGCCCATGCCGCCCGTGCAGTCGTTCGGCGGGTAGGTCTTCTCGGTTTCGCGATCCACGAGGTAGGCCTTCACTGCGCCTGAACTTCGCTGTACCCAGATCACGCCGACGTACTCCTCGCCTGGAGCCCTCTTGGGCCTGGGCGGATCCGTGTCCCCCCATCCCCACCCAATGTAGACGTCGATGCTCGCCAGCTTGTTCTTGCCCACCTCGACGGACGGGTAGCCCGCGAGCACGAACGTCTTCGTGTTCGGCCCGCTACCAGCGACGTGCATCTCCTTGAA
>JAJCZO010000174.1 GCA_029262355.1 Deltaproteobacteria bacterium
TCGCCCGAACCACGATGCGCCGTGCTATTCACACGCGTGCCCTCCGGTCCCGTGCTGATCTGTGCCGCGCTCCCCTACGAGTGTCGGCCGATCGCCCGACTCCTGACGAACCCCTCTCGTAGGCGCACGCGATCCGGACGGAGTCGCTGGACCGGCCGCGCCGGCGGCGTCGACGTCGTCCTGCAGGAAACCGGCATGGGCCTCTCCGCGGCGCAGGAGAGCGCCGCCGAGGCGCTCCGAGACGTACGCCCTCAGTCTCTCATCGCGAGCGGCCTCGCCGGTGGCCTCGCTCCCGCCGTAGCAATCGGCGACGCGATCGTTCCCGACCGGGTTGCTCGCGAAGGCGCCGCGCCGTTGGAAGTCGACGGCCCACTGCGGGCCCTCGTCGCCACACGGCTCCCCGAGGGCCGCTCGCGTCGGGGCCTGCTCGTGAGCGTAGACCGCGTCGTGCGCACGCTGAGCGAGAAATCGGCACTGGCCGTCGCCACCCGCGCCGATGCCGTCGACATGGAGAGCGCCGCGTTGCTCGAACAAGCTCGAAACGCTTGCGTGCCAGCGATCGTCATACGCGCCGCCTCGGATACGGCGCGCGACGAGCTACCTGATCTCGACGGACTCGACCTCACCCGGATCGCCGACCAACTGCGGCTTGCGAGACGTGCACTCACGTCGCCGAAGACGGCCCGCGGCCTTGCGCGTCTGGGCCTCGGCGGACATCGCGCCACTCAGACTCTCGCGCGAATCCTGCGAGACCTCCTCCCGCGCTTGCATTCATGACCCCAGGTCGATACTGACCGCGTGGTCAGCACGCCTCCCGGGCGACACAAGGAGGGTTGGGAGAACATGAGGTACCCGTTGCATATCGCCACCGACATGATTCGGTGGCAGGTCAAGAACAAGGTCCAGGGGAACACTCGATTTCCCGTCGTCTTGATGCTCGAGCCCCTCTACGCCTGCAATCTCGCCTGCATTGGCTGCTCTCCGGAACGGCACACCGGCGACTTGAAGGACCGGCTCTCTCTCGAGGAGTGCCTCGCCTCGGTCGACGAGTGCGGCGCCCCGGTGGTGTCGATCTGTGGAGGCGAGCCGACGATGTATCCGGAAATCGTCGAACTCATCGAGGGCTGCATCGAGCGTAGGAAGCAGGTGATCCTCTGCACGAACGGAATCCTGCTCGAACGCTTCTTCAAGAAGGCTCGCCCCCACCCTCGCCTGTTGATCAACGTGCATCTCGACGGAATGCGCGAGACGCACGACACGGTCTGCGCGCGGACCGGCGTCTTCGACAAGGCGATCGCCGCGATCGAGGACGGCATCCGTCGCGGCTACACGGTCTCCACGAACACCACGGTCTATCGCGAGACCGAGATGGACGAGATCGAGGAGATGCTCGCGTACCTCACCGAACTCGGAGTCCAAGGCGTTCTTCTGTCGCCGGGCTACCACTACGAAGCGCTGGCCAACCGCGACCACTTCCTGTTCCTCGACGACATTCACCGCAAGTTCAAGCGCGTGCTGCAGCTCTCGCGGTCGTACGCGGTCGGGTCCACGCCGCTGTTCCTCGAGTTTGCCGCCGGCCTGCGCGACTACCCGTGCACCCCCTGGGGTAACCCTACGCGGACCCCACTCGGCTGGAAGGGCCCTTGCTACTTGATCGGCGAGCGACACTACGCCACGTGGGACGAGTACTGGAACGGCGTCGACTGGGACTATTGGGAGACGCGGAGCGATCCTCGCTGCCAGAACTGCAAGATGCACTCGGGCTTCGAGCCCTCGGTCGTGCGTCATCTCGGCAGCAACCTTCGCGACGTCTGGACGATGGCCAAGTTCCAGTTTGGCCCGAAGCCCGGCGGCAAACCCATCAGCTCCCACCCGAGTTAGCCGCGCCGCCGTCCGCCCCGGCGCCAACGCGCCCCTTCCACTCCGCCCCCCTCCCGGTGTGATGGCGGTGCACCGAGTCCACCGTCATCGCGCCATACAAGACACCTGCGACGGGTAGGCTCACGGCCCACAGGGCCGCGGCCGCGCCCTGATGGTAGAGCGACACGGTCGGCAAGAACGTGGCCGACATCACAGCCCACGCGCCCAGCCCGAACAGCGCCGCTGTCGTGTCACGATGCACGGGCCATCCGAGTGTCGCGAGGACGGGAACGACGAAGAGCAGCGCGAGGCCAACGACGGTCCCCGCCGCGAACAGCGGGCGGAAGCCGAGCTGTGTGTAGGCGCTGCGCGCGACCATCGACCAGATTTCGCCGACGTGGGCATAGGGTCGAATGCTGTGCTCGGTCGTCGTGAGCCCCAGCCAGATCGGCCCGCCTCGCTTCAGGGCCCGCCCGAGAGCACAGTCGTCGATCACCTCGCCCCGCAGCGTCGCGAATCCTCCGATACGCTCGAGTGCCGCGCGACGGACCAGCATGCAACCACCCGCCGCTCCAGCCGTACGAGCACGCGTGTCGTTCACGCGCGAGAACGGATAGAGCTGCGCGAAGAAGTACACGAACGCCGGAACGAGCAGCCGTGACCAACCCCGGGCGGCGTCGAGCTTCACCATGAGCGACGTCAGATCCAGCCCACGGTGCTCGGCGTGACGAACGAGGCGCGCGAGGTTCCGCGGGCTGTGCTCGATGTCAGCGTCCGTAACCAGAACGTACGCCGCGTTCGGACTCGACCGACGCGCCGCTTCGACTCCGGTGTGCACCGCCCACATCTTCCCCACCCAGCCAGGCGGTCGAGGCGGCGTGCGATGCACGGCGAGGCGGCCCAGCGGGTCGGGCAGACGCGAGGCCTGGGCGGCCGTCTCATCGCGGCTCTCGTCGTCGACGAGAAGCACCGAGAAGCGCCCAGGATACTCCTGGCAGAGCAGCGACCCAAGGGAGCGCTCGACCACCTCGGCTTCGTCCCGCGCCGGCACGACAGCGACGACGTCCGGCCACACCTCCGGGCTCGGCGCGTGGTCCTCCAACTGCTCCGAGCCCGTCCAAAATCTGCCGTGACAGAAGCAGAGGTAGAGCCAGGCAAGCAAAGACACCCCTGCAACGAGCCCCATCACGCGGCACGCCCCGGTCGCGACACGACCCCGGGCACCGGCTCGAAAGCCCCCACGGCCTCGACAGCGGCCCGCGCACTGACCGCCGCGCTCTCGATCGTTGCCGGCAAGCCCGTGCGAACCCAATCCCCCGCCAGGAACAGCCCAGGCACCGCCGTCCTCGTGGACGGGCGCGCCGCCGTCGCCTCGACCGTGGCGGCGATGGTCGCATGCTTCTCCCGGACGACGTGTACCCGCTTCGGGTCGACCCGACCGAGTTCGGGTACGAGGGCTTCCAGGTCCTCCGACAACCGCCTTGCAACCGCGTCGTCACCCAGCTCGCCAAGGTGCGCCGCGTCGCTCGTCACACAGCTCAGAAGCGACGAACCACGAAGGCCATCACGCCGGAAGCCATCGGTGTGGAAGACCCACTGCGTCATGGTCCCAATCAATCCGAGCATGTCCGGCAGGTCGACCGGGTTCTCGAGCGCGACATGCATGGACACGATGGGAACCGTCGCGCTGAGGTCATTCACCCAGCTTCCGAGGGTAGCCCGCGCAGTACCGCTACCGACGAACAATTCCGCGACCCCTCGCGGCGGCATCGCCAGGACGACGACGTCGCAGTCGAAGGTCGTGCCGTCTCGCGTCGCGACACTCGCAACCCGGCCCTCGTCGTCGAGGTTCACCCGGGCCAGTGCGGCACGCGGGTAGAGCGTCACCCCGGTGTCACCCAGAGCCTTCGCCCCCGGCCCACCGAACACCTCAGACAACGGAGCGGCCGGCAGAACGATCGACGCATCACGCGCACGACCGAAGAAGGCGCGCTCGATCACGGCCGCGAACAGCGCTGCGCACGCGCGCGAGGGATCAACATTCAGGGCGGCCACCGCGATCGGATCCCAGAGCCGACGGCACAGCGACTCGGACTGGCCGAGCTCCGCCAGAACCGTGCGGACCGTCTGGCGGTAAAGCCTCTCGGGGGACCGTTTCCACCGGGCCAAGAGCCGCGCGGCGCCAACCATGGCCCTGAGTTGCTCGCCGCGAGAGAGCAGTCCGTAACCCAGCAGCGCGCGCGGTACGTGGAGCGGAGCCGGAGTCCGACCGGCGTTCAGCACGCCGCGCCTGCCCGCCTCGCGCATCTCCATCCGAAGCCCGAGCCAATGAAGCCGCCCGAGCGCCCCGATGCGCTCCAGAAAGGTGAGTGTCTCGCGGTAGCAGCCCAACAGCGCATGCTGTCCGTTGTCGAGGCCGCGATCGAGTGCCGCGTCGTGGAATGAATAGACGCGCCCCCCCAGGAACGGACGCTTCTCGAGCAATCGAACCGCATGCCCTCGGTCGGCGAGACCGAGAGCCGTCGCCATTCCGGCGATTCCGCCGCCGGCGACGACGACCTCGAGCGGACGAGACGTCATGCCACTCGCGCGCCGCCGACCCAGGCTCGCGCGGCAAGCAAGGCCCGCGAGGCCGCCGGCACGCGCACGCGGCTCTCGACGACATGCGCCCCTGCGGCCTCGACCCGAGCCAGCAAGCTCGCGTAGATCTGGTGCATCGCCTCGGCCGGCGCGAGGTCACGCGCGAGAGCCGCATCGTCCGGCAACGCCGCTCGCGCTCGCGCGTAATGCCAGCGGGCCCGCGCCGACTCGAGAGCCACGAGACGCCCAACCTCGGGCAACGGTCGACGCTCGAGCAGAGTCGCTTCTCGGCAGCCCACGAGTTCGAGGTCCTCGAGCGGAAGGTAGATCCGGCCGCGCTCGGCGTCCTCGCCAATGTCACGAAGGATGTTCGTGAGCTGGAACGCCTTACCGAGAGACCTGGCATACTCATCGGCCACGCCTCGTCCGGCGCCAAAGATCCGGACGCAGAGAAGACCCACGGTCGATGCGACCTTGTAGCAGTATGCCTCCAGCTCCTTTGCGCCCTGATACCGGTCCGTCGTGAGATCGGTCGCGACGCCATCGATCAACTCCAGGAATGGCTCACGCGGCAACGCGAATGAATCGATCGCCCAACAGAGCGCTCGGCCGATCGAATGCACAGGGCGTCCCGCATGTGCGCACTCGACCTCGCGGCGCCACGCGTCCAGCCGGTCGGCCGGCGCGGACACGCCCGCCGCGTCCGCAATGTCGTCCGCGGCACGACAGAACGCGTAGACCGCACAGAGGGCGTCACGCTTTGCGCGAGGAAGGAGGTAGAAGGCGTAGTGAAAGCTGGATCCACTCGACTGCACGATGGCGCGACATCGAGCGAGATCATCGTGGAGAGACTGCCGCGGGGCGAGTGAGAAGTCGTGCGCGGCCGGTGCCAGAGACGGTGCGGTCATACCACTCCCTTCGGACGGGCCCTTTGCGGGCCCACGTCCCCTCGCGAATCCGACGGCCCCGGCCGAAGCCGCGACCAACCCGTGAGCCCGACGCTCGAAACGAGCAGCTGGACGAAATCGCCATGCCCCAGGATCGGGCGCTCCCTGAGAATGCGGCTCCCCAGCGCTTCGACCCGGTCGATGATGCGCAAGCCGCCGCCGGCAAAGATACGAACCTCGACGGAGGCTCGCGCAGACAGTCGCCGCGCGAGCTCGTCTCCCGCCCCCAGAAAGTACCGAGCTCGTTCCAGCTGCAACGCCAGAAGAGCCTCGAAGCCCGGGGTACCCCTACGATCGGCCAGCCCGAGGCCCGCCCCTTCATACAAGGCGATGTCGGCCACGGGCACGTAGGATCGACCGCGCAGCAGGTCGACAGAGAGATCCTGCCAGAAATTCGCGAGCTGAAGCCCAGTACAAACGTCGTCAGACAGTGCGATCGACACGGGGTCGCGGACTCCGAAGAGACCGAGCACCAGACGCCCGACGGGGTTCGCGGAGTCGCGGCAATACTGACGCAGCGCTTCGAAATCCGAGAACGGCTCGAAGGCGGCGTCATAGCGGAAAGCGCGCAGGAGCGCGCGCAGCGGGTCGTCGGTGAGCCCTCGCACCTCGAGAGTGTGGGCGACCGCTCGGAAGACCGGTCCCGCGCTCCGACCCGCGAGCGCCGCATCGAGCTCGGCCTCCCAATCATCGAGCGCGTGAAGCCGATCGCCCTCGATATCGGGCTCGTCGGCAAGGTCGTCCGCACCGCGGGCGAAGGCGTAGAGCGCGGCGAGGTGGCGCCTCTCGGCGCGCGGCAACAGGCGTGAGCCGACTGTGAAATTCTCGTAGTGTGAGCGGACGATCTGCTCACAGTGCGCGTACGCTCTGTCCAGATCTCTCGTCACGACGCCTCGTCGGCCAGCCGTTGATAGCGCCCCAATGCCATCAGCGGGAAGAAGTTTCGGTAGCCGTCGTAGCGCAGGTAGAAGTGTCCCGGGAATCCGGTGCCGGTGAACTCCGGCTCGGTCCAACTGCCGTCGGCCGCTTGCGCGTGACAAAGGTAGTTGATGGCCGCCGTCGACTCCCGAGTGATCCCCCCTTCCCCCGCCATCAGGCCCATCGCCGCCCAGGCCGTCTGCGAAGCCGTACTCGGGCCCGCCTCCGGACACTTCGGGTCGTGGTAGGTACCGCACGTCTCGCCGAACCCACCGTCGTCGTTCTGGTAGGATCGCAGGAACGCGCAGCCGCGCTCGATCATGTCCTCGTCTTGGCGCGCGCCCACGGCACGCAACCCGGCGATCACCGACCACGTGCCGTACACGTAGTTCACGCCCCACCGCCCCCACCACGATCCATCGCTGCGCTGGGCGCGCCGCAGGAACTCGCGGGCGCTACGAACACGCGGCTCGTCGGGCTGAAGATGGAGCATGCCCATCAGCTCGCAAAGTCGGCCCGTCAGATCCTCGGTAGGAGGATCGATCATCGCCTCCATGTCGGCGAACGGAATCTTGTTCCAGAGATCCAGCGTGTTCTCGGCATCGAACGCACCGTAGCCACCGTCGCGACACTGCATGCCCAGCGTCCACTCGAGCCCTTCCTTGAAGGCGGGAGTCTCCGTCGCGCCGGTGAGCGCCATATCCATCAGGATGACGGCAGAGTCGTCGACGTCGGGATACCAATCGTTGGCGAACTCGAACGCCCAACCCGCCGCCGGAAGATCAGGCCGAAGCACCGCCCAGTCGCCGGGCCGCTTGGTCTGACACTTCTCCAGCCAACGCATGGCGCGCGTGACGTGCTCGGCGTTCGGCGCATCTCCGGCATCGACCAAGGCGCGCACCGCGAGAGCCGTGTCCCACGTCGGCGACACACACGGTTGGAACAGAAGATGTCCGTCGCGCTCGGCCAAGAAGTCGTCGATGGCCTGGAGACCCGCTACGACTGCCGGATGATCGGCCGCGCAGCCCATCGCCCGCAGCGCCAGGACCGAATTCACCATCGCCGGCTGAATTCCTGCCCAGCCGCCGTTTCGGTCTTGCCGCTCGAGGATCCAGTGCAGCGCACGATCGAGCCCGCGCTGCCGAAAGCGAAGCGGCAGACGATCGAGGAGGCGCAACACCCGATCGGCCAAGAGAAAGAAGTTGCGGAACGTGAACGGCTGACGATCCGGTTCGAACTGAACGTCGACCGGCATCGGCGGATCGACCCAGAGCTCTTCGATGCCTTGGCCCGGCGGAACATCGTACGACGGCCGATGCTGCAACAGGATCAAGAGCGGCACCACCGTAGACCTGGCCCAGCTCGACATCCGATAGATCGACAAGGGAAAACGCTCGGGCAGGAGCAGCAACTCCGGCGGCAGCGCCGGTACGCCCGCCCACGGGAACTGATCGAAGAAGGCGAGGAAGATGCGCGTGAAGACCTGAGCCTTGGCGGCCCCGCCGCCGCCACGAATGAACCGACGAGCACGCGCGAGCGCGGGCTCACTGGGAGCGTGGCCAAGCAGCTTGAGGGCGAAGTACGCCTCCACCGAACAACTGAGGTGACCCGGCCCTCCATAGTACAGCGGCCAGCTACCGTCCTCAGTTTGCGTCGCCAGCAGATGGTCGCCGAGGCGGCGCTCCACGTCCGGCACCGAGCGACCGAGAAGGCGGTTCGCAAAGATGTACTGCGCGTCCATCGTTGCGTTAGCCTCCATCGAGAAGTGCCAAAACCCCTCCGCATCTTGGAGGCCCAAGAGGTGCTGTCGCGCACGATCCGCGGCTCTCCGAGCGCGGGCTCCAAGCCCTCCCGTGTCCTGCGGACCCCCTGCGACGACTGCCCCCGCCATTTGCGCCCCTCCTCGACTCGCCAGGCCTCGCCCGATCGAAATTCCCCTGCCCGGGCAGCGCTTTTCGCGTAAACCAGGTCATCTAGACCGATCGGTCAGACCGATCGGTCAGGAGAATTACCGCCGTTGGCTCGAGGAGTCAACGCGCGCCCCCCGGGGCGCGTGACCTCGTGGAAGGAGTCGGGTACTGCCGATGCACGTGCGCGATTCGAAGGAACACGGCCCGATCCCCCTTGCGTGCTGGGCGCTCGGACTTTTCGCGGCGCTACTCGCAACCGGATGCTTGGACGATCTCGGAACGAGTGCCTACGAGCTGGGTGAAGTCCGCGTCGTCGAATCGGACACGCGGCCCACCGGAGCCACCCTCGATCGCGGCACTTCGGTCTCGCTGCCAGTCGTCTGGGAAAACGACGCCCGCCAACGGACTCCGGCCGCGTGGTACCGCGCCCGCTTCAACCTCGCCGAGGCCCCGACCGCGCCATGGGCGGTCTACCTGCCGCGGTTCGCGCAGAGCGCCGAGGTCTTCGCGAACGACCAGTGGGTGGGCAGCAGCGGCCGCGTCGTGCCACCACTCTCTCGCAACTGGAACCGCCCACTGCTCCTCTCGATCCCCGTAGAGACTCTGCGGGTGGGAACGAACACGATCGATGTCCACCTCGCGGTACAGAGAACCGCGCCCGCGTTCATGAACCCCTTCTACGTCGGACCCGAGAGCTTGCTGGGACCAGCCTACCGACTTCGATACTTCCTGCAGATCACATGCGCGCGGACCGGCGCCGTGGTCATGGCCGCCATCGCCCTCGTCCTCGGCTTCATCGCGTCGAGACGCAGTGAGTTCACTCCATTCCGGTTCTTCGCGGCAGGATGTCTATCCTGGGCCTTCGCGAGCGCCGAGCTGTTCATCGAGGCGCCTCCCGTCGCGGGGCGAACGTGGCAGCTGCTCACGATGGCTTCCGCGTCGCTCAGCATCATACTCTTCGTACAGACGACGCATCGCAGCTTCCAGAAGCGACGCCACCGTATCGAAGCGTTGCTCTATCTGACGGCTGCCGCACTCGTCATTCTCCTCGCCACAGTGCCCGACCGCTACTTCGAGGCGAGCGGTCTCGGGCTGTGGTCGTTCTGCTTTTTCGCCGGCATCTATCTTGGTGGGCTCTTCATGTTCGGTGACCGGCCACCCGTGCCACGCGCTCGGGCCCTCATGGTACTCGGGTTCGTCGGACTACTGATCGGCGCGCACGACGTGCTGCTCGCGCTCGGGGTGGCTGCAACGCCGTCGGTGTTTCTTGCGCCAGTGTTGTCGCTGGTCGCGGCCTTCTGGGGCGCATGGGTCGTGATCGAATACTTCCTCGGCGCGCTCCGGGAGGCCGAGACTCTGAACCTCGAGCTCGAGGAGCGCGTCGCCAGTAAGCACGCAGAGCTCGAAGCCAACTTCCACCGCCTGCGCGAACTCGAGCATCAGCGAGTCGTCAGCACGGAGCGCGAGCGCCTGATGCGCGAGATGCACGACGGAATGGGCGGACAACTCGTTTCTGCCCTTGCCATGGCAGAGGACGGGGAGACGTCGACACCGGAGATCGCCGAGGTCATCCGAGGCGCGCTCGACGACATGCGGCTGGTCATCGACTCGCTGGATCCGGTGATTGACGACGTGCCAACCCTCCTCGGCATGATCCGCGGCCGGGTCGAGCCGCGCTTGCGGGCCCACGGCCTCCGATTCGACTGGCGCGTGACGGACCTGCCACCAACGCCCCACTTCGGCCCAGAGCAATTCTTGAACGTCCTGCGCATCGCGCAGGAAGCGATTACGAACATCGTAAAGCACGCCAACGCAAAGGTGATCCGGGTCGAGACGGCAGAGGCGACCGGTGCCGAGGGGCGTCGCGGCATCTGCGTCTCGATCGACGACGATGGCAGAGGGCTGGAGAGCGCCCCTTCGAACGTCGGACGCGGGCTTGCGAACATGCGGGTGCGCGCAGAGCGCCTGCACGGGTCCGTGGACGTGATACGAGGCGAGGAATGCGGGACCACGGTGCGACTGTGGATTCCCGTGGACGCGCCGTCTAGCGAGGCCTGAGCATGGAACCCATCGATTGCCTCGGATTCGACCACATCGATTTGACCGTGAACGATCTCGCGCGCTCGACGCCCTACTACGAGCGCGTGCTAGGCCGATTGGGCTTCGCGCTCTACAAGGAAGAAAGCGCCAGCGGCAGCGCGATCTTCACAAACGGAGTGACGAGCATCGCCGTCCGGCCCCCAAGTGCCGAACACCGAGACGCCGAGTTCGATCGCTACCGCGTTGGCCTTCATCATCTCGCGCTCCGCGCCGCACGACGCGACGACGTCGACCGGTTCTACGAGTGGCTCGTTCGAGAAGGTCACGAAGTTTCTGACGCTCCCGCCGAATACCCGGAGTACGGCGAGGACTACTATGCCGTCTTCTTCCCAGACCCCGACGGACTCAAGCTCGAGTTTGTACACTTCCCATGGGGCTACTGGCGCCGGGCCCAGACGACCGGGGCCGACGATCGCGCTCGGTATCCCCGCGGGCTCCGCCAGGGCAGCCCCTGAGACGGTCTCAGTACCGCAGGTCCGCAACGATCGCGGCATGATCGGACGGATGGATCCCGTCGACGGGGACTCTCCCCTCGACTCCAGCACCAACGATTTGTCCAGCGCCGCCTTCCTTCGGCCAACCGACCAGAACGTAATCGATGCGCCGGTTGGGCTCGAGATCGCGTGCCGCGAAGGGATTCGCGTTGTCCCACGTGAACCCGGCTGAACCGTCGCCCGCGACCTCCCAGGCGTCATGGAAAACCAGTCCCGGTTGGGCGACCTTCGCGCGACCGGTCAGCATCCGAATCTCGTCCGAATCGGGCGTCGCGTTCAGATCGCCGCACAAGATTGCCGGATAGGAACGCTCCGGTGACTCGGCGATGAACTGCGCAATCGATTCGACCTGCGCCTGACGAACGTGGCTGTGGTCGAAGCGCCAATTCAGATGCGTAGTGAACACCTGGAGAGGACCCCGCGGCCCGTCGATGTCCGCACGAAGAACCAAGCGCCGTTCGTCGGGCGCGCCGGCCTCCGGAAGCGGCCGCTCTTCGAAACCCACGATCGGCCAGCGGGAGACGATTCCAATCCCGAGATCAAAATCGGGAAATGGCAGGCGCGAGCCGTATACCGAATGGAAGCCGCGGGAGCGGGCAAGCACACTCGCTTGTGTGCGCTCCTCCTCTGCCCAAACCTCCTGTAGACAGATCACGTCGGCATCGATGGCATCGAGCGTCTTCCGAATGGGCTCTTGGCGCGCCCTCCACGGGCCCCAGCGTCCCCAGAGATTCCATGAGGCAACGCGGAGGCGCGTCTGACGGATTGGGCCGAAGTTGCTGTCTGCCTCTAGCTCGATCACCCGCTCGTCGTACCCCGAAAGCTGGGACGAGCGGAAGCCCAGACTCATGGACGGCGCGCAGGGCTGCTGGTAGGCAAGGCCAGCACCAAAGGAGACTCATCATGAAAGAATTCAACGGTCGCGTGGCCGTCGTCACGGGAGCCGCGAGTGGGATCGGTTCGGCGCTCACCGAAGCCTTCGCCGCGCGCGGCATGAAGCTCGCGATCGCGGACGTGGAGGCGGATGCGCTCTCCGCGGTCGAGCAACGGCTCGCCGAGCGTGGCACCGAGTACCTCTCCGCCGTCGTCGACGTTCGCGATGCGGACGCCGTACACGGCTTCGCCCAGTCGACATACGAACGCTTCGGCGCGGTTCACGTCCTGTGCAACAACGCCGGCGTTGCGGTCGGCGGCAACTCCTGGCAGCACTCGGTGCAGGACTACGAATGGGTGTTCGGAGTGAATTTCTACGGCGTCGTCCACGGCATCCGGTCCTTCGTGCCGCTTCTGATGGAGCAAGACGACGAGGCCCATATCGTCAATACCGCCTCGATGGCCGGACTCACGAGCTCGCCAGGGTTCGCGGCCTACTACGCGAGCAAGCATGCCGTGCTGTCGCTCACCGAGACGCTCCACCTCGAGCTCTCCCAGGGGTGCCCGCGAGTCGGGGTCTCCGTTCTGTGCCCGGAGCTCGTGCGAACCCGCATCGGCGACGCCGGGCGCAACCGTCCGGCTCCTCTGAACGAAACGGGCCCGGCCACGCCCGAACGCGAGGTCTTTGAGGGGAGCCTGCTCTCCTTCACGTCGGCGTCTTCGCTTCTCCCAAGGGACATCGCGGAGCGGGTGCTGCAAGGAATCGAAGCCAAGCAGTTCTACATCCTGCCGCCGCCTTCGGATCCCTTCATCGGCGTGATGGAGGCCCGGCTCGAGTCCATTCGGAACCGGACGACGCCCGGCATGGAGATTCCGCTCGAGCCGTCGATTCCCAGCAAATGACGAGGCGGCGGGATCACCGCCGAGGCGCCGCCACCGGCCGTTCGGGTCACGTCACTCTGGTCGCCATGCGTTGGGGCCTGTCCCTCGCGGCGCTCGTCGGGTCCCTCGCCGTCGCCGAACTCTCACTTCGGCTCTTCTCACCGGAGAGCCCGTTCGCACGTCCACCCGCCTCCGACACGATCGACCCGTACGCAACGAACCCGTACATCGTCACGCACCGGCCGGGCCTCCAGCAGTTCATCCCGGGGTCGACCTACCGAGCGGAGAGGCCGTCGTACGTCGTCGACTACGAGATCAACGCGCGCGGCTTGCGCGGCCCCGAGATCGGCCCGAAGACCGATTCGCGTCTCGTGGTTCTCGGCGACTCGATACCCGAGGGCCACGGGGTGGCGTTCGAAGAGACGTTCGTCTCAGAGCTCGATCGCACGCTCGACGCAGGCGGGTGGTCGGTGGTCAGCGCCGCAATGCAAGGCGGTAGTCCCCTGCACTACGCGGCCAACCTGCCCCGCACGTTGGGTCTCGACCCCGACGCGGTCCTGCTCGTCTTGTACGAGAACGACCTGTGGGATGATCGAACGAACGAGTCGAAGTACTTCGGTCTCCCACTTCGCGACGTCGAGACGGGCTCACGGCTCTGGGGACTCGCACGCCGCTCGTTCATGCCGCGAACGGAGGGGCCGTTGGAGAAGCGGATTCGCACGAACCGCGACACCGAGCTGCCGCCTACGAAGCCAGACCCAATCTCACCGATCGTCGTCGGCGCCGAGCAGTTCCAGCTCCAGTGGAACATGTCCCAGGCGTATCTCGACGTCCTCGCCGACGAGCTGGAAGAAAGAGAGGTCCCGCTACTCGTCGCTGTGTTCGCCCTCGGAACGCTTGTGCCTCGCATGCCCGAGGCGCACGGCCTCCACGCGCTCGCGCTCGAGCGCCACGCGCGGGCCTGGAGCGCGCGCCGAAACCTCCCTTTCCTCTCCCTCTTCGAGGTAACCGAGGCGGCGCTGCGCGAGCTACCATGGGAACGCGTCCTGATTCCAAACGACGGACACCCCACCGCCGAGATGCACCACCGACTCGCGGTCACGCTCGAGCCCTGGCTGCGAACGAACCTCCACTGACGCCGGCTTGCCGTCCAGCGCGTCGAGACGGATAAGGCTCCATGCACTTCCCCCATGCCGCGCGCTCGCTTCTCGCCATCACTGGGCTGCTGCTCCTCGCCGGCTGCCCCGACAGTGGGAAGATGCCGCTCGAAGCCGACGCCCCGCTCGCCGAGAGAAGCGGCGACACGCTCGTCGTGCGATGGACGGGCGGCCCTCGAGGTGTGCGGATTCCGATCTACGCCGGGCCAACGCCGGACGAGATCGATCGAAGCAGCCCGGTCGGACACCTCGTCGACGGCCGCGCGGAGATCGACACGCTACCCTTCGAGACCCGTCCGTATCTCGAGCTCGAGCTGCCGGACGGCGAGACCGTGAAACTAGCCGAGAGGCAGCTGCCTCTCGAGGGAATGGACAACTTCCGCGACCTCGGCGGGTACCGCACGAAGGACGGACGCACCACACGCTGGGGACGCCTGTACCGCTCGGGCCAGCTCTCCGAGTTGAGCGACGATGACGTCGACTACCTGGGAAAGCTCCGCGTGAACCTGGTTTGTGACTTCCGCAGCCCCGCCGAGCGCGAGGACCAACCTGACCGCCTACCGACCGACGATCCGCCGGAGGTCATTCAGCCCGAGATCTACACGCCCGGCGTCGACCCGAAGGAGCTACAGTCGCGGATCATGTCGGGCGATCTCGAGGGGCTCGACCTGAGCGAGTTCCTCGTCGAGGCCAACCGCGCGTTCGCCACACAGTTCGCCGATCGCTACCGCGAGATGTTCGACAACCTCGTCGAGGAAGAGAACCTCCCCGCCGTCGTCCACTGTACCGCGGGGAAAGATCGTGCGGGAATGGCGGCGGCGCTCGTCCTCTTGGCTGTCGGCGTCCCCGAAGACACCGTCATGAAGGACTTCCTCCTGACGAATCACTACACACACGACAAGATCCAGAAGCAGCTGGCACTCATCTGGGTGGTGTCACTGTTCCGAAGCAGCCCAAACGAGGTGCGCCCCCTCATGGGCGTCGAACCGAGGTATCTGCAGGCCGGGCTCGACGCGATGCGCGAGCGCGACGGTTCGATCGACGCCTATCTACGCAACACGCTGGGACTGACCGACGAGAAGCGCGAGCGACTCAAAGACCTTCTGCTCGAACCCTGAGCTCGCTCAACTCCCAGACTGCGGACGAGAAGCGCGGTACCGCTCGATCCATCGCACGTTCGTTTCGTCCGCCTGTCGCTGAAGAACTGGTTCGGCGACGGACGCCTTCGCCGCCTCCGGAACGCCCAGATATCCCAAGACCCGGCGCACGACTCCGGGCATGTCGCCAGCGAGCTCCTCGTACGTGAGCTGCAACGCCTCGTACCCGCGCTCCGCGAAGAATGCATCCCACCCGGTCTCCTGCCGCTCGATCTCCGCCAGGAGTCGATCGATCTGCCGCGGTCGATACACGGAGGGAAGAGTGCCCCACTGGTGGGACGCCCACCTTCCGGTCTGCAGAGCGCGCGCCCACGACACCGCCTGAGCGACCCGATCCTCGCGCCGAATCCGAATCCAACGCTGCGGCGCGAGAAGCTTTTCGGGGCGCCATCCCCGCCGCAAAAACCAGTTCTCGAAGTGGTGGTAGTGGAGCTTCACGCCGAACCTGCCGCTCGGATCGCTGCGTCTCAGTCGCACGCGAGCCAGGTGGCCTGCGAGCCGCTCCGGCGTCCAGCCCCGGGCCCCCACCAGGCCAGCGACTCGACCGAAGAGAAGCCCGTAGCCGAAGCGACGTACCGCGGACGACCCGAAGCGCACCTCCCAATCGCGAAGTTGCATCCCGTTGAGGTACTCCTTGGGCGCCCCGACCCCGCCGGTATCCCAGAGCACACGGCACAGCAGGGTACTCCCCGAGCGGGGAACCGATGCGACGATCCAGTTCTGCGGCTCCCCGCTGGGCGCCGGCAGGTCGAACGCGTCAGCGTTCCGTCGATCGAGCAAGAGAGCCATCGAACACAGCTCCGTTACCACGTCGCCGCGAAGGGTGCGCGGCCCCAACATGCCTCGGCGAGCTCGCGCACTCGGCCTTCGCTTCACCTCATCACCGACCGTCGGGAAATGGGGCCTGAGCGCTGCTCTCGTGGTGAGCAGCCGTGTCCACAATTCAGGCGCGCCGCACGCCATCCTCCGTCGAGCCTTCAAAACGACTCATCTTTTTCTTGGCACACGGGTTGCGACGCCGTCAGCGCATGCAGCAGACTTCGAGCACCAGCGCACCGCCCAGGCGGATCGTCGTCGTGGGCCACGGGATGGTCGCGCATCGATTCTGCGAAAAGCTCGCAGAATACGACACGGGAGGCGGGCACCTGGTCACGGCGATCGGAGAGGAGCCGCGTCCCGCCTACGACCGAGTGCACCTGAGCGAATTCTTCTCCGGCAAGAGCGCTGATGATCTCGAGATCGCGGCACCGCACTGGTACGCCGACAACTCCTACGCCCTGCACGTGAATGAACGCGTGGACGCCATCGACCGCACCATGCGGCACGTCACCACGAGCGCGGGCCGGCGGGTCCCGTACGATAGCCTCGTGCTTGCAACGGGCTCGTCACCCTTCATCCCGCCGCTTCCAGGCGTCGACACCCCTGGCGTGTTCGTCTACCGCACGATCGAGGACCTCGAACGTATTCGGGCGTGGGCGGACAAGTCCCGGCGCGCCGCTGTGATCGGCGGCGGGCTGCTCGGTCTCGAGGCGGCAAAAGCCGTCGTCGACCTTGGCCTCGAAGCGCACGTGGTCGAGTTCGCAGATCGACTCATGCCGAGACAAGTCGACGCCGCCGGCGGCACCATTCTGCGCCACGCGATCGAGGAGCTCGGGGTGCATGTCCACACGGCCGCCCGTACACGGTCGATCGCCGGAGACAACGCCGTCACCACACTCGAGTTCGAAGACGCGCCCCCACTCGAAGTAGACATGGTGATCATTTCCGCTGGGATCCGTCCTCGCGATGACCTCGCTCGAGAGTGCGGCCTGGACGTAGGAGAGCGCGGGGGAGTCTCGGTCGACGACGGCCTGACTACGAGCGATCCGAGCATCTTCGCGATCGGCGAGTGCGCCTTGCACTGTGGGATGGTCTACGGCCTCGTCGGCCCCGGCTATACGATGGCCGACGTCCTCGCGCGACGCCTCAGCGGCCAGGACGCAACCTTTACCGGCGCAGACCTATCGACCAAGCTCAAACTGTTGGGTGTCGACGTCGCCAGCTTTGGCGACGCTTTCGCCGATCAGGCTCGACCGCTCGAAGTGCAGAGCATCGTCTTCGAAGACTCCGTGCGCGGCGTGTATCAGAAGCTCGTCGTCGAACAGGATCGACTCCTCGGCGGGATCCTGGTGGGCGACGCCGAGCCATTCAGCGCCCTCGCCCGGACCACGAAGGAAGCCGGGGCGATCCCCGACCGACCACACGAACTCCTCTTCGGTGCGGGCGGCTTGGGCGAAAGCACGAGCACACTCGCCGGCGACGCTCAGGTCTGCTCGTGCAACGACGTCACGAAGAACGTCATCGTGGAAGCGATCGGAAGCGGCGGGCTCGCGACCGTCGCGGAGGTGAAGACCTGCACTCGGGCCGGCACCGGTTGTGGCGGCTGCCTACCTACCGTTGCGAAGGTCCTCGAGGCGACCCTCGCCGAAGCCGGACGCCAGGTCAGCCCTCACGTCTGCGAGCACTTCGCCTACACGCGCGAGGAGCTCTTCTGGGTCATAAAGCTCGGCCGGATCCAGACGTTCGATGCCCTCCTCGACAGCCACGGCACCGGCGATGGTTGTGAGGTCTGTCGGCCGGCCATCGCCTCGATCCTGTCGGGGACCTGGAACGATCTCATCGTCCGACACGCGGCGAGCCAGGATACGAACGACCGCTTTCTTGCAAACATCCAACGCGGCGGCACCTACTCGGTCATCCCCCGCGTTCCGGGGGGCGAGATCACGCCCGAGAAGCTGATCGTCCTCGGCCAGGTCGCCAAGGATTTCGACTTGTACTGCAAGATCACCGGCGGTCAGCGAATCGATCTCCTGGGCGCACAGGTCGACCAGTTGCCGGACATCTGGGCGCGGCTCGTGGATGCCGGATTCGAGAGTGGCCACGGCTACGGAAAGGCGATGCGCACGGTGAAGAGCTGCGTCGGTTCCACCTGGTGCCGATACGGCGTGCAAGATTCGACCGCGTTCGCGATCCGCATCGAGGAGCGGTACCGCGGCATTCGCGCGCCGCACAAGCTCAAGTCAGCCGTGTCGGGCTGCGTACGGGAGTGCGCTGAGGCTCAGAACAAAGACTTCGGCCTGATCGCGACCGAGAACGGATGGAACGTCTTCCTCTGCGGCAACGGCGGCTCCAACCCCCGCCATGGGGACCTGTTTGCAACCGACATCTCGAGTGAAGAAGCCATCCGGATTCTCGACCGCTTCCTGATGTTCTATATTCAAACGGCGAAGCCTCTGCAGAGAACGGCCCGTTGGCTCGAGGAGCTCGACGGCGGCATCGAGTACCTCAAGAAGGTGCTCCTCGAGGACTCGCTGGGCATCGGCGTGCAACTCGAAGCCGACATGCAGGGACTCGTCGACTCATACGAGTGTGAGTGGAAGGCGGTCGTAGAATCACCAGCGCTCCGCGCCCGCTTCCAGCACTTCGTGGAGGAGCAGAGCCCAGGGGAGGCTCTACCCTTCCTGCGAGAACGCGGACAACGGCGCCCTGCCGACTGGCCCGATCCGGCACCGATCCACCGCAACGGACACGTCCCACCCTCCTATACCTGGAGCTGGCACAGGCTCGGGCGAGCCGAACAGTTCCCCGAGAACGGCGGCGCCGCCGTGCGCTACGGTGACGAGCAGATTGCGATCTACAACTTCGCGCGCCGCGGCGAGTGGTACGCCACGCAGGCCACGTGTCCCCACCGGAAGGACGCCGTGCTCGCGCGCGGATTGCTCGGTGATCACGCCGGCGAACCGAAGGTTGCGTGCCCGCTTCACAAGAAGACCTTCTCACTCCAGACCGGCGTCGGCCTGAACGACCCGAGCTACCAGGTCCGGACATTCCCCGTGGAGATCCGCGGCGACGAAGTTTGGGTCCGCCTACCGTCGGCCGAAGCCCTCGGGGCCGAACTCGGATGCCCAGGGCGAGCCGCATGACACCCAATGGAACGAACACCCGACTCGTCGAGAACCTCCTGTCGGAGCAGAGCACGCTCACCTCAGTCGAGCGCTTCGCTCAGGTACACCGGGACGCCGAGGAACCGCTTCTTGCGCCGCACTACCGCGAGTTGATTCCGATCGGGCGAAACCCCGGGCCCGGCGAACATCTGGCCTTCCGCGTCGACCTCGACGCGTGTACGGGTTGCAAAGCGTGCGTCACCGCATGCCACAGCCTCAACGGCCTGCGGCCCGAGGAGACGTGGCGCGACGTCGGGCTGATGCTCGATGTTGGTCAAGCCAGCACGTCGCCCCAGACGGTGACGACCGCTTGTCATCACTGCGAAGAGCCTGCATGCCTCCTTGGCTGTCCGACGCGAGCGTACGAGAAAGATCCGCAGACCGGGATTGTTCAGCACCTCGACGATCAGTGCATCGGTTGCCAGTACTGCCTCCTCACGTGCCCGTACGACGCCCCGCGATTCGATGCGTCGCTCGGGATCGTGCGAAAATGCGACATGTGCGCCGACCGACTCCGGGTGGGCGAGGCGCCTGCCTGCGTACAGGGATGCCCAACCTCGGCGATCTCGATCGACATCGTGCGCACGGCAATGGAGACCTCGCCGCTCCTTCCCGGATTGGGTGCCCTACAGCCCAGCTCTTCCCTCACACGACCAACGACAAAATACGTCACGGTTCGTGATGCCGTGCAGTCGGCCCCCGCTGGGGCAGCGCGCGTCTCTCCCAACCACGGACACCCCGCCCTCGTCTGCCTGTTGGTACTCGTGCAACTCTCGACGGGCACACTCGCGGTCGGCCTGCTCGCCAACCTCGTCTCGCCCCCCGCACTCGTGGAGCGCACCGTGCTCCTCCTCGTCGCGGGACTTGCGGCCGCGGTCGGCCTCGCCGCGTCGATCGCCCACCTCGGACGACCGACCCAAGCCTTCCGCGCGGTCCTCGGTTGGCGGACCTCCTGGATGAGCCGCGAGATCCTGGCGCTCGGCGCCTACGCCGGCCTGCTCGTAGCCGCAGCCGCAGCGGCCCTCCTCGGGGTCGAGGGCACGGGCACAGAGCACCTCGCCCTGCTAGCCGGGATCGCAGGCTGCGCATGCTCGGTGCAGGTCTACGCGACGACAGGACGCGCCTGGTGGCGGACCGGTCGCACGGCGACCGGCTTTGCCTCGACGGCGCTCATTCTCGGAGGGGCTTCCGTCACGTTCATCGGAATCGCAGCCGGCGCGGCCTCCGACCTTCGGATCACCGCGGCCGTGTGCGTTGCGATCCTGTTCGCTGTCGCGAGCCTCGTCCGCCTCGTCCGCATGACGGCCTCTCGCAGCCTCGACGGCGATCTCCAACGATCCCTCGTCTTGCTTCGCGGCCCCCTGCGCCGGGCCGCGCGCGCGCGCACGGCAGCGACGACATTGGGCATCACCGGTCTCATCGCCGTCGCCCCGCTCCACGGCGACGGGTTCGGCCCGGGCGCAACCACCGCCGCCGGAGCTGCCCTCCTCTCCCTCCTGGTCGGCGAGCTCATCGAGCGACATCTGTTCTTCACCGCCGAGGCAGCTCGCGCCATGCCGGGACTCTGAAATCCGTGTTCCTACACCGCCACGACGGACCGCTCACGCACGACCTGCTTCGCGCTCCCGGACGCCACGGACTCGGCCAGCTTCCCCAGCGGCTGGCGCCCGAAGCCACGACGCGCACGGTATGCGGCTTCTGTTCGACCGGCTGCGCACTGACCGCACACCTCCGCGGCGGCGCAGCTATCAATCTGTCGCCGGCCACCGACTCCCCGGTAAACCTCGGCATGGCCTGCCCCAAGGGCTGGGAGGCGCTCACGCCGCTCGACGCTCCCGATCGTGCGACGACACCACGGCTCCGGACAACGGACGGCGGCTGGGAGGCCGCGCCTTGGGACCGGGCGCTCGGGGAGATGGTCACACGTTTCCGTACGATCAACGAAGAACACGGCCCCGGCGGTCTCGCGTTCCTCAGCACCGGCCAGATCCCGACCGAAGAGATGGTCTTCCTCGGCGCGCTCGCGAAGTTCGGCATGGGGATGCGCCACGGGGACGGTAACACCCGCCAATGCATGGCGACGGCGGCCGTCGCGTACAAGGAGTCGTTCGGGTTCGACGCTCCTCCGTACACCTACGCAGATTTCGAGGAGTCTGACGTGATCCTCCTCTCGGGGTCGAACCTCTGCATCACGCATCCGATCCTGTGGGAACGCATTGCGCGAAATCTCCATTCGCCGGAAATCGTCGTCATCGATCCGCGGCGAACCGAAACCGCGGCCGCCGCCACGCAGCACCATCCGGTTCGGCCCAAGGGCGACCTGGCCCTCTACTACGCGATCGCGAACATCCTCATCGCCCGAGACTGGATCGATCCGGAGTTCGTCGACGCACACACCGAAGGCTTCGAAGCCTTCGCCGCGCACGTCCGATCCTTCACGCCCGAGGCTGTCTCGGACGCGACCGCCCTCCCGACCCACGAGATTTGCCGCCTCGCCGAGACGATCCACGCAGGGAAGCGGGTCTCGTTTTGGTGGACGATGGGAGTGAACCAGAGCCACGAGGGCGTGCGAACCGCCCAGGCCTTGATCAACCTCGCGCTCCTCACCGGGAACATCGGTCGCCCCGGCACCGGCGCGAACTCCATCACCGGCCAGTGCAACGCGATGGGGTCCCGCCTTTTCAGCAACACCACAGCCCTGTTCGCCGGCCACGATTTCACTCGCGCATCCGACCGACGGAAAATCGCGTCGATCCTTGGTCTGGATGCGGCGCGGGTCCCGCGTGAGAACAGCCTCCCTTACGAACGGATTCTCGAGGAGATTCGCGCGGGTCGGGTCCGCGGGCTCTGGGTGGTCGGAACGAACCCCGGGCACTCCTGGATCCACCAGACCGAGTTCCGCGAGACCCTCGACATGCTCGATGTCCTCGTCGTCCAGGACATGTACCCGGACACCGAGACAGCTCGAGCGGCCGACATCTTTCTGCCCGCCGCCGGCTGGGGAGAGAAGGAGGGCACGTTCATCAATTCCGAGCGTCGACTCGGACTCGTGAAGAAGATCCACGCGGCGCCAGGCGAGGCACTCGCCGACTTCCATATCTTCCGGCTGGTCGCCGAGTACTGGGGTGTCGGCGATCTATTCGATCGCTGGCGAACGCCCGAAGACGTCTTCCGCACGATGCAGGAAATGTCGGTCGGCCAGCCCTGCGACATCTCGGGGATCGCGGGATACGATGCGCTCGAAGAGCACGCGGGCATCCAGTGGCCTCACGCCAGCGGCGCGCCCCCGCCCGCGCCCGAACGACGTCTCTTCGAAGACGGACGGTTCTTCACCGATAGCGGTCGGGCTCGTTTCTGCTTCGAGCAGCCTCGTCCGAGCCGTGAGATGCCAGACGATTCGTTCCCCTTCACACTACTGACCGGCCGCGGCTCCTCGAGTCAGTGGCACACGGAGACACGGACGGGACGCTCACCCATCCTGCGCAAGCTCCACCGCGCCGAGCCCTGGGTGGAGATCCACTCCGACGATGCCTCCCGGCTCGGCCTCATCGCCGAGGATTGGGTCGTCCTTCGCTCCCGCCGGGGAGCGCTGCAAGCACGCGCCGTGGTGCAGGACACGATCTCTCCCGGCCAGGTCTTCGTGTCCATGCACGACGCGCAAACCAACCGACTCACGTTCCCCGAGTTCGACCCATACTCCCACCAACCGTCCTACAAGCACTGCGCCGTCCGGGTGGAGAGAGCTCATCCTAAAAGCGGTAGCTCAGCTCGGCACCCCAGCTGCGGGGGGCCGCCCACCCCTGCGACGTGATTCCGAAGACGCCGACCAGGTCTTCCGCAAACGAGATGTACTCCTCGTCGGTCAGGTTCGTCCCCCACAACGCGACCGTCGCCCGGTCGTCGATGAAGTCGTAGCTCAAGCGCGCGTCGATGCGATTGAAGCCGCGCTGAAATGAAGTCGGATTCTGCAGCGCGCCGAAGTGGCGTCCGTCAGTGTACGCCCATTGCACGCGCGGCGTGAGCCAACCGTCCATCAGGTCGCTCCCTAGCTCGAGCGGCAGAGAATACTGCACGGCCAGAAAGGTGGTGAACTTCGGCTCAGGGAACCGGTTCCCCGATCGGTCGATCCCGCCCGCATCGATGAACTCGGTGAACTCTGCGTCGAGCACCCCGATGTTGCCCGTGAGCTGCAGACCATCAATGGGGACGAGCTGCGCCTCCGCCTCGATTCCCTTGCTCTCCGCCGAGGCGGCATTCGTCGTGATCCGGCGGACGAACGGATTGTCCGGGTCGTCGGGGTTCTCGATCGTGACGTTCTGCAACACCTGAATGTCCGAGAACTTCATGTAGAAGAACGACAGATTCAGAGTCGCACGCTGGTCCCATCCGATCGTCTTCAGGCCGACTTCGAAGTTCTGGATCGTCTCGGGCTCGAACGACAGGAGGTCATCTACCTGAAGCGGGTCGATCACCGCGTTGAAGCCACCGCCGCGAAAGCCTTCCGAATAGGTGAAGTACCCCATCATGTGGTCGAGGTAGGCTTCATCGAGGAACTGCTCGGGCAGAAAGAGCGAGAGACTCCCCATCGGTGTCCACCGCGTGAAGGTCTGGTCGCCGGCGGGCATGGTGGTGTCGTATTGCGCGAAGTACTCACTCGCCAACGCCGGATTCGCGAACAGCGCCTCCAGCTCCTCCTGGGTGAGAGTCTGGTTCGCAATCTGGTTGCGCTTGCGATCCGACGTGTACCGAACGCCACCCGTCAGACTCATCCAATCCGTCACGGCGGCGGTCGCCTGAAGAAAGGCGGCCCACGTGAAATTGTCGATCTCGATCTGCCCCAGAGACTTGAAGCCCTCTCCCGTGCCGTTGCTGTTCTGCACGACCCCGCCGCCATCTCCACCAATCCGACCACCCTTGTCCCAGAAGGAGAAGAAGCCGGCCACGAGGTTGATCCGGTCGTCCCAGGCGGTCGCGTTCGCCTGAACCTCCTCTTGGATCTGCTGGAAACCCGGCTGTCCCGGCAACGTGTCGAGGCGCACGATGAAGACGTCGGTGACATCGATGTCTTCGGTGGCGTACTTGCTGCTCGTCTGCTCTCGCCACGACGTGATCGACTTCAGCTCCAGACCGTCGAGAGGCCCAATCGGGCCCACGTCGTACGCGATCGTGCCCCACGCCCCGTAGCTCTGTTGGTAGTCGTTCTGGGGTGCATCCGTCGAAATACGGAACGGCTCCGAGGACTCACAATCCGCCTTGAATTGCTCCTTCAACGCCGCCGGAATGAGAATCGCGTCCTGCTGATAGGCGCAGCGACGACCACGCCGGTGCGACATGCTGCGATCCCAGCTGCCACTCACGTCGATCGTCAGGTCACGAACCGGGAGGAACCGAAGAGACCCGAGGAACGTGAGCGAATCGATGTTGCTCTCATAATTGTCTTGCGTCTCGTTGTAGACGTAGCCACGGTCGTTCGCCGACGCCAAGGCGAGACGCGCGAACAGCTTGTCCTCGAGCCACCCGATCGCGACCGGAAGATTGACCATCGCGCGCGTGCGAATCTGGCCGAGCGTGCCCGGCCGAACGAAGACGAAGCCTTCGAGGTCCTCGCTCGGTTTCACGGTCGTGATGTTGATGGCGCCACCGACCGTGTTCTTGCCAAACAAAGTGCCCTGAGGGCCGCGCAGGACCTCGATCTGCCCGATATCGAGGACGTCGATGATCTTGCCGCCGCGCGGCAGGTAGACACCGTCGACGTATGTACCGACACCCGGGTCGAAGGCGGCTTCACCCGTCGTGGTCCCGACGCCGCGAATCCGGGCGCGCGCCGCGTTGGTCGTTCTCCCGCGAGTGAACACGAGGTTCGGCACGAGTTGTTCGATGTCCTCGGTCCGCTGCACGTTGTTCTCGCGCAAGGCCGTCTCGCTCAACGCCGTGATGGAGATCGGCGTGTCCTCGAGGAGCTCCTCGCGCTTGCGCGCACTCACGATGATCTCTTCCACGCGGCCCATCGCGCGCTTCGACACCCCGGGGACCGGCGCACCTGATTGCGCTGCCTCCACCTGCGCGGCGCCAGCGTCGACTTCGTTCTCGACACCCTCCACCTGGGCGCCTTCGGCCTCGATCGCCTCCAGATACTCAGACGGGGCCCCCCGAACCGGCGCAGGGTCGTCCTGAGCCTTCGCCGGCGAGCCAACGAGACCAGCGGCCACGGCGATGGAAAAGACTAGCTTCAAGAAGAGCCTCATCGTTCCCCCACGGTGCGCCGACCGGCGCAGACCGCCGGACACTACTCAGCCGCGGGCCAACAAGTCAATAAACCTGACCAAAGCCCCGACGCCGTTCCCGTGGGACCGAGATCAGGTGCCCGGAAGACCCTCGCGGATCCGGGCGGAGAAGCCGGGATCGTCGTCGGCGTCGTTGGCCCTTTCGACGACGCTGCTCTGCGCCCGGAGGTTGGCGAACGAAAGGCTGGTGTCGACCACCCCCTCCTCGTACATGAGCTCATCGAGGTGCCCGTTCATGAGGAACCGATAGTCCCAGGGACCGCTCACCCCAATCGCCATCGTATGATGACGGATGGTCGTCGTGCAGTTATGGGTAGCCGCGTTGTACCAAGCTGGCGCGCGCGCCAGCTCGTTGATCCGCGCAACGTAGTTCAGCAAGAGCTTGCGGGCCGTCTCGACCGTCGTATCGAGGGGGTAGAGATACACCTCTTCCCCACGGTAGTTCGAGCGCAGTCGCACCAGATCACGCTCGTCCGCGACGACGTAATAGAGCTCGAACTGCCGGAAAAAACCCAGGGCCGCAGAATACTCCTCGCCTACTTCTTTCCTCGTCTCGATGGAAATCGCGAGCGGAGGGCCGTCCGAGAACGTCCATGACATGATCGTGTGTGCGATGAACGGTGACGACCAATACGAGAGGACGATCCCGACGCCGGTCAGATTCGACAGGTCGTACGTCCGCGTCTCCCAAACTTCATCGAAGTCCGTCTCGGAGCGGTAATCGAAGTTCCGAAGGTTCTCGACCGTGAGGAGGTCCCCCTCGAGTATCGCCTGGGGGGCGTGCGCCACCGAAGGCTCCCACTGCCGATCGTTGCTGGGCGCGATGGAGAACCACCAGCCGAGCACGACTGCGAAGAGAAGGGCGAAGACCCCGATTGCCCGTAACATCGGGCGAACCACGAGGAAGATGGCCAGGGTTGCGGTCGAGAAAGCTACGGCCAGCGCGCCGGCGACCGCACGAGACTCTGGGCCGTCGATCCACAAGGCTGCGGCCGCCCAGCCCGCACAGAGGAACACGACCGGGGACAGCACGATGCCGAGCAAGAATCTCATCACAGCGTCGGGATACTACAGGACGCTGCCGTCACGTCGAATGCTGCCGGTTCTCGGTGCGGCGGTGTGCCGCCAGCGTCGTCGGCGAGGACAGCGTCCACGACGACATCGGGGCTCAGCTGGAGGAGACGGTGCGAAATCTTCGAGCGCTGCTTGCTGCCGCGTCGGCGGAGCGTGCGCACGTCCTACGTACGACCCGACGACGAGTCGCTTCTACGCCGCACGGTGCCATCGCAGGTCGGCGCCGCTCGCGAAGATCGAGTACGTCCAAGCGCAGCTCTGTCGCCCCGAGCTGCTCGTCGAGATCGGAGCCGTCTACGAGTACCCGGCCGCGAGCTAACCCGCAGCGGCCGAACGAGCACCTCACGCCCCGCGAACGTCGTAGATCTGGACGAGCTGCGCCTTGCCCTTCATCTCGATCGGCTCGAGCCGTTCGGCAATGAGCCCGTCGATCTCAGCCACCGCATCGTACGAGGTCGCCGACAGAAGTGTCTGTCCGCGCCCGGCGATGGAACAGAGCCGGGCCCCGACATTCACCGTATCGCCGAGGATCGTGTAGTCCATCCGATCCGCGCTCCC
>JAJCZO010000175.1 GCA_029262355.1 Deltaproteobacteria bacterium
GTCTCCGACCGCGCACAGCCCCACCACCTCCGCCTTGAACTCAGGCGTAAACGATCTCCGCTTCCGTTTGTTCTTTCTCATGGATCACTCCCAGCGCTTTCTCGCGCTTTTTTGAGTGTCCATCAAATCGGGGGAGGCTCAGAGACCGAGGCGAACTTCGACACACGGCGGACCGTCCTCTTGGGCCGTGCAGCTACTAGACTCCCGACAGTGCGCGTCTTCGTGGCTTGCCTGCTCCTTTGCTCATCTGCATGCCGCCGTCCGGACGAGCCGCTCAAGGAGCCAGTGCCATTGCGCATCGGCATCGCTACTGGCTACCGGCCCCTTGCGTACGTAGATGCGGACGGGAATCTAGCGGGAGTTGAGCCTGACCTTGCGCATGAACTCGGTGCCGCGCTGTCGCGGCCCATCGAGTTCGAGCATATGATGTTCGAGGACCTCCTAAGCAGCGTGGACGAGGTGGATATCATCATGTCTGGCCTCTCAATCACTGAGGACCGGAGCGGATCTGTGGCGTTTGCCATACCGTATATGCAGATCGCGCAGATGGCGCTGATCAGGAGCGAAGATTTTCCGCGCTTTCGAGCGCTTGCGGACATTGGGGCCGCCAATTCCGGATCCCGCGTTGGCGCTGTCTCGGGGACTACCGGCGAAAGGTGTGTGCTTGAGTGGCTAGGCACCGTAGCCTCGTTCCAGAGTGTTTCAGACGGCGTGGCTGCGCTGCGCAACGGACAGATACAGGCTTTTGTGCACGACGCCCCGGCCATCTGGGACATATCGCTCGCCGCCGACGAAGACCTAACTTCGCTCTACCAACCCCTGAGCACAGAGCAGCTAGGCTGGGCCGTCTCGCCGGGCGATCCGCTGCTTGGCGTCCTCAACGCTGCGTTGCAGGGCTGGATCAGCTCCGGAAAGCTCGAGAGGATCCTTGATCGCCACATGCCGGTACGCGTCCACAGTGCGGGCAGTTCGGTCTGCGATCCGGCCAAGAGTCTTCCCGTCGACGATTGAGCGGTCGGGCTCTTGGTATGTCCGGCGACCACGGCACTTATTCTCATGCGGTAGGCCCCTAATGGCTACTTCCCTCATCTAGCCCTCTCCCGCTGAACTCAAGTGGTCAACGCAACGCTAGCCTCGATTCTATGATTGAGATTAGGGATCTGGAGGGCAGGCGTGCGAAGACGACAAGAAAACAAAGGCAATAGGTTGGGCCATGAGGAGCGGCGCGAGGTGGCGCGCCTCCAACCTGGAAACCCGGGGCGATTCACCGCCCAGCAAGGCAGGTCACCAGGACTCAGCTAACGGAGCTTCTTGAAGTTGCGGGTGGCATGTGACCGGAATAGGGAGCATCCCGCATAAGCATCGGTGCTCCCCCTACTCCACGAAAGGAACTGCCTCTTGTCTCAGAATGAGTCTCAGATCGACTCCGCGATCCTACGGCCGGAAGGGAGACCACTCGACTGGTCTCGCTTATTCACTAGCCAGCAGGAAGCATTCGCCCAGTTGCTCGCCTTCCTCGTTGCCGCGACGAACCACCTCGACGGAGCCCCGAAGCGCGATGAGGGAGACTCGGGTACCTCCGGTATCTGGCTTGACATGCATCGCGAGAGCCGAGTCGCCTTTCTTTCGGGAGCCCGCGGGTCAGGCAAGACAACTGTGCTCCTATCGCTGATGCGCCACCATTTGGAAGCCAGGGAAGGCGTGGCGGACCTCGGCGGCCTCCCCCACGCCCTTCGCACGAGTCTTCACGATCTTAGCCGGCGCATAGTCTGGCTAGAGCCCATCGACATGGACCCGATGCCGGCCGACACGAACCTTCTTGCCGCGATACTCGCGCGCATTGACGCTCAGATAGGGGAAACATCGCCTACCAGGCGACATCGTGATCCCGGGAGCGAATACGACAGCTGGGGTGCGACCGGGAGTGTCCAAGACGTCACACTCGACTTCCTGAGGCTGCAAGCAGACGTAGCCCTCGCGTGGGACGGCAATCTCGCCAGCAGAGCCCAACATCTGGACCCGGACATCTACGCCAGTGAGGTTCTGCGAGCGGAGGCGGCTCGACTCTCCCTGAACAAGAACCTTGGGCGACTTCTGGATCGACTCTCAACGGAGTTCTATTACACAGGCCACGTACGAAGCCCGATGTTTGTTCTCCCGGTAGACGACTTCGACCTCTCACCCTCCAGATGCCTAGATCTCCTCCGCCTGCTTCGGATGATCTCGGTTCCGCGACTGTTCACGGTCATCCTTGGCAACATTCGCGTCGCGTTGTCGCTCTTCGGCGTACAGACGCACGGTGAGATAACGCGAGTCGCCCAATCCAGCAGTATCACCGCGGCCGAGCGGATCGACGGGCGCAACCTACATCTCATGATAGATGACATCGCCAGAAACGCGATGGACAAACTGGTCCCGGGCCCTCAGCGAATCCGACTGGTGGACCTATCACCTAACGAAACCCTCAAATTTTCGAGAGATCCTCGGCTTCCGAGTATCGGCGCCCTATTCGCCAAACACCCGATCGACCCGCCTGGCCCGGCAATCGAGCACGAGCTTCTCACCGACAGCTCAATGTGGCCCAAGGATCTTGCTGAGCTCGTTTCCGAGGGGAGCAACGTCCGGACTAGCCGTAGCGCATTCCGGCTTAGGCCCCGGCTGGTCCAGGATCTGTGGCAAGACATGCGAGATCGATTTAGGTCTCCAGATGGTGTCCACGAGAGAGTGAGGCTCGTAAGCTACCTCGGGGAGTTCGCCCGGCGGGCGATCATCGCCGATCCCGGCCTCGGATTTTCGGCGAAGGAACAGTTGATTAATCGTGGCCTCGTCCGAGCTGAGGACCTGAGCTGCTGGCTCGACTCGCGCTACTTCATCATGAGGCCAGAGCTATCACCTAGAGCATCAAGCACCAGTCGCAGGAGCTCCGACGATGAGACGTATGAACCTCTGACGCCGACCCTCCGAGCGAACCCAGAACCCGGCGATTCCGCGTATTGGTTAGAGATGAGGCCGTGTTACGGGTGGCAGTTGCTAGCGCGGGTGGAGCCGCCTCCGCAACCACTATCACTTGTCCGGGGCAGCGGATCGGCTGTCGTAGCGGAGCTGACGTCCAGTGACGGGCGCGTGGGGCGTCCTGAGCTTGGAGCGCAGGCCTCGGGCGCCGTCGCGCTATTCAACGACCTGACCGCACAGGAACCTCGGCTCGCCCGCAATCTTGTCAGTGGCCCTCTATCCCTGTCACAAGACGGTCGCCTTCTAGCGAGCGCAGTGTGGGCCGATCGATTCCGGTTCGGGTGGCCGCTTCCTGCCTGGTCGCGTACCTGGCAGTTCGATCTGTTTGCTGACTCATGGATGGAACTGTTTCGGACCTCGCCGCCCGGAGAATCGATCAGGATCGAGCGCGTCGCGTTCCGCTGGATACTGAGCTCTGCAGTCATCACATGCGGTCGTGCGGCAAACTCGATCCTACGGGAGGACAGCTGGTCAGAGCTAGCGCAGTTTTGGGGATCTCTAGAGGCCTCAGGCCATGCCGGTGTCCTGAGCTTCTCTCGCGTACTGACCCAACTACTTTCTCCGGAGCTCGGGCTTCCAGTCTGGATAGCCGAGAAGTTCTTCAGGGAACCGTCGCTTGCTGAAGTGTGGCGTACCCACGCCTTGCGCGTGCGGCAGCTCCGAGAGTCGGCAATCCGCGAGTGCATGCTCGAGGCCGGTGACGAACGAGGTCTGACAGAACTGGCCGCCGCTCGCTGGCGGTCGCAAGAGCATCCCATGAACCGGTTCAACGGCGGCCAGCTTGAACCGGATCTAGATCGGGCGCTCGCGATGCCGAGCCCGAGCAAATGAGTACCTTTCGTCTTAGCTCGGTCCCCAGCGACTACGTCGTGGGCGAGATGGTCGCCTTTCCCCTCGCTTCTGAGCCAGCCTTTCGAATGAACGTGTCAGAACTACGGCGCGACTTGGCTAGCGAGACGGGAGATCTCTGGCGCGCCGCAGAGAGGCAGCTGCTTGCCCTCCCGGGCTTCGGCGTCGACGAGGTCGTAGGCATCAGGGACCGTGTCTGGTTCCACTACAACCCCGAGCGCGAGGACGCGCCGCAACGCGTATCGATGAGACGATACCTCAAGGCCGTCGCAATCCGAGTCCTCGAGGTGCACGGTAACGTCGGAACTCCCGCACTCTGGCACTCGGCTCGTCAAGACCACCGAGTCGATCGAGGCGTCTTGGCGCGCGCGCGGTGGCGATGGCTATCCCTAGCGCTACCCCCCGATCTGTATCTTGCAGCTCTGCACCCTAAGGGTCCCGAAGTCGCCCGCATCCGCTCGAACTCCCCGACGCTATACCGGCAGCTTGAAAGCCGGGGTTTCGCGGAACCTCATCTGCACCTAGGGGCTGCATTCGACTTTCGGAGCATTTGGGCGGCGACACTTCGGTCCGTGGCGGACCCCGATTTCCGATGCGACACTATGGAGAGCGCAGGCGCGGACTTCGATGACGCAAGAGATTTTCCCTACTGGCTGGTCGCAGCCGCGATTGTTCGATATCTGCTGGCACGGTTCCTAGCTACCGCTAGAACCTCCGACGACTTCCATACGTTCTTGGAACGCGAGGTGCTGCGAAATCCGGCCGAAGCGGGTGGCGCGACCTCCACTGCGATACTTAGACAAGTACTTTTGGATGTGACCGTTGGCCGGAGCGATCGGGAGAGACTCCCGTCCTGGCTCGGGGTCTGCCAAGCACTGTATCGCCGATTGACTAGGGTAACGCTCCGCAGACCGCCGAGAAAACTCGAAGCCGTGCAAGGCCTCGACCCCGCATCTCTATTCTTCCCGGTGGCCAGCGAAGATGGCGCGACCCCAGAGCTCACACTGATGCGATCGGGATTCGCATACCTTAAAAACCACCAGGACAGGCGATTCGAGCGCCTATTCTGGCAGGCCGTGCGCGTTAGGAGCCTGTTCTACCGCTACCTCGTCCAACGGCCGATGACACCCGGGCTTCAGTGGTTCACGCGATTCTACAGCAGGGCGAAACCATTTCGAGCGCCACTGAACCGGGTCGCGGTGCAGTCTGCCGCTCGCCTTGGCGGAAGAGGGGAGGGATTGCGCTCGCTCGAACTCCGGATCTCGCCAAGCCAGACCGCCACCTCGTTGTATCGCAATATCCAGGAGATCGGGCGCAACGACCTTGGAGAGATCGAGCTCGGTATTGTATGCCATTTCGCCAGGAAGCGTGGCGGTGGAGCCTCCAGGGGCAGGCCTGTTCCGCACGGGCACCAGTCACACGCAGACCCAAGAAGGCAGCGCCGTCGGCTCGCGAGGCCGGCCCATCTCATTAACGCCAGTGGTTACCGTTTCGCTGGGCACTACAAGGAGATGCGCAACGCCGCGGTGGCGCTCGCCCATGTCCTCACCGGCTACCCTCTAGCATTGCAGCTGGTTCGCGGCCTCGATGCGTGTTCTGACGAACTCGGTGTTCCCACCTGGGTTCTGTCTCCGCTATTCCGCTATGTTCGGCGAGCGGGGGAGGTTGCGTCTCGCGCGCTCGAAACGAAGATGGGCATTCAGGTGGAGCCACTGCGCTCAACGGTTCACGCAGGCGAAGACTTCGTGCACCTACAGACGGGCCTCCGGCTTGTGTACGAGTCATTAACGCGCCTGGACTTGCGCGAAGGCGATCGCTTGGGACACGGGCTTGCTCTAGGGACGGACCCCTGGACCTGGGCAAAGGGAGCTGGAAGGCTTCCAATGGCTCGAGAAGATCGGTTGTTGGATCTTGTCTGGGAATGGGCCTTTTATGGTGCGGAACGTCTCGATGTGCCGGAGAGCCGTCGCTATTTTCTCGATCGGGAGATCGCAGAGCTGTCAACCGCTATCTTCGGCAGGAGTTACCCGCCGCTTGAGCTGCTCCGCCTTGTCGATGATCTTCATGAGGAAGGGGAGCTGCAGTCGGTGGGATTCCCGAACGGAGTTCTCCGAAGATCTTCTCGTGACGAAGGCTCTCGCCGCGCGCTGCTTCTCCTATACCTCACCGATGCCATGGTGTTCGAAAGAGGCCGGGAGGTCCTTTGGGTGGATCCGGTCGACGACGGCGCGCTATTGGAGCAGCTGCAGATGGCACTTCGATCTAGGATCGGACAGATGGGTGTTACGATTGAGGTTAACCCGACCTCGAACCTCCTCATCGCCGACTTCGGCGACCTCTCGAAGCATCCTTTGTGGCGCTTGTTGCCTCCAAGACCGACAGGCGAGATGTCGCAAATTGCGGTGTGTATTGGCTCTGACGATCCGCTTACGTTCGCCACGAATCTTCGGCTGGAGTATCAGTTCGTCCAAGACGCTCTGATCATGGCAGGGTTGTCAGACTTGGAAGCGCGCGACTGGACGGACGGCGTGCGTCGCCACGGGCTAGATACGAGGTTCACTGTTCGGCGAGTCAGCACTCTCCCCCTCCGCAGCTATCCCGAAAGACGACCTTGGCTGCCCGGTCCGCCGTAGACCAGCGACATCGATGTGGATGACCAATTCAGTCGTCAGCAGCACCCCGTCCTGTCCAGTCCAGAGAGGCGGACCACCTCAGACCTGGAGATATGACTGAAACCTGTGGATCGTGAACTGACGAGTCGTGAAGGAGGCGCTGCTCTCCGCGGTGGGCGACGGCATCTACCCGCCGATTTGGCTCACCATCGCGGCGTTCCGCGGGCTCTGCTTCCACCACGGGTCCCGCGCCGCGTGCGCGCAGCGTTCATCATCCTGTGCGTGGTGCGAGTTGTGCGGCCACGTAAGTGAGCGGTGCGGGTTGACCGTGCGCACCCGCAGCCTGGCTCGAGAGAGCAATAGCGTCGCGAACGTGTGCCGCTTATGCCGCGCGCGGCTACCCGTCGACCTCGTCCTGTCCGGAAACTGCGTGTTCCGGACCAAACCGGACACCGATTCCGGCGCAATCCGGACACCCATTCCGATTCAATCCGGACAGTGATTCCGGGCAATCCGGACACCAGGAGAGCGGCGTGAACGCTGGGTAGCTGCGGGCCATCCTCCACCAGGAGGTGGAAATGGCACGCACGAGGCTACCCATGCGAAAACTGAGAGAAATCCTACGATTGAAGCTCGATCTTGGCGCGTCGGTGCGCGAGATCGCGCAATCCTGCAACCCCGTCCTGTCCGGAAACTCGGCCCGATATCGAAGGCGAGCCCGCAGGGCGTTCAAGACTGGTTGCGAGGACACGTGGGATGACCCGCCTTCCAGGCTCTCTAGTGTCGGATTCGATCTTGAAATCCTAGTTCTGAAATTATAGAATCATGATCCCATGACGAGCGCAGGCAGAGCACCCAGCCCAGCTCCCTTGAGGACGCGGCTCCGCGAGGAGCGCACGGCCGTCTATCGCCAAGTGGTGGCACAGGCTGCGGAGCGGGTTTTCGCGGAAAAAGGCACGAGTCGTTCCCACATGCGCGAGATCGCCGCCGAGGCCGGGATCTCCCTTGGAACACTCTATGGAGTGATCGACGGCAAGGAGTCGCTCTTCGTCGGTATTCACCAGACGCGGATGCAGGAGTTCTTCGCGTGCATCCGCGCGGCTACCGAGTCGTGCGACGGCACCCTCGACCGCCATGTCGCAGTGCTCCGGTTCGGCGCTCAGTACTTCCTCGACCGCCCCGACTTCCTGCGCATGTGTTGCCGCGACGGTTACAGCTGGAGCAACCGGCTACCGGCGCCCTCGACCGACAGGGACCTGTGGGACGAGGGCGCTTCCATTCCCCGCGGCCTGTTCGAGCAAGGAATCGCCGAGGGCCTCTACGTGGACGACGACGCCGACCTGCTCGTCCGAAAGATGCTCGCCTTGAAGCAGGTGGAGCTCACCTACTGGGTCGACCAGGGCATGAAGATGCCGCACGCAGAGCTTCTCGATCGGCTGGAGCAACAATTCATCCGGTCGTTCTGCCGCGACGGCGACGCCTCACGACCCGCAGACTCTTAGGAAGACGGACATGGAACACACCCCCGCCAGACGAAAGGTCTATTCCTCACGCAAGACCTCCTTCCCTCTCTTCAGCCACGACGTAGGGGACAGCTGGCTCCAACTCCTCAACCTAGTGCTTCGAATCGGCACCGAGAAGTCGAGCGCCGACGCCGGGCGCACCGCTCAAGTGCTGAATGCCATGGTGACCATCGGGCTACCCGTGATCGCCGAGGACCTCGAGGTGGCACCGATCAAACCCGAGGCGTTCTCCTCCTTCCTGGGCATTCAGCCCGACGAGTTCGAGCGCTACTTCGAAGCGTGGAACGGAGCGAGGCACATCGACGCAGCCTGCGAGCATCTGGCCGGGAACTCGGGCGCGCGGTCCGACGCGCTGGTACGACTCTCACCGCACACGCTCTCCGCAAGCTTCGACGTGATCGACGGGACTATTTTCGGATCTTTCGTGGTCCGCACCATCGACGTGTTCCGCGACTGGCCTCTCGAGGCGATGGCGCTCCTCCGTGTATTGCGCGAGACCGGAACCCGTATGGACCTGGAGGTGGGCGCGGCCACCTTCGTCGTTCAGTCCGCCCTTCTCCACGAGCGCGACTGGTCGCAGGCCGAACCTGTTCTCGCAGAGCACTTCCGGCGCCCGCTTCCGCTTCAGGTGGATCACTCGGGCGTGTTCCTCTTCGGCAACGACGGCGGGAAAGCGCGGGGCATGCTCCTGGACCACGACGCCAGCGCGATCTTCTGGGAAGACGCGTTCGAGAACCCGGACCAGCTCTCTTGGTACATCGTCGACACCATGCCTTGGCTCCTCCCGCAGCACATTCGCTACGTGGGCCAGGAGTGCTCGACATTGAAGCGCGCCATGGAAGAACGCGCGTGCTACCTTCAGGGCTGACGAAATGAGCAAGCTCCTCTGGGAAGCGATCCAGCGATCGACCACGGGCCAGCTCATGGCGGAGGAGAAGTTCGAGACCGAGCTTTTCCCGACCGTGCTCGCTGACCTCCAAGCCAAACACAAGATCGAGTGGGACGGCGAGTCACCCATCATGGCCGATCCCGACCTCGCCGACGCCATCTTCCAGGCCGGCAAGGAACTCCTCCTCGAGGTTGGGCTCTACTGCAAGAACACTCGACGCATCGTCAAGTTCACTGCAGAAGAGATCGAAGAAGCGATCCGCACGGCGCGGACGGAGATCACTCTCGGCAAGGACCGTCAGGCGATCACGATCTCGCCTCGGGCGCCGGGCGACCCACAGCACCCCTACACGTTCTTCCCGGCTGGCACCCTGACGACGGACATCGAACTCTATAAGACCCACGCCAAGGTCGTGATGCAGGAGCCCACCTGCGACGGGGTGATCCCCATCCCGCTCTACGGCGTCGGCGACGTCAAGAACATCGCCGACTCACCCGCACAGACACTCGTGTGCCTGACCGAAGCACAGATCATGAACGAGGCGGCCATGTGGGCCGGGAAGCCCGGACTCTTCCTTGGCATCCCCATGAGCGCCACGACACCGCTCACCCTAATGAGCGCGTTCGGGTCTGGGCTCTACAACAAGCACAACTGCACGCTGCCCGTTCAGATCATCCAAGACATGCGGATCGACTATGACCGGCTCAATCTCGCGTTCTTCGCAGAGCAGCACGGCATCGAGCCGTGGATGAGCAGCTCACCCGCGCTGTACGCCTATCTGACCGGCCCGGAGCAAGCGGCGATGGAGATCATCGCCCACACGCTGGGCATGCTCGCGTATTCCGGGGGCTCCCTGACCCAGGCGATGTCGATCTCCGTACACGGCACCTACATCGGCAGCGACATCAGCTGGTGCAATTCGGCCGCAGCCCTCGCGGCCGAACGCAACCTGAAGCTACCGTGGGTCACCTTCGGCAGCATGGGCAACCCCGCCGGACCGCTGTCGGACGAGGCGTGGTTCCAGGTGGCGATCGCGTGCATCAGCGCCTGCATCTCGGGAATGGAGGGGCTTTGGCTCGCCGGTGGTTCCACCGGCGTAGAAGCTCGCTGGGCAGGCGAAATGGCGCGAGCCGCGGCGACTCTCAAGCCAAAGGAAGGCGTCGAGATGATCAAGAAGGCCCTCGCCGCGGAGCGCGCCCCCGATCCGGCGCCCGTATCGCTCCGAGCGCTCTACGACATGAAGACACTGCGGCCCTGTGACGAGCTCGTGGGCCAATATCGGAAGTTCACGCGCATCTTCACCGAGCTCGGCCTCTCCTATCCGAGCTGGCCCCACTGACCCACGAGAGCAGAAACGACCATGGCGACCATTGCAGACCTGAGACAACTCGTGAGCGAGACCCACACGGAGCCCGCCGAGGCGATGACGCGGGAACTCCTCGCCGAGGGCCTCGATCCTTTTGCGATCCTCGAACAAGGGGTGATGACAGGGCTCAACGACGTGGGCAACCGCTTTGCGGCCAAGAAAGCCATCGTGCTCGACCTCGTACGCGCCGGGGTCACCGCCAAGGCCTGCATCCCGTTGATCGAGGCGGTGCTCCCGCGCGGCGAAAGCAAGAAGACGGAGAAGAAGATCGTACTCGGCACGATGCTGAGCCAACACAACATCGGCAAGAACCTGGTTGGGACCCTCCTCTCGATCGGCGGATTCGAGGTCGTCGACGTCGGCGAGAAGAACTCGCCGTGGGACTTCTACGAAACTGCCGAAAGTTCGGGTGCGGACATGATCGCCGTTTCAGTCGTCTTCGCGCCGGCGATGGAGAAGTTCACCGAACTCGTCGACCTCCTGAAGGAGATGAAGGTGCGCGAGAAGTACCGCATCATTGTCGGCGGCGCGGTCACGTCGGAGAAGTGGGCGGCCAGCGAGGAGGCCGACGGCTGGGGATCCCAAGCGAAGGACGCCGTAGACCTGGCCCGAGACCTTCTCCGGGTCGAGTAGCGACCGGCCGCGGGCACACTCGAACACGTGCCCATGAATCCTCGGCGGGAGAGTCTACGCGGCGGCGGCTTGGGCTCGAGAACTGGAACCGGGTCCGGGCTTCGCGATGGCAGCTACCCGTCGACCTGTTCAGCCATGCAGACGCCTGCCAGGGTGGGGTCCGTTCTCCGCCGGCGGCGCGGCGACGGGAGCGTCGGCCACTCCCGAATCGGCCCCCCGTTCCTGAACGCGGGAACCGTGGCGCGCGCGAGTACCAGTCACGGGAATGGCAGTGGTTGGGTCTTCTGCGGCCGCAGCGCGTGACGTGACGATTCGCAAGATTTGGAACTCTCTTCCGGGCGGCGCTCGTCTTGCTTGTCTCTTACGCAAGCTAATTCCGCAGGCTCATGGCGAGCCGGTAGTACCGGCTCTCAGAGAGGGGGGGAGTCGGTGCAGAGCGCGATCCGGGGCCGGAACAGGGGCGTTCGATCTGAGCCGTTGGCTGGGGCCCGAGGCGCCGCGCCACCAGGACCCGCGCCGACGTCGGGGCCTCCCTGCTCTCGGGGGCTCCTTGCTCTGGCTGCGTTCCTCGTTCTCGTCCTCACGCCGGCGGAGCTGCACGCCGCGGACGGCGCGAGGGGACGGCAGCTCTACGTCGCTCAATGTGGCGGCTGCCACGGACCAGAGGGAGCCGGCGACGGCCCGGCCGCCACCTTCATCTATCCCAGGCCCAGGGACTTCCTCGGACAGCCGTTCAAGCTCGGCGGCTCGCAGGAGGAGGTCACGCGAACGATCTCGCGCGGGATTCCGGGCACGTCGATGCCGGCGTTCTCCTCGGTGATCGACGAGGCCGACACGGCGGAGGTCGCGGCCTACGTGCGTTCGCTCGCCGGAGCGAGGGCACTCGGGTTGTCAGTCGAACCCGTGACGGTTCCCGACCCCGTCGGGTCGATTGCGCGCGGCCGCGATCTCTACATCGAGGGGTGCGCCAACTGTCACGGGCAGACCGGACGGGGCGACGGGCCGTCTGCCCCGTATCTGAGCGACGACACGGGGATACCGATTCGGCCGCCGAACTACGCGCGCGCGGCGTTCAAGGGCGGAAGTGACCCGGCGGCTCTCTTCAAGCGGATCAGCGCCGGGATGCCGGGCACGCCGATGCCGGCGTACGCCGACGCATACCCTGAGCGCGATCGCTGGGACATGGTCGCCTTTCTGCAATCGCTGATCACCAACCAGAGCGCGCCACCGGTCGACAGGGTCGTCGCTCGGCGCACGGATGCATTGCCGGTGGCCGCAGACGACCCCGCCTGGTCCAAGGCCCGAGACGTCACGCTCGCGCTCAATCCACTCTGGCAACGTCCCACCTGGCCTCCCGAGCTGACGGTGCGGGCCTTGCACGACGGAACGACTCTCGCCTTCCAGCTGCAATGGCCGGATGCAACCGAGGATCGGGTGATCGGGCGGGTTCAGGACTTCAGCGACGCCGTGGCTCTCATGCTTCCCGAGCGGCCGGGCGCCGTGCCGTTCGTCGGGATGGGACAAGGAGACGATGTTGCGCGCCTCGTGCATTGGCGCGCCGTCGCCGATCGCGGCGGGCCGCGCTACGCCTACCCCCTCCTGATCCGTGATTCGAGCCCGCTCGAGCACGGCCCCGACGTCTATCCGGCGCGCATCGTCGGCAACCCGTTGTCGCCGCGGCCGCCCTCGGAAGGTCCCGAGCCGGGACTCCTCGAGTTGATCGCGGCCGGCCCGGGGACAGTTACCGCGCTACCTCGAGAGCACGTTCACGTCCGGGGTGGTGGCAACTGGAGTGACGGGTCTTGGACGGTCGACTTGAGGCGTCCGATGAGCGTCGCGAGCGAAGACGTTCCGATGCCGGCCGGCACGGTCACGAACGTCGCTTTCGCCGTCTGGGACGGAGCAGCCGGCGATCGCAATGGACAGAAATCCATAACGCAGTGGCTTCCGATGGAGATCGAACGATGACGCTTTCCCGCCGCGACTTCCTGAGGATCGCCAGCTCGAGCGGCATCGGCGCGTTGGCGTCGGGCCTCGGGGCCCGTGCTTTCGGCAGCCTAGTACCGGTTGACGTCGCCAATCCTCTGGCGGCCTATCCCGACCGTGGCTGGGAGAAGGTCTACCGGGACCTTTACCGTTCCGATGGGTCCTTCACTTTCGTTTGCGCGCCCAACGACACGCACATGTGCCGACTACGCGCGTTCACGCGCAACGGCATCGTCCTGCGCACCGAGCAGGCCTACGAGGCAGGCGAGGCGAAGGATCTCTACGGCAACCAGTCCTCGGCGGCCTGGAACCCGCGCGGCTGCCTCAAGGGCTACACGGTCCATCGACGCATCTACGGCCCGTATCGCGCCAAAGGGCCCACGTTGCGAAAGGGATGGAAGGACTGGGCAGATGCGGGCTTCCCGTCTCTATCGGACAAACCCGAGCTCCGCAGTCTCTATCGATTCGATTCTCGCGGCGACGACACGTTCGTTCGTGTGTCGTGGGAAGAAGCGGCCTCCTACGCCGCCCGCGGGCTGCAGGCCATCTCGAAGACCTACTCGGGCGACGAGGGTCGTAGGCGTCTCCTCGAAGCCGATGGCTACGCCCCCGAGATGCTCGAGCACTGGCACGGCGCTGGGACCCGGACGATCAAGATCGGCTCGTCGCTACCCGTGCACGGTGTCGTCGGGAAGTTTGGGTTGTTCCGTTTCTGCAACCAGCTGGCGTTGCTCGATGCCCACGTCCGCGGGGTAGGGCCTGAGGAAGCGAAGGGAGGCCGAGACTGGACCGAGTACACGTGGCGGGGCGACCAAGCCCCGGGGCACCCGTTCGTTACCGGTCTCCAGACCTCGGACTGCGACTTCAACGATCTTCGCAACTCGCGCCTCCACATCCAATGCGGCAAAAACCTCGTCGAGAACAAGATGGCCGACTCGCATTGGTTCATCGAGCTGATGGAGCGTGGCGGCAAGATCGTGTGCATCGCGCCGGATTACAACGCTCCGGCAGCGAAGTCCGACTATTGGATCAAGGTGCGTCCAGGCCTGTCGGACACGGCCATTTTCCTCTACCTGGCCCGCTACATCATGGAGAACGGGCACACGGACGCCGCGTTCGTGAAGAAGTTCACCGACTTCCCGCTGCTCCTGCGCAAGGACACGCTGAAGCGAATCCGGCCCGAGGAGGTCATCGCCGGGTATCAGTCGCCCAGCCTCGCCGACGGCCCGAGTACGAAGCTGCAGGGCCTCACAGCCGAGCAGCGCGAGCAGATTGGCGACTTCGTCGTATTCGACGCCACGAGCGGCCGGCCGCAGGCGATCACGCGTGACGAAGTCGGCACGGCGATGAAGGGCGACCTGGATCCTGCTCTGGAGTGGTCCGGGAAGCTCGAGACCGAAGCCGGCGGAGAGATCGAGGCTCTCACGATCTACGAGGCCTACCGACTGCACCTGCGCGACTACGACCTGGAGACCACCACCGAGATCACCGGGGCCGACCCCAAGCTCCTCGAGCAATTGGCCCATGATCTCGTGACGATCCGGCCGGTGGCGCTTCACATCGGCGAGGGGATCAATCACTACTTCCACGCGACGCTGCACAACCGCGCAGAGTTCCTGCCGATGATGCTGATCGGTGAGATCGGGAAGCTAGGCTCGGGCGTGTACACCTGGGCCGGGAACTACAAAGGAGCCGTGTTCCAGGCCTCGGGGTGGTCGGGCCACGGCGTCGGGGTCTATGTAAAGGAAGACCCCTTCGCCCCGGTGACCGATCCCGCGACGCCGGCGCACGACATTCCCCTTCGCAATACGATGTACGGCGAGGAGGTCGGCTACTGGGGATCGGGGGAGCGCCCGTTCGCGGTCGATACACCCAAAGGCCGCAAGATGTTCACGGGCAAGACCCACATGCCCACGCCGACGAAGGTCATGTGGTACAACAACGCGAACCTGATCAACCAGGCCAAGTGGCACTACGAACTCATCCGCAACGTGATGCCCAAGGTCGACATGGTCGTCGACCAGCAGATCGAGTGGACCGGCTCGGCCGAGCAGGCGGACATCGTTCTCCCGGCCAACTCGTGGCTCGAGTTCCAGAATCTGGAAATCGGCGCGTCCTGCTCGAACCCGTTCCTGCAGGCGTGGAAGGGGGACATCAAGCCGCTGTTCGACGCCAAGGACGACGGCGAGATCTTCGCGGTCGTCGCGGAGGCACTGGCAAAAGAAACCGGCGACCAGCGTTTCCGGGATCACTGGAAGCACGTCCTGTCCGGCGAGACGGAGATCTACATCGACAGGGTCCTCGACTCGTGCTGCACGACGAAGAACACCAAGGGTCAGAAATACACCTCGAAGGATCTCATGGACGGGAAGTACGGCGCGCCCGGGACCGCGCTGATGCTCTACCGCACCTATCCGCGGGTGCCCTTCTACGAGCAGGTGCACGACTCCCTGCCATTCTACACGGACTCCGGGCGGCTCGCCGCGTACTGCGATCTCGACGAGGCGATCGAGTACGGCGAGAACTTCGCCGTCCACCGCGAAGGTCCAGAGGCTACGCCGTATCTGCCCAACGTCATCGTCTCGACGAATCCGCTCATTCGACCGGAGTCGTATGGGATCCCCGCGTCGGCGGCAGACGCCGATCTGCGCCAGGTGCGGAACCTCAAGATGCCCTGGGGAGAGGTGAAGAATACGATGAATCCGCTCTGGGAGGGCGGCTATCGCTTCTTCTGCTCCACGCCGAAGTCGCGCCACACCGTGCACTCTTCCTGGAGTGTCGTCGATTGGAACTGGATCTGGTCGGACAACCACGGAGATCCCTATCGCAACGACAAGCGCGCTCCGGGGGTCGCGGACCGCCAGATTCAGATCAACCCCGACGATGCCATTGAGCTCGAGTTGGCGGACGGCGACTACGTCTGGGTCGACGCGAACTCCGCTGATCGGCCGTATGTCGGCTGGGACAAGGAGACGGACGAATTCAAGAAACGCGCGTCCCGCTGCATGGTGCGGGTCAAGTATAACGCCGCACTGCCGCCGGGCTTCACCATCATGAAGCACACGGGCTGGATGGCCACGGAGCGGACCGTGCGTGCGGCCGAGTCGCGGCCCGACGGGCGCGCCCTTTCGGAGGAAACCGGCTACCAGTCCTCGTATCGCTACGGCTCGCACCAGTCGATCACGCGCGCCTGGATGATGCCGATGCATCAGACCGACTCGCTCTTCCACAAGAAGGTCGGCAGCATGGGTTTCGTGTTCGGCTTCGACGTCGACAACCACGCCATCAACTCGGTGCCCAAGGAAACCCTGGTCAGAATCGTGAAGGCCGAGTCGGGCGGCCTCGGTGGCGAGGGCGTCTGGACTCCGGGGACCAACGCCTTCGCGCCGGGCAGTGAGTCGGAGATCGGCGAGGCGTATCTGAACGGCGCTCTGACCACCGTTGATCGAAGGAAGGCGACGTGAACAAGGGCAAGACACAGGCGAGTTCCGAAGCGCCCGCCACCGGTGCCGACAAGGCCTGGGAGCCAGACGACCCCATGTCGTTGGAGGCTATCTCCATCCCTTCGGGCGAGCTCGAAGCGATGTCGGCGGCGTTCGTCGAGGAGTTCGCGCGCCTGGGAAAGACCGAAGACGAGATCTTTCTCCTCTTCGCTCAGCCGCGGTACTTCGGCACGCACCTGTATTTCAACAAGCACGGGAAAGAGGCGACGCGCGAGCTAATCCGTCGGGTCCTCTCTCGCACCGGCGTTTACCGGTACACGGAGGTCGAGGGCGATGCCTAAGGTCATGAACCACCAGCTCGGCCGAGAGATGGACTACCCGTACGAGGCGGCCTATCCCGACCGACAGTTCGCCTTCGTCTTCAACATAAACCGATGCATCGCGTGTCAGACGTGCACGATGGCCTGCAAGTCGACCTGGACGTATGGCGACGGGCAGGAGTTCATGTGGTGGAACAACGTCGAGACCAAGCCCTACGGCGGCTATCCGCAGCACTGGGATTCGAAGCTGCTCTCCATGCTCGAAGAGAAGAACCCCGAAGGTCAGACCTGGGACGAGAAGGGCACATTCGAAGGCAAGACAATCTTCGAAACCGGTGTAGATCCGGATCGCGACCAGCGTGTCCTCGGATACCTGCCGGGGGATGAGGAATGGCAGGCACCCAACGTATTCGAGGAGGTCGCGCGTGGCGCAAAAGGGCTTGCGGGCCCGGCAAATGGCGTGTCGTTGCCGGAGCACGGCACGTGGTTCTTCTACCTTCAACGCCTCTGTAACCACTGCTCGCATCCGGCCTGCCTCGCGGCGTGCCCGCGCCAGGCCATCTACAAGCGTGAAGAGGATGGCATCGTTCTGATCGATCAAGAGCGGTGTCGCGGCTACCGCAAGTGCGTCGAGGCGTGCCCTTACAAGAAGTCCCTCTATCGTCCAAACACGAACACGAGCGAGAAGTGCATCGCCTGCTACCCGCGCATCGAGGGCAAGGACTCGGAGATCGACGCCGGCATTCCGATCGAGACACGCTGCATGTCGGCGTGTGTCGGCAAGATCCGCCTGCAATCGCTCGTTCAGATGGAGCGCGACGGCTCGTGGAAGAACGACCCCGACAATCCGATCTACTACATGGTGCACGAGGAGAGGGTCGCTCTGCCGCTCTACCCGCAGTTCGGTACATCGCCCAACGGGTTCTACATCCCGCCCCGTTGGGTGCCGCGCTCGTACCTCGACCAGATGTTCGGCCCGGGCGTGGACGAGGCGATCGAGCGCTACGTCTATCCCTCGCGCCGGCTGTTGGCGGTTCTCGCTCTGTTCCGCGCTTCTCGTCAGATCATCTTCCGCTTCGAGGTCGAGAACGGGAAGAAGGTCGGCGAGAGCGAGGTCACTCTGCCGTCCGGGGAGAGCAAGACTCTCGAGATCTTCAATGACAAGGCGATAGGCTACGACGCGAAGGGTAACGTGGCCGTGTCGATCACGATCGAGGAGCCCGTTCATGTCCGTCCCAAGGAACACTACAACTCCATCTGAAGACGAAGCGGTACTGCTGGCCCGCGGTGCACGCTACCGGCTCGTGGGGCGATTGCTGGCCGATTCGCTGCAGGCGCCTTTCGCACAGCCGAACGACCTCGAGGCAGGCGCTGCCGCCTGCGCCTACTTGGGGGACCTCGAGGGCTGGGACCTGATCGACGCGATCCGGGGATCGCTGCCTTCCTGCGAGGAGGAGGCTCGTGCCGCGTATACGCACGTGTTCGGGATCCTCGTGTCCGCGGAAGCGCCGCCCTTCGAGGTCGAGTACGAGCCACGTACCGATGTCTTCTGGCGGGCGAGCGCGATGGCCGACATCGCCGGCTTTCACGGCGTCTTCGGAGTGGAGATCGGCGGCCACGAGCGGCCCGATCACGTCGCCGTAGAAGCGGACTTCTTGTGGTACCTGCTCGAGCGCGAAGTCGCGGCGCAGGCCCTGGGCCACGGCGAAGAGAAGGTAGAAGTCGTTGCGTCGGCGTTCCGCTCGTATTTCGTCGATCATTTCGGAAACTGGACACCTTCGTTTGCGGTTTCACTCGCCAAGCTCGCCGACCGACGTGGCGCGACATTCTACGGCGGAGTCGCAGACTTCCTAGCTCACATCGTGACGGCGGAAGCCGCGGTGCTGGGCGTTCCGCCGGCTGCCGTGCGGCCGCCGGTCGTCACGGATGCGCCCGCGCCGGACGCGTGTGAGGGTTGCGAGGCCGGGACGTCGTGAGGCACGATCGGCGTCGCGCAACGAGGCCGGTCTGCACATCGCGGCCCGGAACCCGCCGAACTTCGTCGACCTCCGGACCACCGGTCCCAGCCCGGTCGCGTCGAATCACATCCCGGCTGACGGTCAAGACGGCTCCGTTGCCCAATCTAGGGTTCTCCTACCGCAGTCATTGCCAAATCCGGAAACAGCCGGTCACCCGCTCGACGTCTGCGCAAGCATCCCTGTGCGCAATCCGGCGTCGCGCCTCGTTCCAAGACCGAGCACTCGCGGAGAGCCACCTCGATGCCGTTCGCTGAGTTGGCCCGCCGGCGCCGGCGTTCAGCTGACGCGATCACAGCACGCAGCGCTCGGATCCAGCTCGCCGCACACCACACACCACCGAGTAGCGACTCGGCAAGAGGAGCCCGGAGATGTCCAGCAATACCAAGCTGATCGAGGATTTCTGCGCGGCATGGTCGCGGCTCGATCCCGCCGAGCTCGCTGCCTACTTCACCGACGACGGCGTCTACCACAACATGCCCGCCGCGGCGGTGACGGGCCGACAGGAGATCGAGGCGTTCATACGGGCGTTCGCGGGGAGCTGGACGACGACCGACTGGGAGATTCGAACCCTCGCGGAGACGCGGACTGCCGTGATCGCCGAGCGGATCGATCACACACAGGCGGGCGACAAGACGGTCGACCTGCCCTGCACCGGCGTCTTCGAAATCCGCGATGGGAAAATCGCCTGTTGGCGCGACTACTTCGATCTCACTACGTACCTAAACGCGATGACCTAGATCGCAGCGGCTCATCGTCTACCACCGCGCCCGACCTCGGCCGCGCCTCACGCCGATCGATCGCGCCTTCTGCGTTGCGCCGCGCCGGTGATCGACCGGATGGCGGGACACCCTCGTGCTCGTGAAACCGGAGACCGTCGTTCGCTGGCGCCGCGCAGGATTCAGGCGCTATCGGCGCCGAATTTCTCGACGCAATCAGGGCGATGGACTTCATGGTTGTACGAACCCTCCACTAGGCCCGCACACCCAACGCCTTCAACGTGACGAAATCTCGCATTCGATCCGGAAGTCGTCGAAGGAGCTGACGGAGCCGTGCGCCGTCGCCCATGACGTAACGCGTTTTCGGCCGGCCCGATTCGAGCGCATGCAGAACTGCGTCGAGCACGACCTGCGGCGGGTGCCCTCGCTCCTTTCCCTCTGCTGCGAACTTCTTGATTCCGGCGAGAAACTGTCCGTAGTGCTCGGTGAATCCTGCCGGCGGATTCGTCTCGTAGGGCTCCGCCGCGGCCGATCCCTTGTCCCAGATCTCGGTCGCGATTGCCGCGGGCTCGAGCAGCACCACGCTGATGCCCTGTGGCTTCAACTCCATTCGGAGCGAATCGGCGAATGCCTCCATCGCGAATTTCGACATGGCGTACGGCCCGAGAAAGGGCGAAGCGACGAACCCACCCACGGAGCCGGTGATGATGATGCAGCCACGTACGCGTCGGATCATGGGAAGAAACGCCTTCGTCACGGCGACCTGTCCGATGACGTTGACCTCGAGCTGCCAGCGTAGGTCCTCGAGTTCAAGGAACTCGATCGGGCTTGCCACCGAGACACCTGCGTTGTTCATGAGGGCATCGAGTCCACGCCCACCCGTCTCTTCCTCGATCAATGCACGTGCCGCCTCGATCGTATCGCCTTGCGTCACATCGATGAGAACCGGCTCAAGATTCTGGCCGACCTGCCCCTCGAGTCGCGCACCATCTTCAGGTCTGCGTACGCCAGCGAACACCCGGTAGCCACGTCGCGCGAGCCCAACTGCACAGCCGGCGCCAATTCCAGTCGAAGCGCCGGTCACGAGTACGGATTTCTGGTCGGCCATGGTCGTGCTCCTAGCCGTTGCGTGAGCTGGAGACCATTGTCCCTTCCGAAAACCCCATTCTTCATCGTCAGGCGGCGCGGCGCTCGTATCGATGGTGGAGTCCACCGAACTCGGGAAAGGCAACGACCTCTCCGAGTTCGTGCCGTTGCACGAGCCGAGGCTCCGGCGGGCCCTTGCCCAGTGAGAGGTGGGTTCGGGAACCGCTGTAGCAGCGGGCGTAGTCCGAAAGGACCCGGAGGAGATACCGCTCGCTCATGGCGATCACGTGATCCAAACACGCTCGACACAGGGATCCGATGAATCGCTCCGTGTAGGCGTTCTGCCACGGGAACCGAGGGGCGGTGGGAACCTCCTGGAGCCGAGCCCGGCGACACGCCGTCGGAAGGCCACGAAGTAGCATCGATCGCGATCTCGAACCACGTACCGCGCAGTCGTCTCCCAAGGAAGCGCTTCAACCATCTGCTGCGCGCTCCACTCGGCCGTTGGGTGCGCGGTCACGTCGACGTGGAGAAGCTTCCGCCGCTCCAAGCTCAGCACCACGAACACGTACAGAGCCGAGTTCGTACGGGATCGAGGAGCAGCGGCCCATCCGGATTCCTCGACAATCTCGGTACGATCGAGTTCTCGGAAGCCACAGCCCTCGCGATCCGTCCACTGCGGTCGCTACCGCCCGCCGGGGTCAGAAGAATCCGAGCGGGCTCACCCCTTAGCGGACGAGGATGTTCTTCGTTTGCTGCCCTGCGGCTTCCGCCGCGGCGGCTTGGGCCCGAAAACTCGACCTCGCTCCAGGCTTCGCGGTGGCGGCTACCCGTCGACCTGGGTAAATGGGTCGTTCATGTCGGCTACAGCCCTCCTCCCCGGCGCACGGCGACCACGCCGAATTGGCACTTCGCAGTAACGGCGCGGGACGGTCCGAGGGCCGCGCCCTGGGTCGGGCCATCGTGACGGCGCGGGCGATTCACTTCGAGCGATGAGCGAGCAGATCGTTTGAGCGCGCTGGACATGCGCAGCTGGACTTCCCACGAAAGCGTGGGAAGTCCAATGTCCCTGAGCTGAACAACATACTCAGAGCATCAGCTACTCAGCAATTGCGCCACATGCTGGCCCTGAAATCTTGCCTGGGAAAGTTCATTTTTCGACGGCTGTCGGGAACCATCTGCTCCCGCCAGACATGCCGCCCCCAATGGTCCTCCCCCTCTGGGTTCAGAGATATCCTTAAGTTCGGGACAGCTATAGGGTAAACCCGCCACCAGCATGCCATGATGAAGCAAGGTGGTGTGGAAAGACTGGATAGTGGTTTCATTACCTCCACCGGTGCCGGTGCTGGTAAAAACACTGCCTATTTTCCCCACCAGTGCCCCGTCAAACCAGAGCCCGCCGGTTTGATCGAGGAAATTTCTCATCTGTGCTGCCATGTTGCCAAAGCGGGTCGGGGTGCCGAAAATGATGGCATCATAATCCGTCAGGTTCGAGGGATCTGCCAGTGGGGCATCCTGATCCAGTTTGGCGCCTGCGCCCCGAGCCGCTTCTTCTGACATCAGTTCAGGCACTCGCATCATTGTCACCTCAACATCGGCAACAGACCCGGCACCCTCCGCCACAGCTTTCGCCATGGTCTCAACATGTCCATACATCGAATAGTATAGCACCAGTACCTTTTTCATCTTTGCTCCCTGAGAGTGTTTTTGATCTATCTACTGTTCACATTTCCCTTTTTTGTGCACCACTGTGTGTCACTAGCCATTTTGATTATTCTATCGACCCAACAGATTCGTCGTGATGCCCAGCTCGTAGGCGATCTGGCTCTTCGTTACGCCGGGCTGAGTCGCCATCCGAACTGCTTCGCGCTTGTACTTGTCTGAAAACTTCCTTCTGCTCGCCATGACACTCCTCCGGCCGAATTATCGGCCTTTTTTGGATGTGCCCGCGAAATCAGAGCAGAAGCCGTCTGGGCTGCGGTCGTGGTGGGCCCCTGCGGCGCTGGCTGCGGGTACAATGCAAAATGAATGAGGGCACCGTCTGTCCAAGAGCGGGCCGCGTGCACCCCCCTACCAAGGGTCTTGCTTCTTGGCGGCGTGAGTGGCTTCACAAGAAGGAGGCAGAGTCTAGAGAATGCGCGGCCGTTAAGGCCGCAGGACAGCCCGCCCGCTGATCTCATTTTTATGAAGTCGTTCATACACGCTCGCGACCTGATCCAATGGGAACTCCTCGATGTGAGGATGGATCCGATCAGCCTCCGCCAAGGCGACTAGCTCTGCCAGCTCTCCCGTTGACCCCCCGTAGGTCGTGACCAGTGAGCACGCATAGGGGAGGGCGCCGAATTGGAAGGGAAACGTGCCGCCTCCAATTCCGATCAGAACGATCTCACTTCTTTGCCGTGCGGACTGCCCGGCCAGGGCGAGCGTGGCGTCGATGCCGACAAAGTCGAGGATCACCGTCGCCCCGAGCCCACCTGTTGCCTTTCGAATTTCATCGGCGGTCGTGCCATCCGACGGCAAACAGACATGCGCACCCAGGTCGCCCGCCATCTTCAGTGCAGTCTCGCTGGTATCCGCCACGATGATTTGACATCCGCTGAGCTCACGAAGGACTTGAATGGCCATGTGTCCCAAACCGCCAGCCCCAATCACGACGGCTGTTGCATCGGGTGTCAGCAGCGGAAGGCAGCGCTTGACTGCGTGATAGGAGGTGAGGCCCGCATCCGTCAGCGGCGCGGCCTTCCAAGGCTCCAGGTTCGCGAGGGGGATAAGTGTCTGCGCCGGTGCAACCATATATTCCGCAAGCCCGCCGTCACGCCCGATACCGCCAGCCAAATGTTCCTGTTCGCAGTAGTTCGTCGCACCCTGTCGGCAGGGCGCGCATACGCCGCAGCTCCATGTCGGAGAGACCACCACCGGAGCGCCGAGCTCGAGGTGTGGATACGCTGCGAGATCACCGGCCTCGATCCAGCCGGCATTTTCGTGGCCGAGCGTCATGGGAAGCTGCCAGCCGTCCAACCCCGGAAGGCTTGCCGGGTCGAACTCGTGCATGATGTGCAGATCGGAGTGGCATGCGCCGGCGCCGCCTACCTTGATGAGGACCTCTCCCGGGCAGGGATCGGGGACGGGGACATCCTCCAATTGTGCCGATTTCTTCCACTCCTTGAATCTGAATGCTTTCATTCCGTCCCCCTCTTGCTACTCAGCTTCTCGGCCGAACTGGGCCGCGCAGCTGATCGAACCCAAGCGGTCCCCAACTGAGCCGGCCGAGTTCAACCCGGTCTCCATAGCCAATCACGCAAAACTGCGATCAAAGTCAAGGAGATCCGACTGGCGCGGGTTCGCTACAGGGGTGTGTGTCGGGCGGCGCCTGCTCACTGTGACGAACGCTGAATGCCCGCTTGGCCGGAGGCACCGTGATCAGGGTGTCTTCAGGTACTCGAGCAGATCGCTGAGCTTCCCAGGTCCGGCGGCCCAATCGATGCCACCGCCGAACTCGGGTGCGGAATGCCCGCCGTTCGAGTAGCCGTCGAGGCTCCTGTCGTAGAGCCGCCCTGCGGCTACGCCGCGGCGGATCTGTCCCGAAAACTCGGCCTCGCTCCAGGCTTCGCGGGGGCGGCTACCCGCCGACCTGAGCAAATGGGCCGTTCATCCGAACTCGGGGTTCGTACAACGCCCAAGTCGGTCGAGTCATCGGCCGCAGTCCCGCCGAGGGGAGGCCTTCACCACGAGGAACTGCGGCCAGGTTTCCGGACACCTCGGGTGCCACCACCGCGCTTCCGCGTCGCGCGGCACCGCGGGCGCGCCCACTGCTCCAGAAGTCAGATCACTTGACGGGCGCGATCGTCTTCATCGGAGTGATGCTGCCATTCACGACGGCTTCCGATGGAGTGTAGTGGCGCATCGCTGCGTTCCACGCACCTGAGTCGTTCTTGATGGGAAGGTTGTTGATTCCACCTTCGCAATTAAAACTCACCGTGTAGGTCCCGTCCGCGTTCTTCTCGGCCACCTCCGAATTGATGTTTGCGACATCATCGAACATGAAGCCGCCCTTGTTGTAGACGGTGATGGACCAGCACCCGCCTTCGTTCTTCGGGTCTACAAAGGTGGTCGACTGACACTCCTCGCCCTCGAAGAACTTGGAGAACTGGTAGATGTTGTCCTTCCAGGTCGCGCCGCCCCAGCCGATTGCTGTGCCCATGATGCACCTGTCGTGGTCAACGTAGTCCTCGGTTCCGAACATCTTCTCGGTGTCGAGCAATCCGGATTTGGCAAAGCTGTCGAGCACGCCATGGTGGGTCTTCTGGTAGGACGCCTCGTCGTACTCGATCGCTTCGAAGGGAACGGAACTGTTCGCAGAAAGCTTGATCGCGTCCTGGATGCGGTGAATCTCAGCTAGATCGGCACTCGTTCCGGACTTAACGCCAACGCGCACGAGAGCATACATGTGGCCGGTGGGAGCGGGAATCTCATGCTCTCCGGCCTCGTACACCATGTCGTAAACTCGATGGTTCTCATCGAGATACGTCAAGGAGATGTAGCGATCTCCAGCATCCGGCAGCGTCACGGTTGCACCCTTGGATGCATCGATGATGGCCATCGAATAGAGCGTGTCTCTGTTCATCCTGACGACAGGCTGATTGTCGACCGGGGGAACTTCACGTTTGTGGTCAAAGGTATTGACCCCTCCGGCGTTGGCCTGCGTGATCGCCATCTGCCGATGGGTCTCGACCAAGGCGTAGTTGTCCAGATCCACCTTTCCCGGTTCGGCTCGTGCCATGGACGCAAACGCTGCCAGGCCAGCCAGCGCGACGGAAGCGCTCAGTGAGTTTCTCATGGGTTCCAACCTCTATTGACGGTGGCGGCCGTACGGACCGCCTTTGCGAGTAGATTTAGCGCGCGCGGGAAACGCATCACCGGGTGCGGGACTGTGTGTCCTCCACCCATCACCGCGTACAGGGCGACCTCCGGTCGTCCCGGCTCGAACCATCGATGGCGCACGATGGTCGAGCCGTCGTCGGTGCGTCGGTCCGGAAGCTCATCGACTACGGGCTCTGCGGTGTACCCGGCCGTTTTCGCAAAGGACCGAATCGTATCCATCGTCGAGTGAACCGTGCCCCGATTCCCCCAGAGGCCGTAGAGAGCGACCGTGCCGCCCGTGAACGGATTCATCGGGTCCTCGCTCCCGTTGATGAGCAGCAGGGGGACGGGTTCGTCGCGCGCGAGGTAACCGAGGTTATCGCCCGAAGGAAGAGCCGCCGCGATGGGTGCGACCGCGCGTACGAAGTCCGGAGCTTCGGGTACGATCTGTCGACTGTGCTCGATGAGTACCGCCCGGCGCGGCGACGCCGCTGGGTTGAAACACCCCGAACGCGACGCCGTCCGAGCCCTCGCCAAACACCTCGCGGCGCGCGCCCGGACTTCGTGACTGCGGTCGTGCGATAGCAGCCTCGAGATCGTCCGAGAACGTCGACCTCACGCAAACCTCACGCCAGGAAGTGGAGACGACGGTTGTCCGCGAACAACGGTTCGTCATATTCCGAGAGTAGGGCGGCCCTCGACCTGTTCATCGAATCATCAACCCGAGTGTCGTCGAAAGGAATACGTCATGTCCCGCGCGCACTCGCCGTTCTCCCTGCTGCCCATCGCTGTCCTCGTGCTGGGCGGGCTCGCCCTACCGAGCGAATCCGCCGCCGTCGGCCACTTCATGTGCTACAAAGCCAAGCAGAGTTCGAGCCGGCTCTGCTCCCCCGCCTCCCTCGCCAATGCCGGCGCCGCGTGCAGTGACGACGCCGCCTGCGGGGGCGATGCCGGGGCGAAGGCGTTCTGCGTGAAGAACACGTTCGACGGAGCCGATGTGCAGGTCGCCGATCCTCTCGAAGACCTGCAGCGGATCGCCGGCAAACCGGCCGCGCTGTGCGCACCGGCGAACAAGAATGGGGAAGACCCCACCGCGCCTGCCCTGCCCGACCACCTCGAAGCCTACGCGACCAAGCCGGCCAAGATCTGCTCGGACGACCAATCCCCGTGCGTCAAGTCCACCGACTGCAACGCGGGCGCGAAGTGCGCTCCGCCCAAGCACACCAAGACCCGTGTCCTCATCGAGGACCAGCTCGGGCGCTTGGTCCTCGAGACCAAGAAGGGCAATCGTCTCCTCGTGCCTTCTTCGAAGGATCACGAGGTCCCCATCGACCCGCCGACGGCGGCGATCGTCGATCATCACATGTGCTACAGCGTGGTCGCAAAGAAGCGCGTCTGCGAGGGAGACGCCAGCGTCAAGTGCAAGTCCGACGAGGACTGCGAAACTGCCGAGGTCGGTGGTGCCTGCAGTCAGGGCTTCCCCAAAGGGTTGTTCGTGCTCGTCGAAGATCAGTTCCAAGAGCGGCTCTACGAACTGAAGAAGCCGACGCGTTGGTGCCCCGCCGCGACGAAGACTCTCCTGCCCGGGGGTACGCCCGAGCCGCCGGCAGACGCCGACGCCTACGTGACCTGCTACCAAGCGAAGCCGGCGAAAGGCGTCTGCGACGCAGGCGCACCGGAGAACGCGAACGGCGCGTGCAAGAACGACGACGACTGCGGCGGTGCGACATGCCTCGCGCAGCCGAAGCACGAGAAGGCGACGACGCTCCACGTCAACAACCAGTTCGGAGCGGGACTGCTCGACACTGTCAAAGCGGAAGAGCTTTGCATCCCAAACCTCACAGACGAGCCGGAGTGTGACGCGCTTGTCGGCACCCCAGTCGTCGACGCACCCACCGCAGACCTGAACGATGACGGCCAGATAGACCAGGCCGACGTCGAGGTACTTCTCGACCCGACGCATTTCGACAAGAGCGCGGGCGAGATGGGCTACATCGATGGGCTCGACATCGCAGCGAACACGCAGGAACATCCGACACTCGACCCCAACGCCCCCGACGGCACGATCGACCAGGCCGACGTCGACGCGGTGCGGCTCCTCTGCGGCGCGACGGGCGTCGCCACGAGCCCTACGCGGCTATCCGGTTTCGTGTTCGACGGGGTCGGCAACCCACTGGAAGGCACCGGGATCACCGGCGGCCAGGGAGGCCTCTCCGCCAGCACCGACGGCACCGGCGGCTACGACGTCGCCGTTGCGCCCTCCGACGTAGGGCTTGGCGAAATCAACTTCTTCGGCTCTACCGCGATCGACCCCACGCCGGGCGGTAGCGACGAGTATCCGACGATCCCGCACAAGCCAATCTTCTTGAACGGCGGAACCAACAACGTGTTCCGCGCGATCTACCTCCCGGAGAGAGACCTCACGGGCGCCGTTCTCCTCGACGACGCCAACAGCATCGCCGGCGGCGCACCCGGATCGCGCGTGACCACTCAACCCGTCGCCGTGAACAACACCGCGATCGGCGCGACTCTCGAGCTGCCGGCGGGTTGCACCGTCATCCCACCGCCGGGCGAGACGGCTCAGCTCTCGATCGCCGCACTCAAGCCGGCCAACGTTCCGGTTCCTCCACCACCGGGGCTGAGCTCGAGCATGTTCGTCACGTATCAGCCCGGCGGCACACAGATCAGCTGCACCGGGGGCTCCTTCACTACGACCTTCGACAACGTCGACTTGCTCCCCGTCGGGGCGACCCCGGACCTCTACGGGGTCGAGAATGGCGCGTTCGTCGTCGTGGCGAGCTGCGCGGTGGTCGATGACGATTCGGATTCGGAGGTGAACGACCCGGACGACAAGGTCGTGTGTGGCCCGATCGCCACACCGTTCACGATGGCCTGGTACGCGGCGATTCCGCCCGGGCCACCGTGCCCCCTCACGCTGGTCGCGGTCGAGACCCTCTGCAATGGAATCCCCACGCCGGGCGTCAGCGTCTCGATCGGCAACGGATTCCCCGCCTGCACCTCCTCGGCGGTGTCGGCTGTGGCCGGCTTCCCGAACGTCCCGGCCGGACCAAGCGGACCCGCGTGTCTGTCAAACCCGTTCGAGATCACTGCGGTGGCGTGGGACGGCCCCGGCAGCGTCGGCACGGCCAGCGCCATCGCCGTCCCGGGTGGCATCACGGCGATCGACGTCGAGGTGTGTGAGGCGACCGAGGGCGACGTCGGCGACATCAGCTTCGTGAGCGTCCAGCCCGCGGTCTTCAGTCCCGGAATCGGGGACGTGCGCTACCCGCTACTCGCATTCGAGATCGACTTCGCCCAGGACTTCCCGAGCGAGCCGGACTCGGACATTGAATTCTACTTCTACTTCTCGCTGGACGGCGGCTTCGTCGAGGCCTACTGCAACTTCACCGGGGTGCCCGGAGGGATCGCCGACTTCTGTGAGCTCAACGACTTCGACGAGGTTCTACCCAACCCGGGCCAGATGGACGTCAGCATGCAATGGGACTTCGCGGGTAGCGCGTCTCGCTTCCAGTTCTTCCTCCGGGTGGACCTCGACACGAATCTCGGGTTCGACCAACTCGACATCTTCGGCAGCCAAACGGTCGGCTTCTCGTTCGACGTGAACTCCAACCTGGAAAGCGGCCAGATCTTCGACTCCTTCCCCAACGGCGGGGAGACTCTCCTCGACGTGCTGTCCGGGCTCGAGGAGGCCTTCGCGGGGCTACGCCGCCTGTTGGAGGCCTCAGGAAACGCCCTAGTGAAGTGCCCATCGACAGGAGCGCACCAATACTTTATGATTTATTCGTGGTTTCGTCGTACGGGCGCACGAATCAGGAAAGACGTTTCTACTGTACTTGCTGTGACTTAGCCGTCGTTCTAGGACTGGA
>JAJCZO010000176.1 GCA_029262355.1 Deltaproteobacteria bacterium
GCTCGAGTCAAAGAAGCGATGGACCGCATCTGCGACGCACGGGGATTGAAAATGAACCGATTCGTCGAGGACGCCATCATCGACAAGCTCGAAGAACTCGAAGACATCGAGGACCTGAAAGCCATCCGCCACGAACCGACCCGTCCTCTCTCGGCGGTACTCAAGGACCTCGGGCTGGATGGCAAGCTATAGAATCGAGGTCTCGACCACTGCAGAAAAGCAGCTCAAGAAGCTTGGCCGGGAGGACCGGATCCGCGCGCTCCGAGCGGCGCAAGCTCTGGCCGACGAGCCGCGACCATCGGGGTGCCGAAAGCTCCAAGGCTACGACGACGTCTACCCCATTCGGATCGGCCGCTACCGCGCGCTGTACAGCATCGACGGCCAGCGAGTCATCATTACCGTCCTCAAGGTAGTACACCGTAGAGATGTGTACCGCTGAGTCCCCGGTGATCTCGAGCGTCGGATCGCGGCTACACCAGCGATTGGGGTGTCCGAGGCCAAGGGAAACACCAAGCAAGGCCAGGACGAGATGTGCGCGGATGGGTTCGACATCTCGGATGCCAGCCCGGAACCGAGACCGAACATCGGATCTCCTCTCGGTGATCCTCTGGAACTGTCGCAACCAATTCACCAAGCTTCGGCATCCTCGCTCTGCCATGCGCACTCACCCAGACAGCTCGGAGATCGGATCCGTCAGCTGTTCGGACGCCACGCGGTCGCGTTTACGCTGGACCAACACATACCCCCCACGTCAACGTTCACCGGCAGGGCCGTCGCAGGCGATCCACGCGATCCCAGCACCGTACCCAGAACTCACGCAGCGGCCGCCGGCGGGCTGTACCCTCGTCGCCCTGCCCGTGCTGGGAGGCCTCCACCGCGATTACCGCCTCGCAGCGTAGCGCGGCGGGCGGGCGTTACGGGTTTTCGCGGACTACGATCCGGAGGCCCGGATACGCAACCGGACAGGGAAGGTTACGGAAAAAATCGAAGCTAGAACGTTCGTACGACTCCGCGTCCCATCCGCACTCCGCTTACTCCGTCAGAAGCTCGAATCGGGCCTTCCTGTTGCATGCCGGTTGTGCCACCAAATGATGGTAGCGAAGGGATGTCGATCGGCTTAGCCGGTCCTGCCTTGTAGAATGACACGGAACCAGAAAACAGAGCCTGTCGAAGACGCGGTTGATCCGGCTACCGGAATTCGCGAGTTCCGATCTCGCCACGTGGAGAGAGCGCGCGCGCGTCTGTCCGATCATTTTACGGAGCACGAGCTTACGGTCGACAACCCGGATGCCATCGAGACGGCGATGCGCACCGCCGCCTTGGGTGACCTCTCGGTCGGCTCCGTGCGCTTCAGCGCACCGGTCAACATCGTTCAGACGACACCCGAAGACATCTTCATCATCGCGAGATGCCTGCGCGGAAAGGCCGAGGTTCAAAACGGCGACGACTTCATGGCTGGGGGTGCGCCCAAAGGCGCGATCTTGTCCGCGGTTCGCCCGAACCGCATCACGACCTTTGGCGACGACGCCTTGTTTCGGGTCGTGCGCACCGCGCGCGCCGCGCTCGAGCGGCCACTCGCGCAGTGGCTGGACCGCGAGCTTCCTGAGCCCTTGCGTTTCGAATTCCCGCTGCACGCCGATCGCGAGCCTGGGCGCTCGTGGTGGGGGTTGGTCGAGCACCTGTGGTCGGTTGCGGAGAATGGAATGCTGTTCAAGTCGCCCATCTTGATCGATGAGGTAAACCGCGCCAGCAAGGCCGTTCTGCTCACCCTGCAGCCGCACAATTACAGCCGGGCGCTGAGCGAGGGAGCCGCTCCGGCGGCACCCTACTACGTTCGCCGCGCCGAGGAGTACATCGACGCGCACGCGGGCGAGGTGATCTCGATGACGGACTTGGTGCGCGTAGCGAACGTCAGCGCGCGTTCCCTCTACGAGGGCTTTCGGCGATTTCGTAGAACGACGCCGATGGCCTTCGTCAAGTGGCTGCGCTTGGAACGCGCCCACGCCGACCTGGCGACGGAACGGCCCGGCGCGACGACGGTCGCCGCGGTTGCTGCCCGCTACGGCTTTGCTCATCTCGGTCATTTTGCGGCGGTGTATCGTCGCAAGTACGGTGAGGCTCCCTCCGAAACGTTGCGAAGACCGTCGGACGGATAGCTCTCTCCGAACATCCGACATCGCGCCTCTTCGTCACTCGGCGCGGCAGGACCGAGGGCAACGAAGTCCGGATTGCGAGAGCGTCCGTCGCTCATTGCCGCGAACGCCCGTTCACGGCGAGCTTCTGCCTCGTCTCCGATCTCGTAGAGGAGTTCGGTCAGCCAAGTCGTGATGCGATGGACGGCACCGAAGTGCTCATCGTGGAGGCACGCGTACCGAGCTCCGGCTCGGGCCCAGTCGTCGTCTTCGAGTAAGCACTCGGCCAGGACACGCACGTCCCGGATCGTAAGCGAGAGTCCGTTGCCCCATGCCGGGTCATTGGACGAGGCCGCGTCCCCAACGAGGGCGACCCCGTTTCGATACGGCCGCTCTACCCAGGTGTCCGCACCCTCGAATTCCGCCAGTGGGCCGGCCGGGCTCGCTCCGTTGATCCAGTCGGCGGGAACACCGGTCTTGCAGCAGACGTCTATGAACTCGCCAATTCGCTTGCTCCCACTGAGCGGCCCATGCCGTTCGCGCCTCCGCCGGATCGCGTACCCCCGGATTGCGCCGCCGCGCTGGGGGAAGAACAGGGCGCCGGTCCCTTCGCTCGAGTTGCGAAAGACGTGCACCGAGTCGCGCGGAACATCGCATCCCTCGAGCAGCACACCGGCGACGCGCAGGCGTTGCTGTGCCCGCCACGGCTCGAATCCGCCCCAATCGCGGACCTTTGACGTGCGGCCATCCGCGCCGACAACCAAGCGGGCCACGTGCGTCTCCTCACCGCCGCTCTGTGCCGTGATCACGCGCGGGGGCGCGCCCGGGTCTACGCGAACCACGCGAACCCCCCGCCGCACGTCGGCCCCAGCCGCGGCGGCCGCGCCGAGCAGCACTTCTTGCATCTCGGCGTGGAGGAAATCGAGGCACGGCGCTCCGCGCGGAGTGCTCTCAATCAGGTTGCGGGAAGACCGCTGACTCCACGCATGCGAAGTCCAGTAGGCGATAGGGAGCGCGCACTCTTGGACGAGCAGAGGCTCGATCCCCAAGTCTCGCGCCTCGTTCACTCCCCACGGCAACAGCCCTTCGCCGCGAACGCGATCGCGAAACTCGGTCTCACGCTCGAACACGGTGACCGGAATTCCTTCGCGGGAGAGTCTCCAGGCGAGCGCGGCGCCACCGAGCCCTCCGCCGACGATCAGGACATCAGAATTCATTGACTCAATTGCCTTTCCATCGATTCGGGCGAGCGCCACAAGGTGACACGCTCGGCGCCATGCGCGAGCTGAAGGCGCTGCTCCGCTTCTATCTCTCCAATCTTCTTGCACTCGATGCCGTGAGCGCGGAACCTCTCCTCAACGTCACGGCGCTGGCCGCGCGCAACACTCAAGAGAAATCCGTAACTCGGAAACGTGAGCATCCATTCGAAGAGATCGACGCCCGGAGGGCTCGGAATCGAGTCGATGTCGACCGTCGCTCCAACGCCGGAGCATTCGAGCAGCATGACGAGAGTGCCCGGGATACCACCGTTCGAGATGTCTTTGGCCGCGCGGCAGTGGCCCGCTTCGGCGAGGTCGGCGAGGAGCTCTAAGCCCCGGCGAAGCTCTCGAACGCCTCTCGCGGTGCTCGCGTTCCAAAATGGCTTGCCCTGACGAAAGCTTCCCCGAAGGTCGATCGCCATCAGGAGGTCGTGACCGGCCTCGGCGTCGAAACTGCTTAGGAGGGACGACGCCCGCCCGATGACGGCGGCGGCGAGATGCATGGGTTGCTCGGAGCGGGTCAGTGTTGTGTGACCACCGACGATCGGCACACCGTAGCTGGAGGAAGCAGCACACATGCCGTCCCAGAGGGCCGCTGCGTTCTCGTAGTCGGGGGTCCACACTACGTCGACGATCGCCAGTGGCCGGCCACCCATGGCAGCCACATCGCTGAGATTCACCATTACGGCGGAGTATCCGGCGAACCACGGATCGGAATCCACGAAGCTCGGGAGCATTCCCTCCGCCGCAAACAGGAGGTAGCCACGATCGCCGTCGGGTAGGGCCGCACAGTCGTCCCCGAGACGGACACCGGGGACAATCGTCCCCAGAGCGGTCGGTTCGTACGCGCGGCGGATCGAGACCTTGTCGCGAACGGCGCTGGCGTTCGCCAGACGGTCCACGAGTGTCGTCAGCTCGCTCACTGTCCCTTTCCGAGCGATCGATAGTGCCGCAGCTCGGCGCGCATCGTTGCGTGCTCGAGGCCCCGGAGATCGAGCGTACCGATGACGTGCCAACCCAGGTGCTCAAAGAATGCCACGTTGGAAATCTGGACGTGAGCGAAGAACGCGTCGCACCCGCGCGAACAAGCTAGCGTCACAGCCTTGAAGACGAGTCCCGCGCCAATCGATCGATTCGTCCAATCGGAGGGGAAGTGGGCGCGTGCAGCGACTGCGGGACTGATTTTATCGAGGTGACGATAGCGCCGATCGACACCGAGGCGCCCTCCCCACCAGACCCGTGGTTGGGTTTCGAAGAGCCGCACGCAGCCGACGACTTCGTCAGACATGCCGAGCAGGAGGGACTGGCAGACGATCGGCGTCATCAAGTCGTCGACCTCGTCGCGGTCCGAGCCGCGGAACAGGCCTTGCTCATCGCAGAAGACCTCTCTGCGGAGTCGCCAAAAGCCCTCGATTTGCTGCTGGGTGCCTGCGACGTTGAACACAAAATCCGTCGGCCGAGAGGGCACCCTCCGTTCGCCATCCGCGGCGAGCAGCTCCGCAGTCATCATCTTAGCTCTCGTGGCTGGCAAGCGAGGAGCAGGCCCCACACTTCCCGCAGCCGGCCCGAATTTCGCTCGAGCGCATATTCGCTTCGCGGAGCAGTTCGCCGAGCGGCTCGAGGACCGATCTCATGAACTCGGCGCTCGGGCTGGGCCAGTCCTCGAGCCGCGTACCGGAGATTGGCACGAAGGGTACGACGAACGGGTAGACTCCGAGCCCGATGAGCTGGCGGCTTGCCTCGAGCAACCCTTCGCGCGTGTCCCCCAGGCCGGCGAGCAGGTAGCTGCTGACTTGGCCGCGACCAAAGATGTCGACGGCGGTTTCCATGGCGGCCAAATACTTGTCGACCGGCACCTCGGCTTTGCCCGGCATGATGCGCTGGCGGACCTGCGGGTCCCACGCTTCTAGGTGGAGCCCCAGACTGTCCACTCCGGCCTCGCGCAATCGTTGAAACCAGGCAAAGTCTTCCGGCGGCTCGCACTGCGCCTGAATCGGCAGATTTGTCTTGCATCGAATGGCATGGACCGATTCGCAGAGAACGCGCGCACCGCGATCGGGAGTCGGCGGGGTGCCGGTTGTCAACACCATGTGGCGCACGCCATCGAGTCTTTCCGCCGCCTCTGCGACCTCTGCCAGCTGTTCCGGTGTCTTGCGAGCGATCGTGCGTCCTGCTTCGAGGGAAACTCCGATCGCGCAGAACTGGCAACGCTGGTCGACATCTCCGTAGCGCACGCAGGTTTGCAGCACGGTACTGGCTAGGACGTCTCTGGCGTGCAGCTGCGCGATCTTCCAGTAGGGAACGCCGTCTTCGGTTTCGAGTCCGTAGAACCGTGGTGCGGGGGGCAGCGTCAGTCGACCGACCTCGACCCCGTTGCGGAAGAGCATCGCCTGATCCCCGGCGGGAAGAACCTTCGCGGTGAATCGAGAGGCGGCCGACTCCTGCGTGTAGACGGGGACCATTGCCGTGGTTCCGAGCACGCCGACAGCGCGGTGATCCGACGGCCCGGCCCCGCCTTTGCGGGCCGGCACGCCGTCGTCCTCCCCTGTAAACCGAACTCCTTCCGCCTGCAGCTCAGCGATCAGCCTTTGCCGCTGGGAGGCAATCGCCGATTGAAGGTCTGTCCTGTGGTTCGATTCCATGTTCCCCTCCTGCGGGGGTCACAGCGCCGCGGTCCCTGATCGGAAGCCGTGGGCTGCGGTCGATATGGAGCTCGAAGAGATCCGGCCTGGCGTAGTGGCCGACGCTGTCGAGCATTCGCTTGCGTTTCGTGATCAGGGCGAGGTCGAGCTCGGCGACCACCATGCCCTCTCCTTCACGGATCGGTTCGCCGAGAAGACGCCCTTCCGGTGAGACGATCGCGGTGAAGCAGCCCGATCGCAGCGCCGCCCGCATCTTGTCGTCGGGAGTAATCGACTCGACTTGCTCGTTCGTCAGCCAACCAGTCGCATTGACCACGAAGCAGCCGGATTCGAGCGCGTGGTGGCGAATCGTCACTTCGATCTGATCCGCGAAGACATCGCCGACCATCGAGCCGGGAAACTGCCCGCAGTGAATGTCTTCGTGCTGGGTCATCAGGGCATAGCGAGCCAGCGGGTTGTAATGTTCCCAACACGCGAGCGCGCCGACCCGGCCCACTGCCGTCTCGACGACGGCGAGGCCGTCACCATGGCCCTGCCCCCAGATCATCCTCTCATGATACGACGGGGTGATCTTGCGACGCTTGTGGACGAGGTCGCCGTTCGCGTCAAATATGAGTTGGCAGTTGTACAACGTGCCGTGGTCGCGCTCGTTGACACCGATCACCAGCACTATCCCATGCTCGCGCGCGGCGGCCGAGAACTGCCTCGTCTCCGCCCCCGGCACCTCGACCGCCTCTTCGTAAAGGCGCAGGTGCTCGGGGCCGGCCGCCGCGGGCGGCAGCACGAACGAGAAGTACGGGTAGTAGGGAACGCACGTTTCCGGAAAGACCGCGATCTGAACGCCGCGCGCAGCAGCGTCCCTGATCGCGACCAACAGGCGATCGACCGTGCCGCTCCGGCTGGTGAGATCAGGGGCGATCTGGACGGCGGCCGCCCGTACCATGTGTCAGACCGTCCAAGTGTTGATGATCAACGCGTTGTCTCGACGGTGTAGGAGGTTGATGTCGAGAACGTCTTGGGGATTGATCGGCCGAATCCCCGGAATGAAAGCCTTCTCCGTCTGGCCATAGAGAGCCTGCGTCGAAAACCGACACCCGTAGATCTTGCCGCCCTCTTCCATGAACTTCGCGAACCGCTGATTGACGAGAAGATGTCCGGCGAATGCCTCGTCGCCGAGAGTGGGAAACCCCTTCTGAAAGCCGAGCGTGACGCCCGGACCGTAAAGCAGGATCGAGGTTTCGAAGCCCTTGCGCAGCAATCTGGTGGCCGTCAACGTGTTGACGAGTCCGATCGACCCCTCGAAGGCGACCGTGTGAAACGTCACCAGAGCTTTCTCGCCCGGTTCCGCTTGTACGTCCTCAAAGACCTTTTCCTCGTAGTCGACCAGAACGTCGCCGTCCTTGTGCATCTCCCCTGTAACTTCGGCCATGAGCTGTCCCTCCTTCGCAAAGCGGTTGGACTACGAGGCCTTTCCCCCTGCCTCAGACCGAACATTAGGGCCGCTTTGGACTCATGCCTAGAGGAGATCGGGGTCCCGGAACGTTTGGCTGCAAGGCCGGGACACGAACCTGCGGTCATGGGATAATGGACGAGAGAGGTGCTGCTTCGCCTGGAAGAAGCCAGGCTCGTCCCTGATCCGTCGTGTCCGAAAACTCGGCCGACGCCGTAACGCGGCCTTTGGGAAGCAAGTCGTCCGAATTCCGCCCAGCCGTTGAGCCGATGGCGACGTCGGATAGGTCCTTCGATCCCTGCCGCCTGTTCGGGGACGACGACCGCGCGGTCCGCCGGACTGCATCCATGGATAGACGGTCGGGCTCGCGATGGGTCTCGCGCCACCGGTCGACCCGACACCGCCAGATCTCTGGCCCCCCGGGGGCCAGACGGAGACACGCTCAGACACGCTAGGCCCCGAGAAAACGTAGTCTTTTCGGCCCGAGGTGTGGGTTCAAGTTCCACCTTCGGCAGTTGGAAACCCGCGTCCCGCGCGGGTTTTCGAATACCAACGATCGTTGAGGCCCAGCGGGGGGCCAGAGAAAATGGTCAATCGAGTGTGGGACGGATGGCAAGGCTCTCGAACCCGACCACGGCTCATCCCGCACGTGCCTCCGCCATTGCCTTCCTCAGGCGCTCAGCAACTCCGGCCAGGGCCACGCCCGTGCCAGTACGGGGGTGAACGCTGGGCAACGGCGCGCACCAGGCCCTAATGCGCGGGAGTTTTTCGGCATCATCGAAGCGCTGCTACTGCCACCGCGCCCATGCGTCGGTAACCGGCGTCATTTGGGTGCAGATGGTCGCCGATGTCGAACGCGGGCAGAAGTTGCTCGGGATCGGCCGGATCTCGCAGGGCTTCGTCGAAATCCACGAAGCCGTCGTGTTCACTCGTGGTGCGGATCCACTCATTGATCACCTCGCGCTTCTGTTCGTTCTCGGGTGTCCAGTAGTCGCCGAAGGTCGCGCCACGGAAAGGCAAGATCGTGCCGATCATGATCGAAAGCCCCTGATCGTGCGCTTGCTCGATCATCCTCTCGTAGCCGGCGATGAGCTCGTCGCCCGTCACGATGGGACCGAGCAAGTTGCCGATCCCGAGGTCGTTGACGCCTTCGAGCAGCAGCACGTGTGTGACGCCCGGTTGCGAAAGCACATCGCGATCGAAGCGGGAAAGCGCGCTGGGTCCAAACCCAAGACCGGCATCGGGGGCGACATCCGTAAGAACGCGGTTACCGCCGATCCCGGCGTTGAGGACTGCGACCGCTGGTTCGTCGTCGGCCAATTCGCGGGCCAGCACGTCAGGGTAGCGGGCGTTTGCGTCGATGCTCGAGCCTGTTCCTTCCGTGATCGAGTCTCCGAGTGTGACCACCACCAAGGGTCGGGTCTGCTTCTCCACGTCGATACCGGCGAGCCAGTACCACGAGGTTTCGGTCTGCTCCTCAGGCATATCGACTGTGTCCACGAAATTGCCCTCCGCGACGTACGCAGTCTGGTACGAATCGGGGTGCGTCGTGGCCGGGCCAGCCGCTGCCTCGACGTAGACGCTCACGACCACACTCGAACGAGCGGAAACCTCGAGGTCCACCGGATCACTGTCGACTTCCATGCCGGGCTCGAGCTCGACTGCGCGGTCTCCGCCGAACGTGAGAGGCCGGAGCGTGCCAGCGACGATTCTAGCCCCGCTATCCTGAATGCCGATGCTTGCCATGCTGATGCGCGCTGTTTCGGAGCCGAACACCTGCGACAGAGTCACGCGAAACTTGTCTCCGCCGACACTGATGTTTGCAACTTGTCGCACCGTCTCGTTCTCGAAGATGCGTCCAAGTTCCGCCATGCTCGTGGACCAAGTGCCAACCCAGGCGTCGGTCTCGGGCTCGTTCCCCGAGCAAGCAGTCAGAGCCAGGCAGGCGAAAAGCAGAAACCTCATTTGGCTCCTGTAGCACCGCAAGTCCCTGTCCGTTCTCGAAACCTGTCCACGCCGGAATCACTCGACTTCCGGTAGAGCCCGACCGATGGCGGGCTTGCCGGGCGATCCGTGATCGAGCACGATCTGGCTCGCGATGGTCTCGGTCCTGCCCTACCTCAGCCTGATCGTCCACTTCATGCAGTCGCTCTTTCGTCGCAAGCACGAGCAGGCCATCGTCGAGCTCGTCCTCCGCCAGCAGCTCGCCGTCTACCACCGCACGCGGAGCGGTTCGTGCTCTCCATCAAGTCGGAGTGCCTCGACAATATCGTGCCGTTGGGCGAACGGCACCTTCGGCTAGCAGTCAAGGACTACGTCGAGCACCACCATCAGGGGCTCGATAACCCGATCATCACGCCCGAGGAGCTGACCGCGTCGTGTCCGGAAACGTGGGCAGGACGATCATCGGGAAATCACCAGTGCCGTCGAGGCGTTACGGGTCTTCGCGGACTACGCGATCACGAAGATCCCCCTTCGGCCTTCCAGACCAGCCGTAGGCCGAGACTACGGCTCGGACCGAGAGACATGCGGTCGCGTGTGGGATAGGTTCGGCGAGCCCTGTCCCTTGAACTCAGAGGAGTGAATCATGGAGCCCTTTCTCGGAAACGCCGCCTTTCGGACCTACGCCGTCTGCGTCGCGATCCTCGTGATCAAGATGATCGCCTCCGCGGTCTACACGGCATCGCAACGTTCGCGGGTGAAAGGGTACGTAAACCCCGAGGACGCCGCCGTGGTGGGAGGTCCCGGCGTGACGGCAGCGGACACCGAGCAATCCGAGGTGGCACGAGCACTTCGCATCCAGCGCAATGACCTCGAGAACATCCCGCTCTTCTTTGCCATCGGACTGGTCTACGTGCTGCTCGGCGCCTCACCGTTGGGCGCGACCGCGTACTTCTGGACCTTCACGATTGCGCGCATCCTCCACACCCTGGTCTACATCCGGAACATGCAGCCGGCCCGGGCGATCTGTTGGGGCGCCGGTGTGCTCAGCCTGATCGGCATGAGCGTCACGATCCTGTGGAAGATGGTCTGAGGCCCCTCGAGCCGAACCAGTGACGCAGGGCCGCTCGGGGGTTCGATTCCCCCTGGGACCAGTTTGAATCCCCCCGGGGCCTACTACGCCCCGGGGGAATTTCGTTTTGACGACCGGCGCCGTGCGGTCACCCTGCCGTGCGTCACGGCCTGCGGCACAACGTCACCCCCACTCTGGAGGCCGGGCGAGTTCCGGGTTAGGGAAGCGCGTCCTCCACGATGTCCACCCAGGACGCCCTCGCCCCCAAGAAATCGGCGGTCCACTCGTTCAACAGGACGCCGTTTGCCTCCTGGGTGTAGAACTGGGGGCTCTGAAGCACCGTGTGTGAAGTGTCTCCGGCGACGATGAATCTCTTGTAGCGATTTGGATGGGCGGCATTGAGCAGACCATGCTCCGTCACGATGAGGTCGCGGAAGCCCGCCGGGTCCCCCAGCAGATCGAGAAAGAACCGGTTGGTAAGATCCCCATCCGTCTCATAGAACGCGTCGCGGACGGTGGAGTCGTTGTCGAGCCTCCACTCGATGACGCCGGTGCCCTGTCCCATGTCGTCGCAGGCCACGCCTGCATGTCCGGAAACTCGGACCGGGTCCCTACCGCGGCCTCGTGGCCGGTTAGCCAATCCTGGCGAACCGTTCGCGACGCCGGATGGGTCCTCCGGGCGCTGCGCCGCATCGCCTGACCCAATCACACTGTCGGTTTCTGCAACGCTGGGGTTCACTGGTCAACCTGGCTGCACAAAGCGCGCCGTGTCTCGGCTGGAACGATGTCGCCAGAGTCGGACCATGTCGCCCCATTTGCGTCGAGCCTACCTGTCTCACCCGTTTCGAGTTGGTAGCGCGCTTCACCGTCGAGACGGAACCTGTCCTTTGAAGGGCCAGAACAGACGAGCAGTATGTTGCCCGCCAGCCACACGACCCCATCCTCGCCTGCACTGTCCATCTGAAGTTCGATGAAGCCGGACGCTCCCCAGGCGCCCCCAGTTTCGATTCTTCGCGAAAGGTCGAGCAGGCAGAGCCGAGCGCGTCCGTCGGCTGGCGCCGGCATTTCTTCCCACTGCGTCCGTTTCCCACACGCCTCATCGATATTCGGCGGGCTTGGGGCGTCGACGCTTCGCTTCTGGTCGTCAGACGCGCCAGGCAGCGGTTCCTCGACAAGAAGCTTCATCGCAGGCGAACCGACACATGCGGATGCCGCCAGGGCTATCGCCATCGAGATGGAAGCAGCTATTGAATTTCCACCGAGCACCGTGTTCCCCTTGGTTCGATCATGTGGACCTCTATCACGTTCCAGATGTCCTCCGGTCGCTGTCGACGGCTCGGAGAACACGACGGGGCTCCCGACTTGACGGTGCGCCAGGCGACGCCGCAGCAGGAGAAAGGTTGAGGCTCCGAAGGCGAAGAAGCTGCCCCGGAGGCCGTGCTGGATACTGTAGCGATCCACAGCGGAATTGCAGAAGATTCGTCCGTCGACGACAACACCGGGATGCGATCCCACCTTCGTTCCTTGCTCGTCGCGGAATGCTCGGCTTCCACAGGGATCGACTCCATCGTTGGACACGTCCGATCAGTATCCGTAGAGGCGGGCGAGCTGCTGGCACTTCTCGCCGAGCGGATAGAACGGCTTGCTCGGCTCCCGCTTCTCGACTTCCGTTAGGAGGTTCACCCGTGGATCGCCAGCGCCCAACGCCACATGGCCGCAGTCACCCTCATAGGGGTTCGCCATTCGTGGCTGGAAGGAGACACCGAGCAAGCCGCAGACGCCCGACAGGATCGTCTGTGGGTCCGCGACGAGATCTTCGAAGCGGACCAGGAGGCTTCGCTGATCGCCGATCTCTCGCAGCGCTTCGGCAATGTTCACGTTGTGGCGGAACCACAGCGTCTCGGCGATTTGGTACGGATTGACGCCGGCGCCAAACATCCCCGAATCGAGTTTGTAGAGCTGCATCCGCACATACGAGCGGATCACGTCATGAGGGTTCCGGATGAGGTGGATGAACTTTGCATCGATGAAGTGGTGGATGATCCACTCGAGATGCTCGAGCCAGGTGCTGTACGGCGGGCATTTGTCGACGATCATTCTTCGTGGATCGGCATCGTGGAATCGTCTGTATGCTTGCGGCACCGGCAGAGACGTTCGCTCCCACGTCTCGAGTCGCGTGGCGAACTCCGCGGGCGCCTCGCTGAACCTCGAGGCAGCTTCCGGAACGAGCGCCCGACGGAGGAATGGATTGGCGCGGGTTGCCCGGTCGCGCATCGTGTCGAACTCGGCGAGATGAAGTTCGCCGGGCGCCCAGAGTGCATCGTGCACGTTCAGCATCGCGCGGAAGAGCGTCGTGCCGGAACGCCCGCAGCCAAGCACGAAGCAGATCGGGAACTCCTGCGGAGCGAAGACGGCGCGGTCGTCGGGCGCCCGCCCACCGAGTGTGTAGTCGTCGTCTTCCAGTGCGGTTTCCGGAGGTTCTGGGTAGGACTCGCGCACGTAGAGCCCGCAGAACTCGCGAACGGTCAGGTTCCGGACCGCATCGGGCGCGTACGGAATGCACCCCGTCCGTATCGAGAACCGCTGGATGAAGCCTCCGAACTCCGCTGCCGACCTCAAGACGACATCGCTGCCGGACGGCTTTGGGTCGACGAGAAGGGCGTCCTTCGAATGGCCTCCGAGACCCATCTCGTCGAAGATCCCTTCGACGACGGCCAGAGTCTTCGCGGCCGTAGTGGCGCTGCTGGATTCTGCCATGGAGCCGTCCTCGTCGTTGGTGGTGGTCGCTTGTCGGTGACGCGGAGGCTCGTCTGAGCCTGGTCTGACTCACGCGTCGAGGCAGCCGAACTCTCCCCCGGGGCGATTTACCTCTTCTTGACCGACCGGGAGAAACCAGGCCAATAGAAGCCACGAGACGATACCGGACGCAATGACCGACGCCGATCAGATCGCAGAGCTCACGAAACGGGCAGCGCAACGCCGGACGATTGCCAATAGCGTGGTCCCAGGGGCACGCGACCGGTTCGCTGCCATGGCTGCCGCCGAAAGCATCGAGGTGCAGGGCGTGCTCACGGCGTCGCCGGAGGAGCCGTTTGATGCCATCGCGTTCGAAGTAGAAGAGACGACGGAATTCTAATGGGATACGCGCGGCTGCCCAGGGCCACGGTCGTGTTCGCGTCTGTCTCGTTGGTGCTCGTCGCTGGGGCCTGTCGCAAGGGCGCGGAGGCGCCGCCGGAATCTGAAGGCGGATCGCGTTCCCACGTCTCCGAAGCTTCCACGGCGTCGGCCGCCGCCGCCGCAGTCAAGTCGAACGTGCTGCTGATTTCGATCGACACGTTACGACCCGATCACCTGGGCGCCTATGGCTACGAGGCCCCGACGAGTCCGAACATCGATGAGTTCGCCCGAGACTCGGTGTTGTACGAGCAGGCCGTCGCGCACTCGGCTTCTACGTTGACGTCCCACGCGTCGCTCTTCACCTCGCTGCTTCCCGATCATCACGGTGCGTTTCGCTGGCGTAAGACGCCGTTGCGCGAAGAGCGGCTGACCCTCGCTGAGATCTTGCGGGATCGCGGGTGGGCGACGGCTGCCTTCCATGGGGGCGGCCAGATGGCGCCCGAGTTCGGCATCGCGCAGGGCTTCGAGACGGTCGAACAAGTCGCCCCCCCCTTTGAGGAAGCAGTGGGGAAGGGCTGTCAATGGTTGCAGGGAGTCGGGTCGGCATCGTTCTTCCTGTTCCTCCACACGTACGAGGTTCACCATCCCTACCGACCGAGCCCGTCGAATCTCGATCTCTTTCGTCACGACTATGGCGGGCCCCTGCCGGACAACATCGAGGTCGAGGAGCATCTTCGCGCGATCAACGCGACCGGTGAGAAGCGATGGGAGACCGATGCGGCTGATCTGCAGCACATCATCGATACCTACGATGCAGAGATCCGCTCGATGGACGATGGATTCGGTCGGCTGATCGAATGCCTGAAGACCTTGGATCTCTATGACGACACGGTCATCGTCTTCACATCCGACCACGGCGAGGAGTTTAGCGAACACGGCGTCGTGGGCTGGCACGGGCACACCTTGTACGACGAGCTGTTGCGAATCCCGCTGATGGTGAAACTCCCCGGAAACGAGCATGGGGGCGCGCGCATCGACGGACAGGTTCGGACCATCGACATCGCCCCGACGATCCTCGACGCACTCGGCGTCCCGATCCCTGCGAAATTCCAGGGGAGGGGTCTCTCGCCGACGCCGGAGGCCGGGCAGCCCGCCGGCACGTACGCGATCAGTGAGCTCGACGGAATGCGAGGCGATCGCGCCACGAGGTCGATCCGACCGGCCCGAGGGACG
>JAJCZO010000177.1 GCA_029262355.1 Deltaproteobacteria bacterium
GATCGCGCGGACGTAGTAGACCGCCTCACGACGCGAGCCGGCGAACTCCGGATCGTCGAAGATGACGCGACATCCCGATGCGTCGCCGGGGCACTCGATCACCTTCCACGGGTCCTCGATCAGCGACGAGATCGGCTCTCCCGACTCGATCTGCGGTCGAATGCGCACGACCTCGATGCGCGTAATCACCCGACGCTCCTCCCCGGGATTGTAACACTCGCCCAAGCAGAGACGCTTCAAGCGCTCGGGGGCCAGGCGCTCCGTCACCGAGTCGGGACAACCGGGCAACTGCTCGAGAGCGCCGAGCGCGCGCACTTCGAACACAGGCGTGCCCGCCGCTTGGACCTCCATCCCCATCGGGGCACGCGCCCCGTCCGGTCGAACCAGATCGAACCACAGCAAGATCCGATCACCCGAGGTTCCGTAGACCTCCCGCCGTTCAAGAGCGTCGAAGATCGAGTGGCGATCGCGACCAGGCGCGTGCACCGCGACCAAGCCTCCCGTGTAGTAGAAGGAGGACGCGCGCGTGTCGCGCCAATCGGTACCCATCGACGCACCGTCCGTCATGGCCGTGCGTCCAAAGTCCTTGTAGCCTGACCCGCTGCGCGCCCGGTGATTGTCGCTCGACGCCAGGAAGCCGAATCGAAAGCGGGCCGGTGCGCCGGCGTCTTCGAAGTTCGCCACCGCGAGACCGTATTGGGCGCTCCCCCCCGGCCGGTAGTTGAAGGCAGGTAGGAACGCGCCTCGCAGCTGGCCACAGTCCCCGAAGTCTTCGATGGTGCTATGCAGAACCGACCCTGTCGGATTGAGGAAGGCCCCAATGCCGGCGCCACTCGTTCGTGCCGCATCCACCTGATACTGACACTCTCGGCTTTCGGGATCGACGCACCGCGCGCGCATGATCTCGCCGGCCCGCCAGCAGCACGGCTCGAAGTCGGCGGTTGGCTCCGGGCACACGAGCCGGGTCTCGCCGTCGACGAACGCACCGGTCGACTCCGTATGGACCTCTGAGCTTCCATGTCCCGAGTACACCTCGATCAAGCGTTGCCGACGCGGGTCATGGAGCGCCCCCCGCAACTGACGCGCCAGATCGTTGCCTTTCGGGTTCGTGATTCCCCAGGCGAGACCGTGCGGGATCACCAGTGACGGAAAACCCCACTGGTCGAGCTTCTCGAAGAGCACGTCGGGCGTCAGCGCTTCCTCGTAGCACTCGGGCGGGAGCGCACGGACGTCGACCCCCTCGGGGCAGCTCTCCCTTCGAAACGTCGCCAAGGTCGCTCGGTGCAGGTCGGCGTACTCATCCCAGCGATCGATGTCCGAGAGCGACAGCCCCAGGCCGAGCACGCCCCACAGGAGGTTGCCGCTGGCGTTCGCCCCGATCGGGCGCTGCGGTACCTCTCCGTCCTCCGTGCCCAGAACGACGACGTTCTTGTGTCCAAAATGCGTTTCCGGCGTCGAGCCGCCCTGTGACCACTCCCAACCGAGAAACGACACCATGTCCGGATTGGCCGGATCGCCCGCGACCCGGTTGCACTGCCGGATGACCTCGCGCGTCTCGGCCCACTCACCGGGGCTGAGCGACTCCGCGTGGTCGTTGATGCTCCAGAAGTCGAGCGCCGAACAGAACCGAGCGAAGTCACACGCGTCGGCGGGAGGATGGGCACCCTCTCCGTTCAGAACCGGGAGGCCCTGGATCATCGCATCGGTCGAGAAACTCGTGTGCACATGCAGGTCGCCGAAGAGGATCTGCTTGCCGTCGCTCGCACCGACCTCGCTCGCGGCTTGTGCCTGCGAATACGCCCGCGCCCCCACGACCGCCTCGGGCCTGCGCTCGCCGACGATCTCCCCCCCTCGAGGCCAGTCCGACCGAGCGGCGTTCCAGTAGAAGCCCGCGAGGAACCCCGAAGAAATCAGCACAAAGAGGCCGGCGAGTGCCACGACGGCCAACAACGAGATGCGCAGAAAGCGCTTCATGAACCTCGGTCGGTAGGCCACGGAGTGACGCCCTGTCAAACCCGAGCGCTCCCAGGGGGCCGGAATCACTTGCCTTCAACGGCCCTCGAATGATTTGATCCGCCGGACTCAAATGGCGCCCCGGGCTGGCGACCGACGCCGCCCAAACCAGGAGGTTCGTGTGCGTTCCACCCTCTTCTTGCTGACCGGATTCCTCGTTCTGACACTCGTTCCCGACAACGCCGAGGCGCACGACACGGCCGACCCGATCAGCGGAAAGATCCTCAAGATCGACACGCGTAAGGAGCCTGCGAAACACAAGCTCACCTTCGTCTCGAGCAAAGAGGTTGCGCTGCATCCGAACCACGACCCGCGAACCGAAACGACGCAGGTTCTGCTGCGCTGGACCGGCCAGTCTGGTGCGGGGGCCGGTCGCACGGAGCTGATCACCCTCGACCCGGCGAAGTGGGTTGGCCTCGGGAAGCCCGAAGGCAGCAAGGGGTACAAGTACATCGACAAGGCCGCCGTCGAGGGCGGCGTGAAGAAGGTGTTGTTCAAGCCCGGCAACAAGGGCGGCCTTCTGAAGATCCTCGCGCAGGGAGCGAATTTCCCGTGGGAGGTCACTGGCGCGAACGACTCGGCGTGGGTGCATTTCCGCACCGAGGACGAGTGGTTCTGCGCCGAGTTCGGCGGCGACGTCAAGAAGAACCAAGCAGGCTTCTACCTCGCGAAGAAGTCACTACCTCCTGCCGCGTGCCCTGCGCAAACCTGCGGCAACGCCATCCTCGAGATCGGCGAGGAGTGCGACGACGGCAACCTCACCAACGACGACGGCTGCGACAACGACTGCACGATCGGCTCCTGCGTCGGACAGGAAGACTACGACACGACGTTCGAAGCGATTCAGGCGGTCGTCTTCGACGGATACGGCTGCTCGTCGGTGGTCTGTCACGGCTCCAGCCCCGGACAAGGCCTCCTCGACCTCACCCCCGCAAGCGCCTACACGCAGCTCTACGACGTCCTGGCGACGATCTCTCCAGCGACCAAGCGCATCGAACCCGGCGAGCCGTCGGCCAGCGTGCTGTACGACAAGCTCGAGGCCGCGACGAATTCCACTCTTCCACTCTTCGGCGGCTCCGCGATGCCCGTCGGTGGCGCCCTGACGCCTGAACACTTGGAGGCCGTCGAGCTGTGGATTCGCGGCGGCGCCCCCGACGATCTCGTCGTCGAAGGCACGGCAGCACTTCTCGGCACCTGCCTACCGCCGCCCGACCCGCTCACCATCGAGCCGCCCGCCCCGCCCGCCCCGGGCAGCGGCGTTCAGCTTCGGCAAACCCCCTGGGCACTCCCGGCGCAATCCGAGAACGAGATCTGCATGGCGACGTACTTCGACTTCACGGCGACTAGCCTGGTTCCGGCGTCGGTGAAGCAAGCGTGCTCCCTTGCGTCAGGCAACAACCCGTCGGGCGACTGCATCCTGTTCCACCGCCAACTGCTGCTCCAAGACCCGCAATCCCACCACTCGATCGTGCACCTCTACGAAGGCGGCCAACCCTGGACGGACCCGAAGTGGGGAGCCTGGACCTACAAGTTCCAGGACCAGGGAAACCCGCTGCAGGGCCTGCCGTGTGATCCCAGCGACGTGGACCCAGCCTTGGGTTACAACCCGGGCTGCAGCAGCGCAGTAACGCCGAGCATTGCCTGCATCGGGTACGGGCCGACCGACGCGAGCATCTTCTTCGCCGGCGGCTTCAGCGGCTCCCAAGAACCGTTCTACGACTACGAGTTCGCAGACGGTGCCTATGACCGCATCCCAATGTCGGGCATCGTCGTGTGGAACTCGCACGCGTTCAACGGCACGCAAGGCGACTCGACCATGAGTCAGTACCTGAACCTGGACTTCGCTGGCCCGACCGATCAGGCGAATCAGGTCACGCAAATCTTCGACATCGACGACATCTTCATCGCAAACGTGCCGCCGTTCGAAACCCGTGAATACTGCGCGAACTACGTCATCCCAAGCGGCCGAACCCTGTTCGGACTGAGTTCACACACCCACCGGTTCGGCAAACGCTTCCGCATCTGGGAGCCCCCGAACTCCAGCTGCTCCTCGGGCTCGTGCCCGCCAGGTCCCGCGGGCCAGTTGGTCTACGAGAGCAGCAGCTATTCCGACCCGCTGCAGCTCGTGATCGACCCGCCCATCACCTACACGGGAAGCACCACGAACCGCCGCTTTCGCTTCTGCAGTGAGTACGACAACGGCTCGACTCCCTCGAGCCCTCACGTGAAGCTGAACTCCAATCCCTTGGGATCCGGCTGCGGCGTAGCCGCGCGCCGCTGCACCGACGGCCCGAACAAAGGCGTACTCTGCGGCGGTAGCGACTCCTTCTGCGACACCATTCCGCGCGCGGCCGACGGCTCGTGCGACGCCTGCCCCGCCCTCGGCGGCTTCACCACGGAAGACGAAATGTTCATCCTCTTGGGTGCCTACTACTAGCGCACCGCCGTCAAGCCCTTTGCTCGTGGGGGCCGTCGCTCAGGCGACGGCCCCTTTCGTCTTCAGCTCGATGATCTTGTCCCAATCGAGCCCCATCTCCTGCAGGATCTCGTCGCCATGCTCATTGAAGTCGGGGCCGCGGCGCGTCGCCATCGGCTTCTCGTCGAACTGCACGGGACTCGCCGCAAGCTCGAACGCGGCTCCACCGCTCGTCTCCGCCGACGCCACGTAGCCATTCGCTCGCACCTGGCGGTCTTCCGCCAGCTCGAGAACGTTCTGCAGAGGGGCCCACTGCCCCTTGAGCGTCGCGAACTTCTCACGCCACTCCGCCAGCGTCTTCGAAGCAATCGCCGCGATGACGAGCTCTCTTGCTTCTGCGGCGTTCGCCGTCAGGTTCTCCTGCGAGTCGAAGCGCGGATCGGCCGCAAGCTCCGGCTGATCGATGTGCGCACAGACGTCGGCCCAGTACTTGAACGCCTGCAACATCGTCAGGTTGAGGTAGCGGCCGTCCTTCGTCACGAAGGTCCCGACGAGCGGATTGCCGATGCCCAATCCGGGCCCCTTGATCGGTCCGGGTTGCCACGCCTGGCCCATCTGCTGGGACAGCGCCATCGTCGCCCCCATCGCCCAGGTACCCATGCTCAGGAGCGACACGTCGACGACCGACGCCTCACCCGTGCGTTCACGCTTGAAGAGCGCGGCCGAAATCCCGCCAGCAATCGTCATCGCCCCCATCGAGTCACCATACGCCGGCCCGGGCTGGCCAATCGCACCACCGATGTCCGGCGGCGTGCACGATGCGGCACTGCCGCCCCGACACCAAAAGCCCGTCATGTCGTAGCCACCGTGCTCGGCCTCGGGCCCCTTCGTCCCGTACGCGGAACCACGCGCGTAGATGATCGTCGGGTTGTGGGCGCGAATGTCGTCGACATCGACCTTGAGCTTGCGCGCGACGCCGAGCGTCTTGTTCGTAAGAAAAACATCGCACTCCTTCGCGAGCGCGTAGAGAACCTCGAGTCCCTCGGGCAGGGTGAGGTCCAGCGCGATGCTGCGCTTGCCCCGATTGGAGTGCTCGTACAGCACGTGGACACCCTTGCTGAGGTCCATGACCCCGCTGCTCCCAAGCCCGCGCATCGCGTCGCCGCGCGTGATGTGCTCCACCTTGATGACCTCTGCGCCCCACTCGGCGAGCACCGCCGAGGCGGCCGGCACGAACGTGTGCTCGGCAACCTCGAGCACCTTGATCCCTTTCATCACGTCACTCACGATGGACCTCCCTTGTCGAGGCGCACCCTAGCCCGGGTGGGGGTCGGTGGGTAGGGGCAGCGATCCCCTGAAAGCCCGTCCCCCGACATCGAGCCTCCACCCCGAACGTGGCCATGCTCTCGCGCTGCGCTCAGGAGCGCTTCGACCAACGATCCCAGTGAAGAGCCCCCTGCCACGGGTTGCGCCGCGGCCGCAGGAAGCGCCGCTCCGGGAGCCCGACGGGAATGAGCGCCACCGCCTCGACCCCGTCGGGTAGATCGAGAATCTCTCGAATCGGCGTGGCCTGCTCCGCTTCGATCGGCGAGTGATCCGTCGCAAGCGTGATCAAGACGGTACCTAGCCCGCGTGAGCGCGCCGCGAGGATCATGTTCTGCACGGCAGGATAGATCGATCCAAAGAGCCCCGACGCCACACCGGCGTCATCGGGACACGGCATCGTGAGACACGCAACGATGATCGCTCCCGCCGCGTCGAGGTGCTCGACGTTGTGCATCGCGCCCGTGTAGATCCTCCGCCGCTCCGCATCGAGCTTCGGATCCGCCAGAACACCGTCGCGAATGTATTTGCGGCCGACTTCTCGATGCGCGTCGGCCATGCGACGCATCTGAGCGCGATCCGTCACGACCACGAACGACCAGATCTGCATATTGCCCGCGCTCGGCGCCATCGTTGCCGCCTCGACGAGATACTCGAGTTCAGCGCGGGGAATCGGGTCGCTCTTCAAGTGACGAATCGCGCGGGCGCTGAAGATTGCTTCGTGCAGGGAAAGATCGGCCATGGAGCCCTCGGTCAGAAAATCGCCGTCGTGATGCCGCCGTCGACGACGAGGCTCTGACCGACGATGTAGTTCGCGTACGTACTGCAAAAGAGAGCGCAGATCGCGCCGAAGTCGTCCGGGTCGCCGAAGCGACCGGCCGGAATGCCCACCTTCTCGACCCAACGGCCAACCTCGGCCTCGTAGGTCGTACCGCGCTTCTCAGCGATCTTCGTGAACTGCTCCTGTGCCGCAGCCGTGTGGTGAAATCCGGGCAGAAGGTTGTTGATCGTCACGTTATCCTTCGCCATCACCTTCGACGCCGCGACCGAGTAGTTCGCTAGCGCGGCACGAGGTGGCCCGGACAGGATCCGGTTCTCGTTGGGGAACTTCGCGGCACCGGTCGTGATGTTCACGATGCGCCCAAATCCCCGCTTCGCCATCCCGTCGACGGTACGCCGGATGAACTCAGCCGGCCCCAGAAGACCCGAAGCCAGGAACTCGTCCCACTGTTCCCGGTCCACCTCGCGAAAGTCGGTCCCCCACGGCGGGGGACTGCACGTTCCAACGAGGATGTCGGGCTCGGGACACGCGGCCAAGATCCGCTCGCGCCCCTCCTCTGTCGTGTGATCCACCGCGATGGGCACCACCGAGGCGCCGGTCTCGGCGACGATCTCTTCCGCGGCGCCGCGCAACCTCTCCTCACCCCGCGCGGAAAGCACGAGGTCCACGCCCTCGCGCGCGAGCGCAAGGGCGCACCCCTTGCCCAGACCGGCGCTTGCGCCATTCACGATGGCCCGTCGCCCTCTGATCCCCAAATCCATACGCCGTCTCCCCGACGAACAATGTGAACACTTTTGGTATTTTGTCCATCGCGGCGGCGTCCAACGCAAGTCTGAAATCCCTGGCCCAGTTCGAGCCCGAGCCCGAGCCCGAAAACTCTGGTGAGTGCGCGTGACCTCGTAGCGAGTCCCACCCCGCGGCGGTCTTCAACCCCCGCAGATTGAACTCCGGTTCGCGCCGTGAGTTGGCGGCCGCCTTCGCGTTCCCGGCAGCTCCTTGTTGCCAACGAGGCCCGCGTAAGGCACAGCCGAGCGACGATGACGCTCCCCCGTGAATCCGATCGTCACACCGCCTGGCTCGCCTCGGGCGACGAGGACCCCCTCGAGCCCGATCTGCCGATCATCGATCCGCATCATCACTTCTGGGACCATCCCGGCAGCCGCTACCTCTTGGGCGAGCTCGCAGCCGACACCGCAAAACATCGGATCGAGAAGACCGTCTTCGTCGAGTGCGGTTCCATGTTCCGCGCCGACGGTCCCCACGCAATGAAGGCCGTCGGGGAAACGGAGTTCGTGCAAGGCATCGCCGCACAGAGCGCGAGTGGAGGCTACGGGCCGCTGCGTGCGGCGGCCGGGATCGTGAGCCACGCGGACCTACTGCTCGGCGCCGCCGTCGACGAGGTCCTCGAGGCCCACATCGCGGCCAGCCCGAATCGCTTCCGCGGCATTCGTCACTCGGCCGCGTGGCACGAGAGCGACCGCATCCGGAAGTCCCACTCCGCCCCCCCGCCACACATGCTGGCGCGACCCGACTTTCGAGAAGGCTTCGCGCGACTCGCTTCGCGCGACCTCACATTCGACGCTTGGCTGTTCCACACCCAAATCGACGAACTCACCGACCTCGCCCGCACGTTCGAGGACACGACGATTATCCTCGACCACGTCGGCGGCCCGCTCGGCATCGGACCGTTCGAGGGAAAGCACGACGAGGTCTTCGCTGCGTGGCGACGTTCGATCTCCGAGATCGCGCGCTGCCCGAGCGTCGTGGTGAAGCTGGGGGGCCTCCCGATGCCGATCTGCGGCTTTGGATGGCACAAGCGCCCTCGCCCGCCGTCTTCAATCGAGCTCGCAGAAGTCCTCGGCCCCTACTACCTACACTGCATCACGGAGTTCGGCCCCGAGCGCTGCATGTTCGAGAGCAACTTCCCGGTGGACAAGGCCTCGTGCTCGTACACGGTGCTCTGGAACGGGTTCAAGCGGATGACGAGCGCATTCACGCCCAGCGAGCGCGCCGCGCTGTTCCACGACACGGCGGCGCGCGTCTACCGGCTGTGATCGAAGCCGCCTGCTGGCAACAGCCCCTGGCGGCAGCGCTCGGCCTTCCGACCACCGCCGCGTGGATACGGATCATTTCGCCCCACCCGATTCGGTGCAACCCAGCGGGAACTGGCGAGAACCTCCCCGGACACCTAAACAATCCAGCATGCTCGGTCGCGACCGCTGGCTCGTTCGTGCAGCGGTAGCTTCGCTGCTCCTCGCGTTGGGCTGCGAGGACTCCTCGACGCCCGAGACGTATTCGCGACCACCCACGACCGTCGAGGTCGCGACCTTGTCTCCGACGACGTTCGAAGAAGTGGCCGAGTTCACCGGAGCCCTGACCGCCGCGGAGTCCGTGATGGTCAGGCCCGAGACCTCCGGGGTCATCGAGACGATCGACGTTCAAGAGGGACAGAACGTCTCCAAGGGCGACCTCCTGTTCGGACTGCGAAACGTCGAGCAACGCGCCCGGCTCGATGAAGCGCGCGCGGTGCGCGACCTGGCCCAGCGAGTCTACGACCGCGTGGAATCTCTCAAGGGGAACGAGGTCCTCTCGATCGAAGAGCTCGACCGGGCCCGCTCAGAGCTGGCGCAGGCGCAGGCCCGGCTCGAGATCGCGAAGATCGAACTCGATCGCACCCAGATCCGGGCGCCCTTCGACGGCGTTCTCGGCCCTCGCATGGTGTCGCCGGGCGATCGAGTGACCGGCGGTTCGATGTCCCGCCGAGGTGACCAGACCGGTCTTTTGCAGATCGACGCCATCGACGAACTGAAGCTCAATTTCACGCTTCCGGAAGTCGCCATGAACGCGGTCCGGGTCGGAATCCCCCTCGAGATCAGCGTCGCCCCACTGCCCGACGAACGCTTCGCGGGCGAGATCTATTTCGTCGCGCCCTCACTCGACCCACTGAACCGCCGCTTGCTGATCCGAGCCCTCGTGCCCAACGCCGACCATCGCCTGCGCGCCGGACTGTCGGCCACCGTGTTCCTGCCGATGGGGAAGAGGGAGAACATCCTGCTCGCGCCCGAGTCGGCAATCGTCCACGACGTCGCAGGCACCTTCGTCTGGCGCCAGGCCGAGGACGGCACGGCCGAGCGCGTCCCCGTCCGCCTTGGAACTCGGGGGCGCGGCATGGTCGAGGTCGCGACGGGCCTAGAAACCGGCGACGTCATCGTGTCCGCCGGCACCAACAAGGTCTCGCAAGGAAGCCCGCTCGAGGCCGTGGAAGCGGAGACCGGCGAGAAAGCCACACCGTGAAGTTCTGGAACATCTGCATCGACCGGCCGGTGCTCGCCACGGTCCTGTCGTTGGTCGTGATGCTGGTCGGGCTCGTATCCTTCACCCGGCTCCAGAACCGAGAATACCCCGACGTCGACCCCCCACTGGTGTCCGTCACGACGGTTCTGCCCGGCGCAGCGCCCGAGGTCATCGAGACATCGGTCACGCAGCCACTCGAAGACCAACTCGTCGGCATCGCCGGCGTGCGACACATCACGTCGATCAGCTCCGAGGAAGTTTCGCGGATCACCGTCGAGTTCGAACTCAGCGAAGACGTCGACCTGGCCGCCAACGACGTGCGCGACCGCGTCGCGCGCGCCCGACGCTCCCTCAACTCGGATGTCGAAGAGCCCATCGTCTCGAAGCAAGACGCGGACGCACAACCGATCATGTGGTTCGCACTGGCGGGCGAAGAGCACGACCAGATCTACATCTCGACGGTCGCCGAATCACAGATTCGCGACCGGCTGAGCAAACTGCCCGGGGTCTCCTCCGTCATACTCGGCGGAGAGCGCCGCATGTCGATGCGCATCTGGATCGACAACGTGAAGCTCACGGCGCACATGCTGACCGTCTCCGAGGTGGCCGCCGCGCTGCGCCGTCAGAACGTCGACATTCCGTCCGGGCGGGTCGAGGGAGATCAGACCGAGTTCTCGGTCCGCACGCTAGGCGAGCTCAAGACGCCGGAAGAGTACGGCGCCCTCATCGTGGCCGAGGTGAACGAGGGCCTGATTCGCCTGCGCGACATCGCGCGCGTCGAGATCGGGCCCGAGACGATTCGGAAGCTCGTTCACTTCAACCAGAAGCCCGCGGTCGGACTCGGCGTCGTAAAGCAGTCGAACGCCAATACGCTCGACGTCGCTCGAGCCCTCAAGGCGGAGGTCGCCGCGATTCGCCCGACCCTTCCGCCCGGCCTCAGCCTCGAGATCGCCTTCGACTCCTCGATCTACGTCGAGCGAGCCCTCGCCGATGTTCGCCAGACGATCCTAGAGGCGGTGGTTCTCGTCGTAATCATCATCTTCCTGTTTCTGGGCTCGCTTCGCGCCACTATCATCCCCGCCGCCGCCATTCCCGTCTCGATCATCGGCGCCTTCTCCGTCCTCTACTATCTCGACTTCTCGGTGAACACGCTCACGATGATGGGCCTCACCCTCGCCATCGGTCTGGTCGTGGACGACGCGATCGTCGTGCTCGAGAACATCACGCGGTGGATCGAGGGCGGGACCGAGCCGCGACGCGCGGCACACAAGGGTATGGATCAGATCGCGTTCGCGGTGATCGCATCGACGATCTCGATCCTCGCCGTGTTCCTGCCTCTCGCATTTCTCACCGACAAGACAGGTCGCCTCTTCCGCGAGTTCGGCATCACAGTCGCCGCCGCCGTCGCCATCTCCGGCTTCGTCGCGCTCACGCTGTCGCCGATGTTGTGCGCACGCGTGCTCCGTCGGTCTCGTGAGACCGGCGGCTTCAAGAAGGCGTTCGCGGGCGGCGTCGAACGCATGGCCACCGCGTATGAACGGGCCCTACGCGCCGCGCTCGCGCATCGCACCTTGGTTCTCATCGCCGGGCTCGCCTGGGTCGCTCTCGGCCTCTTCGCGCTGAACACGATCTCGCGCGAGTTCATCCCGACCGCCGACCGATCTGCCGTCGTGACGATCATGCAAGCACCCGAAGGATCCACGATCGACTACACGGCCCGGTACATGGCGCAGGCCGAAGACATTCTCTTCGACACCCCAGAGGTGATGCGCAGCTTCGCCGTCGTGGCACCCGGCCTCGGGGGTCCCGGACGGGTCAGCGAAGCCGCGATGTTCACGAGCCTCGTCCCATGGGAAGACCGCGACCGTATCCAGCACGAAGTCGTCGATGACCTCCGTGAGCGGATGGCCCGGATCCCCGGACTGCAGGCATTCCCGATCAACATCTCGGCGTTCGGCGGCAGCATGTCGTCGGCAGTCATCTCGCTCGTCGTGCAGGGCCCAGACATCCATGAGCTCTCGCGATACGCCGACCAAATCGTGAGCCGCATGGAGGAGATCCCCGGGCTCGTAAACGTGCGTACGGACCTCGAGGTCAACAAGCCCCAGCTCGAGATCGACATCGATCGCAACCGCGCCAGCGACCTCGGTGTGTCGGTGCGCGAGATCGCAACCACGCTGCAGATCCTCGTCGGCGGCCTCGAGCTGTCGGAATTCAAGCTCGGCGGCGAGACATACGGGGTCATCGGACGGCTCGAAGCCAGCTCTCGGGCCTCCCCGCGCGACCTCTACCAGTTGAACATCCGTTCGGAGAGCGGAGAGATGATCTCGCTCGCGTCTGTGGCTCGCATTCGCGAGGCGGTCACGCCCCGGGGCCTGCCCCACTTCGATCGCCAACGCTCCAGCACGATCACCGCCAGCATGCTCGACGGCTACGGCCTCGGGACCGCGCTCGATCAGGTGCAGCAGGTCGCCGACGAGGTACTCCCGAAGGGCCAGGGCTACCAGGCGATCTTCTCCGGGGAATCGGAAGACTTTTTCGAGTCGGGAAACGCACTGTTTTTCGCCTACCTTCTTGCCGTCGTCATCGTGTACCTGACGCTCGCAGCACAATTCGAGAGCTTCCTGGACCCGGTGACGATTCTGGTTGCCGTGGCGCTCTCGTTCACGGGCGCGCTCGTCACCCTGATCGCTGTAGGCGAGACGTTGAACCTCTTCAGCCAGATCGGGCTCGTCATGCTGGTCGGGATCGTTACGAAGAACTCGATTCTGATCATCGAGTTCGCGAACCAACTGCAGGACAGCGGACGCGACCTGCTCGAGGCAACGATCGAGTCGGCGCGCACGCGGTTCCGCCCGATCCTGATGACGGCGACATCGACGATCGTCGGGATTCTGCCCATCGCGCTGGGACTCGGAGCGGGAGGAGAGACTCGAGCGTCGCTGGGCGTCGCGGTCGCAGGCGGGATGCTGTTCTCGACGCTACTGACGTTCTTCGTCGTACCGGCGGTGCACCTGAGCCTCGCCCGCTCACGAGAGAAGACGCAGGCGGCGCCAACGATTCCCACGACCGTCCCACCTCCGGCCTAGGCCCTCGTTCAGACGGCCGCAGGCGCGAAGATCCGGCTCAAGAACCGAGCGGTGGCCGCGGCTCGTTCGCGCAGCGGATAGTCGCCGGAGTGCACCCAGCTCAGGAACATCGAGTACCAGGTGCCGACGAAGACCTCCGTCAGCGTCTCGATGTCTTCGTCGTTGCGCACCTCGCCTCGGGCGCGTCCGTCTTCGAGCAGCCTGCGGAACATCGCACGCATCCGCTGGTCATCGACCTCCGCCATCTCAGGAACCGGGAGACTCATCATCGCGCGGAGCAACTCTCGCGCCGATGGCCCCTTGGCCTCAGCCCTCGCGGCCCCAGTTTCGAAGAACCAGATCAGATGTTCGCCAAACGAGCCACGACGAGCCCAAACCTCTTCCACGTCGTCAAAGAGGTCGAGCAGCATCACGTGTGACAGCTCGCGCAAGAGATCGAGCTTCGCAGGGAAGTGATTGAAGAACGTGCCGTAGGCAATGTCGGCGGCGCGCGCAATCTCCTCCACCGTCGTCGCCTCGTAGCCCTTGCTCTCGAACAAGCCGCGCGAGGCCTCGACGATACGCCCGCGGACCTCCAAGCGCCGCCGCTCGCGCCGCGACGGCGCTGCGTCGACTACCGCACTCACGGAGCCGTCCGAATGTCGGACAGCTCAGGGCCCATCTTCGCCGCGATCGGGCCGAGCATCTCGAGATCGAACCCGTACGCCGCCGCCGCGTTCATTCCGAGGATCTGCCGAATCTCGTCCTCGTCGTACGCACCGAAAGTCGTGCGCATTGCGTCCATCGTATTCGGCCACGTCCCCTCGATGTGTGGGTAGTCGGTGCCGTACATCATCCGGCCGACGCCGATTCGGTGACGGTCCTCTCCTTCGTGCGGAGCGAGGAATGACGCGCCAAGGTGGCACTGCCGCGCGAAGTACTCGCTGGGACGCAGCGACATCTTCGTCGTGAAGTGCGCGAAGATCGGGTTGTCCCACTTGTGCTCCATCATCCGCAGCGCGCCCAGAATCCACGAGCAGCCGGCTTCCGTCATGATGAACTTGAGCTTCGGATGCCGCTCGAAGGCTCCTGACCACACGAGTGCACCAAAGGGTCGGTGCGCCCACGTGTCGACCTCGTGGATGAACATCGCGGCGGCGACCGTGTCGTCCCCGTAGTCCGGCGTCCAGCCCGAGTGGGAGTGCACCGGCATCTCGAGGGCCGCGCACGCCGCCCAGAGCGGATCGTAGCGCTTGTCGTGGTAAAATGGATGCCCTCCGGTACTCGTCGGCAGGAGCACACCGCCCCAGAGACCCATCTTCTTCGCCTGCTCGACCTCGGCGATCGTGACCTGGATGTCGTCGACGTTGATCAGCGCTACGCCCGCGTGCCGACCGGGATTCGCGTTGCACAAGCTCGCGAGCCAACGGTTGTACGCGCGGATGCCCTCGAGATTCTGTTCCGGCGAGATCTCATACCGGTACTGCATCAAGCCAGCCCCGAAGGGCGCCATTTGCGGGAAGATGACCTCCCCGACGACTCCGTCCCCTTCGAGATCCTTCAACCGGACCGCGGGGTCGAACTCTCCGCGTCGTGGAGAAAACGGGCTCTGCTCATCCTGCAGCATCGCCATGAGCGCGTCGTCGGTCAGATCGGCCTGGTTCGCCATCGCCTGCATGAAAAAGCCGCCCTCGCCCGCCTCGGCCGAAAACGCCTCGACGGCCTCGCGGTCGAAGAACGTGCCGGCCCGCGTCAGCATTTCGCGCGAGTATTGCAGCCACCACTGATGGACATCATCGTGATACTTCGCGGGCATGTACTCGTCGTAGCCGCCTGGGTACGTCCCCGCGTGACAGTCCGAGCTGATCATCAACAGTCGTGACACAGCGCTGCCCTCCTTCTCGAGCGAGTCAGTCGAGCCCCATGTGCTGCAACTCGATCGGGCATTCTCCGCGCGCCAGCTTCTGGGCGCGCTCGACCAACGTCGCCTCCATGCTCTCGCGATCGATCATGATCACGAAATCACCCTTGCGAATGCCGTCGAGTGCAAACTGCGCGAGTTCGTCGAGATCCTGGACCGGCAGATCGAAGCCGGCCTTCTTCGCACCCTCCATGAACTCGTCGAATGTCGTCTCCTTGTGCGCATCGTACGCGCGCTTCGGAGCGAGTTCGGCCGGGCGGTTGCGCTTCGTCGTCCAAATTCCCGTCGGCAGCAAGCCACCGGAAGGATACAGGATACAAGCATGCAGCTTCGTCTCCCGCCCGACGAGCTGTGCCTCGAGACACTCGGTCATGATCGAGATCGCGGCCTTGCTCGACGCGTAGACGACCTGTTGCGCGAGCGGTGAGATCCCGCCGTCACCCGACGAAGTGTTCATCACGAGGCCCTCTTCTCCCGACTCGATCATCCTCGGGACGAACGCTTGAACCCCGTGCGCGGTGCCGTGGACGTTCACGCTGTGCACCCACTGAAAGTCCGAAGGCTCGGTGTCCCAGAGATTCAGATTCGGCGCAGCGACACCCGCGTTGTTGCAGAGGATGTGACACGCACCGTGAGTCGCGAAGACCTCGTCAGCCAGCGCGCGAACGGACTCGGGCTTCGTGACATCCGCGACCACGCCCATCACATCGCCCGCGAGCTCGGCCGTGGCGGCCTCCAGCGCCGGCCCCTCGACGTCGGCGATGACGACCTTCATACCCTCACCGAGAAACGCCTTGGCCAGCGCCTTCCCGATACCCGAGGCCCCACCGGTCACCACGGCGACCCGTCCCTTGAAGTCCTTCATTTCCAAAAACCTCCCGTGTGAATTGAGGCTATCGGCGTACTTTGGTCAGAAATAGATTGCAATCATATTTTGACGATCGTCCACACGCGGCGAAGTCCGTGCTGGTCAGGGGCGCTCCGCGCGCAGCGCCCGCTCGACGTCCGTTCCGGCCGGGCTCTGGAACACCCTCACCCCGAATTCCGGGGCGATCGAAAAGATGTGATCGAAGATGTCCGACTGGATGTCCTCGTATTGCGCCCACACAGTGGTGTTCGTGAAGCAGTACACCTCGATCGGAAGCCCCTCGCTGCTCGGCTGTAGGTGGCGAACCAGCAACGTCATACCCTGATGAATCCGGGAGTGAGCGCGCAAGTACGCGTAAATGTAGGCGCGGAAGGTCCCGACGTTCGTGAGGTGACGGCGGTCGGCGGCGCTCGAGTTCCGCTCCTCCGCGTTGTGCGCCGCGATCTCATCCTGCTTCGCCTCGAGGTACGGTTTCAGCAGCGCGAAGCTCGACAGGCGTTCGAGCTGCACATCATCGAGAAAACGAACCGAACCCACATCGACCTGGAACGATCGTTTGATCCGACGACCGCCCGCCTGCGACATCCCGCGCCAGTTCTTGAACGACTCCTGGATCAGCGAGTACGTCGGGATGGTTGTGATGGTCTTGTCCCAGTTTTGGACCTTCACCGTGTACAGCGCGATGTCGATCACGTCACCGTCCGCCCCGTACTTCGGCATCTCGATCCAGTCGCCGACGTGCACCATGTCGTTGCCGGTGAGCTGAATGCTCGCGACGAGCGACAGCAGGGTGTCGCGGAACACCAGGAGGAGGACCGCAGTCATCGCGCCCAGGCCGGAGATGAAGATCCACGGCGACCGATCCATCAGCGCGGCAACGACCAACAGCAGCGCTCCGAGGTACAGGAAGACTCGCCCGATCTGGATGTAGCCCTTGATCGGCCGCGCGGCGTTCTCGGAATGCGCCGTGTACATGAGATTCGCGGCGGTCAGCACCCCGCCGATCGCGCTCGCACCGACCGCGATCATCGAGCCGACGGCGACGCGCTGCAGGATGACGCCCAGCAGATGGTCCAGACCCGGATAGACCGCCACGGCGAAGAAGACCGCGAGCGCGGGAGGAAAATACGCCAGCCGCCGAAAGACCTGTCCCTCGACGAGTGCGTCGTCCCAGTGCGCCTCGGTGCGGTGAACCAGACGCTGTACGAAGCGCAGGACGACACGGGTCAGGCCGTAGATGACCAGAACGAGGACGACGAGGATCAGCGTCGATGCCGCCTCATGGGCGTACGGAGTCGTATCGAGCCAGCCGAGACCGAGCCCCGCGAAATCGATGCGGCCGTTTTTGATCACGCGCTACTTGGCACCATCGAAATAGTCGGTGAACCCCGACGGGAGGTGTGGACCGATCGCGAGTTGCTCCAGAACGCCCACCCCCGTTCGCTTGCCACTCTTCGCCCGGACGACTTGCTGAATGTGAAGGTTCTCGAGCGCCATGGGGGCATCGTCGGCGCACTTCCACGACTCGGCGGCCATCGCGAGCTCGCCCTTCCAACGACCGTGGCCCCACTCGGGGTGCATGTAGCCGATCCCCTTCATTCGGAAAAGAAGCAGCGGCTCGAGCTCGATGATCTCCTCCTCACCGCCTTCCGCGACGAGGGAGAGCTCCGCCGATTCCGCGCGACGCGTCCCTTGCTCCCAGGTCACTTGCGCCTTGCCGCTCGTCATCTTTCGCACCCGCGGATCGACCGGGAGCGGGATGTCCTTGGGCGCGTCGTCGTACACCGGCGAGATGGCACCATCGAAGTGCCACGCGTTGCCCATCTTGTCCTCGAACAGGCCGAAGTGCGTACAGCGGTCTTCCCACTGAATCGGAGCCCAGGCGAAGTAAACACCGCCACCTCCGCTCGCCGGCGCACCGCCGACATCGGGCTCCCCTACGGGCCTCACCCCCCACGAGCGGTCCTTCGTTCCGAAGACCCGCTTGGGGTCGACGGCGAGGTCCTTGCCCTCGAAGTGAATGTGCCCTTCCCAGCGGCCGAACTGGGCGAAGCGAGTCGCGTCCATCATGATCCGGGTCCCGACCCGACTCGTCTGACGCCCCTCCTCGATCGGAGAAGTTCTCGGCACGAAAGTCAGATCGCACTCGACACCGGTCTCGTTCTTCTCGAGCACGACCCGGCATCGCTTCATGGGCTCGAGCACCTCGATCCGAAACGGCCCACAGACCGTCGACGCGCGCTCGTCCGCGGATCGAGCCGAGGCGTGGAACGCGTACTGGACGCCGTCGTGCACTAAACTCAGAGCGCAGTCGATGATGCCGCGGTGTGGGTACGTCCCCATGCCGATGCCAAAGTAGAACTCGCCATCGTCCGCGTATCCATTGAACCAGTAGCGATCATAGACGTTTCGATCGCTCGACGCGGGCACCGCGAGCGACTCGGCCGTTTGATGGATCGGGTAGTCATCGTAAATCGAGAGCATGGCGAAATCCTGTATCCGGTTCGGCCTTGAGGCTCCAGCCCGTCACGCACCCGGCTAGGGCTCGGCCACCTCGGCCCGCACCTGCGCCTCGACCGCCTCCACCAGGCGGCGAAGCGCGGGCGCCACGGCGAGGAGTGCGCCGTCGTCGGTCTGGTCGGCCCGATCGAGAATCTCGGCCCGTGCCGCGCCACCCGACGCCTCGAGGGTAGCCCCGCGTTGCAAGGCATCGAGGGCTTCGAGCCCCACGACCGACGCGTCGGCCAAGGCCCGAGAGCGAGGCTCCATCGCGCCCACGCGCTCCGATGCCTCGAACAGCTCCAAGAGATCGCCGTGCTGATCGCGCCAGAGATCGAGGTGCGCCGACACCGAGGACCGGCGAGAGTCCTCGCCCGCCAACAGAGCGTCGACGTCCGATGAGAAACGACGTGCCGTGCGACTCTCTGGCGCCGCCGCATCGGCAATGCGATCGAGCGGCGTCTCCGTCGTCAGCGGCGTCTCACCGAAGAGTCTGTGCCGCTCGTACGACTTGGTCTCCTCGAGGACGGCGACGAGCGTTCGAAGCGCCGGCGGAACCGGCCCCCCCGCGATGTCTTCGAGCATCTCTTCTCGGTAGCTCTCGTGCGTGAGCCCGAGGGCTCCGAGGCGCTCGGAGAAAACGTCGAGACGCCGATACATGTCGTCCACGTCGTTGGCCGATTCGGGCGACGACCAGAGCCGCTCCGCGATGGCGGCGGTGCGTGGCCACACGCGGGAGTCGAGCGTCTTCGCCGTGACGAGTTCCGTCCACATCGCCGCTTCGCCGCCGAACACCCGGTAACGATCTTCGGGGAGAATCTCCGCCGCCGTCTGCAAATCCGGGGGAAGCGTGCCCGGAAGATCGTGGCCGCCGGTCCGACGTCCCGTCACCTCGACCGAGATGACCAGCGAGTCGAAACTCCCGGCGAACCCGTCGCCGTCTGCCGCCGCCTCGATCGTCGCCTTGCCGACCGGCGAGTCGGCAGTCGCACGAAGCACACCGCCTTCGAACCGTACGTCGTCGAGAACCAGCACCTGTCCGGCAACCACGCTCACGCCCCCTTGGGACTCCCCCTCGCCCCAGACCACGAAGTGGCCTTCCATCTTGCCCGCGGGAGTATCCAGCTCGACCGCCCAGCTCTGCCATGGGCCGTCCGTGGGAATATCGACAGGCTCGGAACCGGCGAGCGGATCGACCCCGTAATGCGCCGCAGCGTGCTGCTTGTGATCGAGGTAGTAGCCTTGCGAGAGCACACTCTCGTACCCACCGGCAACCGCCGCAGCGAGGCCACCTGGCGCCAGCCACGCCTGAACGACCGCGTCACGGGGGAGATCCTCGTGGCGGATCTCTTCCCACCCCATCATCTTCTTGCCGTGGCCCGCGAGAATCCCGTGCAGCCGCTGATTGAAGTGCGCCTGCAACGCCTTGTGATCCGAGAGACCGTGCTCGCGCTGGTAGGCGGCCAACCGTTCGTTCGCGTCCCACAATTCGGGGTTCGCCTCATCACCGCCGATGTGAAC
>JAJCZO010000178.1 GCA_029262355.1 Deltaproteobacteria bacterium
ACACAGAAGCTCTCCTCTTCGTGGTCCGTTACTCGAACGATTCGTCGCTTCTGACGATCACGAGTTGCTGGAAGGCGCGGTTCCGGCGTCGGCGAGCTTGTACTCCAGCTCTTCCTTGAACCACTCGTCGTACTCTTCCTGAGACTTGACGAAGACGTTGCCCACCATCTTTGTGTGGCCAAGCCCACAGAGTTGCGCGCAGCCGATCTCGTACTTGCCGGTTCGGTTCGGCTCGAACCACAGAGTGGTCATCATGCCCGGGACGACATCCTGCTTGTTGCGGAAGTTCGTGACCTGAAAGTCGTGGATCACGTCCTTCGAAGTCATCCGCAGAATGAACGGCTTGTCGACCGGCACATACAGATTGTTGATCGTCGTGACGTCGTCGGCCGAGGCCGGGTCATCGTCGTCGATGCCCATCGGGTTCGACGCAGAGATGAACTTCGTATCACGCCGGCCGAACTTTCCGTCAGGCCCGGCGTACTGGAAGTTCCAGGCGAACTGCTCGGCGACCATGTGGATCTCGAGCGAGTCTGCGACCGGCGGCGTCTCCTGCTTCAGCTCCGCCCAAAGCGGAATACCGAAGGCCAGAATGAGCCAGACCTCGAAGGCCAGGATGATCCCGTCAGGAATGAACGACGCCTTCTCGCCCGCCTGATGATACGTCGCCTTGCCGCCCTCCGTCGCCCGATACTTGAACAGGCAATAGGCGAGGTACACGCCCCAGATGACGAACATTGCCACCATCACGACGTGCAAGAGCATCATCAGCGCATCAATGTCGCCGCCGTACGTCGTTGCCACCGGCGGCAAGCCGATGGTGTAACCACCGTCCGAATTCACACGTTCCCCCTCATCATCCGGAGTTTCAGGCCCAGACCAGCAGAGCTAGAAAAGGGATTTCAGGGTTAGAGTCAAGCCCTGTGGCACTGGCCATTTCATGAGACACCCTAATGGATCGTGCCCTGAAATGCCCGGGGGCCGTAGAGTGCCGAAAAAACGGGCTCAGACGAAGGCCGCTGGGTCCAGCTCCGCCACATGCCGCTCGCAGAAGGCGCAACTGGACACGCCACGAGCCTGGGCGGCCGGGTCGAGCACTTCGACGGCCCACCGGCGGAAAGCCTTGTAGTTCGCGAAAACCCGCGCTGGAGGCGCGCCCACCTCCCCCAGTCGGAAGTGGGGAGCATCGTTCTCGACCGCGAACGGGCACGCGTGGAAATCGCCCGTCGACCGCAGGACGGGGAAGCACAGGAGACAGGCCTTCCCGGGGCCGTGGTAGTCACTCTGACGGTCGCGATCGAACTCCTGCGCCGCGCCGGCGCCCGACTCGTAGAGCACCTTGTAGCCCGAGAAAATTCGCATCGGGTTGGCGCGCGACCAAGCCTCGAGAGACTCCTTCGCATGATCCGGGAGAGGATCGGCATCGCGCCCGGTGTAGATCGAGTAGTTCAGCACCGCCTCGGTCTTCACGTCGCTTTCGAGCACGCGGATCAGGTGCTGAGCCCGAACCCCGTTGGAGTAGATCGTGAACACCCCCTGGAAGCCGCGCTTGCGCAGATGGCGCATCGCCCACAGGAGCCCGCGGGTGTGCAGCGTCGGCTCGCCGCCGTAGAATTTGATGTTTCCGTCGCGCGCGACGTGTCGCGCCGCGGCGTCGAGCACCTCCTCCGAATACTCACGATGCCAGCCTTTCGGCGACCCGAACACAGTGCACCACGAGCAGTCGCGATTACAAAAGTTGCCGTCGTACAGCAGTAGCTCTCGCAACTCGGTGTCGCCGTCGTGGAAGGCCTCGACACTCTCATGAAACGTGATCGGCCGAAGCCGCGGATCGCGGTTCGAGTCGTTCAAGCCCCAGTCGTACGTATTGTAGACCAGCTCGAGCCCTTCGATGTCCTCGAACCTCTCACCCGTATGTTGCGCAACGAAGCGCAACACGCCGACGCGATACTCGTCGGTCGACTCCGTATCACCGGCGAAGTCTTCTGCGTACATCTTGAAGAGGCGCGACACGAAGATCTTGCCGGCGTCTCGGTCGATGCGACAATTCCAGTCGCTCGCCAGGAAGTGGCGCGTCGCTTCACTCAGCGTCTCTTCGAGCTCGTCGGGCTCGTAGGCCTTGGGCCGCATCGGCGGGCAACCCCCCGAAGCACAGTTGATCGCGAAATGGATCCGCGGCTCGGCAAACCGCCCACGCAGGATCCGATGCTCGATGTCGTCGAGACTGACCGCTGAGCCGCCGGCGACATGGCGTCGCCGCTGGAAGAACTGCCCATCACGCGTTTTCCACACCGAGCGCAGGGGGTACTCGTCGATGACGGCGTCGAGCACCAGCGCGTTGTAAGCGTTGATCCAGTAAGCGAGTGCCGCCGAGTCGCTCGGAAAACGGTCGGGATGGGAGTCCGGACTGGCCTCGGCGACCTGGCGCACGAACTCGGAGAGCTGATTGCGGCGGACGGAAAGAGCTTCGTAGTCGATCTTGCCGTCGGCGCTCACGACGTCGGCGAGCAACCGCGTCCAACCGCCATACTCGAAGGCGGCGGGCTCAGGCTCCATCGCCACCCGGCGCTCCGGAACTCGCACGGCGAAGCTCTCGGTCTCGGTGACTCTGACGTCGCCTCACGCGCTGGCGGACCCACCCGACCGGGCCCGAAGCTACGTACACGACCATTGCGCAGAACAGCAGGATCTGCGGTTGCGCGACCACGAACATCACGAGGATGACGACCCCGACCAGCGTGTAAAACGGCTGCTGTGCTCGCCAGTCGATGTCCTTGAAGCTGTAGTACCGAATGTTGCTCACCATCAGAAGCGCGAGGCCGTAGATCATGAGCAGGAGGAGGACATGCTTGCTCGTCTCCCCTTCGCCCCCGAAGAAGAAATAGAGCAGCACGGTAGCCGCGACCATGTCGGCGGCCGCAGGAATCGGCAGCCCGATGAAGCTCTTCTTCTCGACGTGCGCAATCTGGGTATTGAAACGAGCGAGGCGCAGCGCCCCGCAAGTCACGTACAGCGAAGCCGCGAGCCAACCCCAGTGCCCCCAGGGCCCGAGTGCCCAATTGTAGGCGAGAATGCCGGGCGCGACGCCGAAGGCGACGAGGTCGGCAAGGGAGTCGTACTCGACGCCGAAATCGCTCGTGGTGTTGGTGAGACGCGCGATGCGACCGTCGAGGCCATCACTCACGTGCGCGATGACGATGCACACTGCCGCCGTCAAGAAGTCTCCCGAGCCGGCTCGAATGATGGCGAAGACCCCGAGAAAAATCGTGGCCGTCGTGAAGAGGTTCGGAAGGATGTAAATACCGCGACGCCTCTCGGCGCCGCCTCGCAGCAATCGAATCGAGCGCGGCGATCGACTCATCGGGTTACCCCAGCTCTCCGAGGACGGTCTCCCCAGCGGTGACCCGATCCCCCGGCTTCACGTTCAGTTTGAACGCGCCTGGGACGAATATGTCAACTCGCGACCCGAGCTTGATCATGCCGACGCGCGCCCCCCGCTCGCACTGCGCCCCCGGTTCCACCCGGCACACGATGCGACGGGCCAAAAAGCCCGCAATCTGGATGAAAACCAGTTCTCGGCCGTCGGTCGCGCGCATCACGATCGCGTTCTGCTCATTGTCGAGCGAGGCCTTTTCCGAGAACGCCGCAAGGAATTTCCCCGGATTGTAGTGCACCGCCAGCACTTCGCCGTCCACCGGGGCCCGATTCACGTGCACGTCGAGCGGCGACATGAAAATGCTGATTTTCGCCGCATCCGCCCGCAGGAAGCGCTTCTCCTCGACCGAAGGCTCGGCGATCAGCACCTTGCCGTCGGCGGGAGACACCAGTTGGCTCGCATCACCTGGTGGCGTGCGCCGAGGATCGCGGAAGAAATTCGTGAAGAACAGCCCGAAGAGCGTGAACACACTGGCGAGCAGGCCCAAGCCCACCGCAAGCGCACCCGTAGTGAGTGCGACACTCGCCCAGGCGACCGCGGCCAGAAGAAAAGACGTCGAGATGGGCCGATAGCCGTCCGGCGCGAGCGGAAATCCCTCGTCGCCAGCCACGCGCGCCCTCCCCTAGTTCTTCGACTTGTCGACGATGCGCTGGGATTGCATCCAGGGCATCAGGCCGCGCAGCTTCGCGCCGACCTCTTCGATCGGGTGATGCTCGCCCTCGGTACGGAGCTCGCGAAAGTGGGGCTGACCGCACTGGTGTTCGGTCATCCACTCGTCGGCGAACTTGCCCGATTGAATCTCGGCGAGAATCTCCTTCATCGCCTGGCGTGCTTCTGGTCCGATGATGCGCTTGCCGCGCGTCATGTCGCCATACTCGGCCGTGTTCGAGATCGAGTAGCGCATGTTCGCGATGCCGCCCTCGTAGATGAGGTCGACGATGAGCTTCACCTCGTGGAGGCACTCGAAATACGCCATCTCCGGGTTGTAGCCTGCCTCGACCAGGGTCTCGTAACCCGCGCGGATGAGCTCGGTGAGTCCGCCGCACAGGACGCTCTGCTCCCCGAAGAGGTCGGTCTCGGTCTCTTCCCGGAAGCTCGTCTCGATGATGGCCGCACGACCGCCACCGATCATGCTCGCGTACGCCAGTGCGATGTCCTTCGCGTCGCCCGCGGGATCCTGCCCGACCGCGATCAGACAGGGGACGCCGCGGCCCTTCTCGTACTCGCTGCGCACCAGATGCCCCGGGCCCTTGGGCGCGACCATGAACACGTTCACATCCTCGGGCGGAACGATCTTCTTGAAGTGGAAATTGAAGCCGTGTCCGAACGCGAGGTACTCGCCAGCCTTGATGTGGGGCGCGATCTCCTTCTCCCACGTCTCCTGACCGAGCTCGTCGGGAACGAGGACCATGACGATGTCGCCCCAGGCAGCCGCGTCGGCGGTCTCTTTGACGACGAGGCCAGCCGCTTCGGCCTTCGGCCACGAAGCGCTGGTCTTGCGCAGCCCGACGCATACGTCGGCGCCGCTGTCCTTCAAGTTGTTCGCGTGGGCGTGGCCCTGGCTGCCGTAACCGAGAACCGCGACTTTCTTTCCGGAGAGTAGAGCCGTCTTCGCATCCGCATCGGTGTAGATGTTCAGTGCCATGGAGCGTGTTCCTTTCGGTGAAGCCCGCAGAGGCTTCTAGATGAAATCTGCCTCTCCCTCGCGGGAGATCCGTCCTTCGTGTTCGCCGTCGATGTCGAGGTCGGGCTCTTGGTCGGGTGCGGCCCGCAGAACCTGCTCGCCCCGGTAGCAAGCCACCATTCCCGTGCGCACGATCTCGAGGATCCCGAACGGCTGGAGCAGCTGGAGGAAGGCTTCGATCTTCTCCTGGCTCCCGGTCGCCTCGACCACATAGGACCCAGCAGCCACGTCGACCACCTTCCCGCGGAAGATGTTGATCACGCTCAGCACGTCCCCGCGGGTCGCCGGGTCGGCCTTCACCTTGATGAGGGCCAGCTCGCGCTCGACGCTGGTGGCGTCGCTGAAATCGCCAACCTTGATGACGTTGACGAGCTTGTTCAGCTGCTTGGTGACCTGCTGGAGGACGCGGTCGTCCCCTCGCGTTACGAGAGTGATACGCGAGACGGTGGCGTCGGCAGTCTCCGCGACGCACAGGCTTTCGATGTTGAACCCGCGCCCACTGAATAGGCCTGAGACTTTCGCCAACACCCCGAACTCGTTCTCGACGAGGACGGAGATAATGTGACGCATGGGCGAGCGTTTAGCGGTTCGCTCGGCTCAAATCGAGCCTGCACGTCCTCAGGAGGCTCCGCCTCCCCAACGATGGAAAAGCTCTGCTGCCTTGGGAGCCGCCGCGGGCGGCTCAGTTGGCCAGGGCGCCGTCGTCCTTGTGGCGGCCCAGGATCTCCATGATGCGATCTTTACCGGCAAGCTTGAGCTTCTGGAGGCGCTTGCGCTCGACCTCTTCTTCTACCGAGAGATGCTGCTTCTTGTTGAGCACGCCGATTTCGCGCTCGAACGCGACGTGTTCCTGGTAGTACTTTCGGAGTTCGGAGTCGTTCTCCGCCAGGGACTTTATCAACTCCTCGTCTTGCTTCTCCATCTATTGTCTCTCCCGACCGAGCTCGGGGCTCGGGGTAATGGTGCGGGCTCCAATATTACGCCCGTTCCGCTGTATTTTCAATGAGATTCCGGGCCTCGCGACCGTCTCTCGCGAAGCTTGAGTTCGGCCTCCGACGCCCTCAGGTAGGTCGGTGCAAGGTAGTCCGTATCGGCCGGCCCGAGGTCGCGAAAACGTGCTCCACCGAGCTCCGCGACCGCGAATCCGCGACCGGACGCCGTACACGGCGCCACCTCAACAGGGCCGGCGCGCCCCAGCGCGTCGACGATCTCCGCGGGGTAGCGCTCCCCCCCATCGCCCACGACGCGCAGCGTCGGGGGTATCGCACCGCAGCTCCCGAGGTGCCCGGCGAGCCGGGCGATCGCGACGTCCGGTTTCGCGACTGCATCGTCCAGAAGCCGGCGAACCGAAATCGCTTCGCCCGCACCCTCCACCACGAAAAGGGCCGAGTAGACCTCCCCCTTGCGGGCATCGAGACACACGAAGATCAGGCCGCCGTGGGCTGCATCCGTCCGCGCGTAGGCCTCCAGGGTGGGCACGCCTACCAGCCACGCATCGGTCGCCAGGGCGAGGCC
>JAJCZO010000179.1 GCA_029262355.1 Deltaproteobacteria bacterium
GTCGAAGCGGGGGTCGACCTGATGGAGCTTCAGATCCCCTTCTCCGAGCCCATCGCAGACGGCCCGGTCATCCTGCGGGCGAACCAACAGGCGCTCGCAGGCGGCTCCACGGTCGATCGGTGTCTCGAGCTCGGTGAGGCGGTCACCGCCCGCTTCGACATCCCGTTTCTGTTGATGACCTATTACAACGTGCTCTACAGGCGGGGCGTGGCGGACTTTGCCGAGCGCATGCGGCGCGGCGGGCTTCGCGGCGCCATCGTCCCGGATCTGCCACCGGAGGAAGGCGCGCAGTACCTGGAAGCGATGGCCGCCCGCGAGCTTGCGCCGATCTTCATCTACTCGCCCAGTACGAGCGACGAGCGGCTCGCCGATATCGCGAAGGTCTCCCGCGGCTTCATCTACTGCGTGGCGCGCAAGGGTGTCACCGGAAGCAGCACCGCCTTTTCGGCGGAGATCGACGCCTACCTTCAGCGCTGCCGCGCAGCCACAGACCTGCCGCTCGCGGTGGGGTTCGGCGTCAAGGACGCCGCCGACGTGACGTTCCTCGCCGAGCGCGCCGACATCGCCGTCGTCGGCACCCAAAGCATCCGCGTCATGGAAGACTCGGGCGTCGCAGCGGTCGGCGACTTCATCCGCTCGCTGCGCTGAGAATGCCTCAGTCGACCCAATCCGACAGGTACAAGGTGATCGATTCGGAAGACAGCCAGCGTCCGTTCTCGAGCCGGAGTTGCGAGGCTACGACCGTTCGTTGAGATAGCGCACTCCCTCCATGTCGTGATCCCAATCTGGCCGGGAGCCGTGGAAGATGTGCGTCCTGATCCCGACCCCGATCGGGTCGTCGAGCGTCCCGGCGGTCAGATAGATGTTGGTCTCGTCCTCCTCGGCCGGAAGCGGAGTGCCGCAGGTCTTGCAGCGCGTGATCGAGTAGGTTGGGCGCAAGGTGTAGGTGACGCGATGATTCTGACCGGTCAGCCAGCGAAAGCGCTCTCGCTTGACGATGAGGATCGAGTTCCCGGTACCCCCGCTGGTTTTCCGGCAATTGGAGCAATGGCACAGCCACACGCCGTCGAACTCCCCATCGACTTCATAGGTGAGCGCGCCGCACAGGCAGCTTCCTTTGCGTCGGGACATGGCGGACAGAACCTACCCGGAGCGAGTGCTGTGGGCCAGCCGTGTGACCTGATCTCCAGCTGGGCCCTGAGAAGTCCGGAAGCGAGAAAGTCCGCGCCGAGAGCGGGTTTCCGAAATGCGAGGAGCGAGACTTGAACCCGCTCTTCGCAGGCGGGAACACCCGTCTTCTCGGGATCGCGTGTCGACCCTTGGCCGCGTTTCAGGTGTCGGTTGAGGGGCATGGGTGCACTGCACTCTTCCTCGCCGAATTCCCGATGCGCTACCTTGTTGCTCATGCACTCGCTCTCTTTCGGTCCTCTCTTGTCGTGCCTCCTTGCGTGCCTCGGTGGGCTGCCGGTGGTGGTCGTCGCAGCGCCGGTACCCCTCGGGCCTCCGATTCAGGTGAACACGGGGCCGGGAGGCGAGGATCCCCAGATCGCGAGCGACCCGGCCGGTAACTTCATGGTCGTATGGGAAGGTGGCGACGAGATCCGCGGACGGCGATTTTACGCGACCGGGCAGCCGGCCGGCGACGATCTTCGGCTCAGCTTGGATGAGCATGGGTTCAACGTCGGCGGCGACATCGACAACAGCCAGAGCGTATCGGCAGACGACGGTGGCAATTTCATGGTCGTCTACAACGCCGAGGGCGGTACGTGCCTCGGGGAGTGTCTCTTCTCGCGACGCTTTGGCGTCGCCTTCGACGTCGGCCCCGCCTTCGAAGTGGTCGACTCCGGCGACTTCGATCACCAGGAGGCGATCAATCCGGAGGTTGCGGCGGCGGGGGATGGCTCTTTCGTCGTGGTCTTCGAGGGTTACGACTTCAATCAGGGTGGGCCGAACCCGAGTGGGTACGCCGGCAGTGGGGAAGGTACGTTTGGTCGACGTCTCGTGTCCTCAGGGCAGACGACTGGACCCGTGTTTCTCGCGAACACGATCAGTGACGGCTACCAGGGCGATGGGGGTCAACTCGACGTTGCTGCCGACGGGAATGCGGAGTTCACAGTCGTGTGGCGAGGCGAGGACGAGTACTCCTTCAGCGACGCTTCGATCCGACTGCAGCGCTTTACGAAGGCCGGCAAGAAGATCGCCGGCGAGGTTCAGGTGAACTCCGATGACGATGGCTTCGATCCGCACGTCGCGTCGGTCCCGGGCGGGTTGTCGCTGGTGACGTGGTTTCAATTTGGATCGGGGATCGTCGGGAGGCTGGTTGATGCGCTCGGCGTCCCGGTGGGCGTCGAGATTCCGGTTGCGCCTGCAGGCGGGTCGAACGACGTGGCTGCGTCCGAGGCGGGTTTCGCCGTGGTTTGGAGCGAGGCCAGCGGTCTTTGGGGTCAGACATTCGACGACACGGGCGCCGCGTTGGATGGCGCTTTCCTCGTGTCCAGCAGTGGGGACGGACCGTCGGTGGCCCTCGACGGCGTGGGCAACCCCGTCGTCACTTGGAGTGAAGGTTCGACGATTCTCGTCCAGAGGTTCCAAGCCGTTCCGCCGGAGCAGGTAGCGACTCCCGTCGGGACGAGGGCCCTCGTCTTGAACAACAAGGTTCCCGAGGACCGCGAGAAGAACAAAGGGAAATGGAAGGTGGCCGGCCCGGAGATCGTGTCGCCGCTTCGAGGGTCGCTCGGAGATCCCCGTTGCAATGGCGACCCCGCGGGTACGGTGAAGGCGGGGGTTCGGTTTTTCAGCTCGACGTCGGGTCAAGACACCGGGTTGATTCCGCTTCCGTGTCAGAACTGGACGGCGACCGGTGGTGCCAAGGTGAAGTCGGTGCCCAAGCGTGGGTACAGGTACTCCGATCCGAAGCTGGGGGACGGTCCGTGCAACGCGGTCAAGATCGTCGGCACGAAGAGTCTCAAGGTCAGCTGCAAGGGGAGTGGCGACACGACAGATTTCCTCTACGACCTGGTGCCGGGCGTGAGCGAGGGAGCCGTGAGTGCCGTGCTTGAGGTTCGAGGACGTCAGTATTGCTCCGAGGTCGCGCCGGATCCCGGGAGCGATGGAAGCGACGGCAGGAAGTTCAAGGGCAAGAAAGCACCCGCTCCTGCTTCCTGCCCACCTGCGTCGTTGCCCACTCCGACTCCGCAGCCAGTGCCCACCCCCACCCCCGTGCCCACGCCCAGTCCGGATCCGACACCCGCGCCCACGCCAACCCCCCCCCCCAGCCCGAGCCCGACGCCGACACCTTCTCCGACGCCGAATCTCAATGCGTGTCTGCGTCTCGATCTGGCGTTGCTCACCTCTGGTCTGGTTCCCAGGATTGCCGGCTTCGAGGTGTCTCACCCGCCGTCGATCCAGTTGATCGACGGCGTCGTGCTCGTGTCCGCCGAGACAACGATGGTCGAGGATGCCGGCGGTGGAAGCGTCAATGCGTTCGCGATCAACGCCTCGGTGCCGATTCCGCTCGGGGACTTCGCGGAGTTGACCTTCAGTTGCAGCGAGGGAGTTCCGGGCGTCGGTGCGTTTGGCTGCGTGGGGCTCACGGGCGAAGGTTGCGGGATGACCCTGACGCCCCTGCCGTGACTCCGGACAACGCGCTGGTGAGGTATGGACGCGCGAATGGCTGGACCCACGGATGCCCGGGAAACACGTCCCGGCTGTCGGGTCGCGACCGCCATGAACCGAATTTTCCATGCGACCGGGTGTCCCTGACCCGGCCTCTTCACGAGGCGATGCCAGACATCTCGACTGCCGAGCGATCCCGATGATGACAACCGTGTGCCCCATTGCCGCTCGGTGCCGGCTAACCGCTGGACGGCGCCTAGTCATCCCATTCTGAAGGGGATAGGAGAGGCGGATGCCGCCGATCCGCGTTCGCCGAGAGTTCCGTCGTCTCTGGTCATCGGGCCTGCTCGTGGCCCTGTTTACGGCTTGCGCCCGGGACGCAGCGCCGCCAGAGCTGCCGCCGCGCGCGATCCAATGGCAGCGGGTGTCGAGCGAGGACGTGGCGCAGCGCCGAGTCATCTCGGGCATCGTCACAGCCGTCTCGGACACCCGGCTGGCCTTCGAGGTGGGCGGCATCGTCGAGACCGTGGACGTCGCGCTCGGTGACAAGGTCCAGCGGGATCAGGTGCTCGCACGTCTCGATCCGGAGCCCTTCGAGCTGACCGTTCGCGACAACGAGGCCGAGCTGGCCGAGGCCAAGGCGCGCCGCGAGTCGGCGCGGGCCGACTTCGCGCGGGCGGAGGACCTCTGGGCGGCCGAGGTGATCAGCCGCCAGGATTACGACCGCGCCCGCGCCCGGCGCGGCTCGCGCGACAGCCAGGTGGACGCCGCCGAGGCCCGCCTGACCCTGGCGCGCCGCGACCTGCGGCGCTCGCAGCTGCGGGCGCCCTTCGCCGGGGCCATCTCGGTCCGCGAGATCGAGCTGGCCATGAAGCTCGCGAGCGGCCAGGTCGTCTTCGAGATGGACAGCGGCGAGGCCGGTCTCCGCGTCGAGGTCCAGATGCCCGAGACGCTGATCGCGCGCGTGCTGCAGGGCGACGAGGTATCCGTCGGCTTCCCGTCCATCGGGGCGCAGCAGGTCGATACCGACGGCACGAGCCATAAAGCCGTGGTCTCGGAGGTGGGCACGCGCGCACGCACCGGCAACGCGTTCCCCGTGCGCGCGGACCTGGTCGAAACGCCGGAGGGACTGCGGCCCGGCATGACCGCCGAGGTCACCTTCTCGGTGCCGAGCGACGACCCGGGCCTCGGCGCGGTCGACGGGTTCCTGATCCCGATCGCGGCGGCCCTGGCCGAGGCGGACGACCAGTTCTCGGTCTTCATATTCGATCCCGGCACCTCCACCGTGAAGAGGCGGCGGATCCGACCCGGGGGCGTGCGTGACAACGACATCGCCGTGCTAGAGGGCCTGACCGAAGACGACATCATCGCCACCGCCGGCGTCCCGTTCCTGAGCGACGGTCAGACGGTGACGCTAATGGATGAGCGAATGGTTCGGCACGCGCGATGAATCTGACCGGCTTCGCCCTTCGCAACCAGCCGCTGATCCTGATCATCGTGGCCGCGCTGGCCTTGACCAGTGTGTCGGTGCTCGATGACTTTCCGAGCCAGGAGGACCCACCGATCACCGTGCGCGACGCCGTGGTGGTGACCTTCCTCCCCGGCATGGACGCGGACGACATCGAGCTCCTCGTCACGCGGCCCATCGAGAAGGCTCTCGCCCGCATTCCCGAGCGCGACTACATCTACTCCTGGTCGCGTCCCGGCCGCTCCGAAGTGCGCATCAAGGTTCTGGATGCCTACGAGGAAGACGACCTCGACATTATCTGGCAGGACGTCCGCAACAAGGTCATCGACGCTGCCCCCGAGTTGCCCGACGGGGTGATCGGCCCGTTCGTGAACGACGACTTCGGCGACGTCACCGTGGTGAGCGCCGCGCTCACCGGCGAGGGCTTCAGCTTGGCGCAGCTCTACGAGGTCGCCAAGATCGTCCA
>JAJCZO010000180.1 GCA_029262355.1 Deltaproteobacteria bacterium
GTAGAGGTTCAGGACCGTGTCCAGGACCATGGCTACCGCCATGAGGAAGTTGCTCAGGATGATCATCTGCTCTCTTACGCCTCCCCCGCCCACTCAGGCTGCGGATAGCTCTTTGGATCGGCGCGTGGCCGACTCGATGGCTGCTCGCAGTGTACCGGCAAGCCCGTGCGCGTCGAGCGCTTCGAGTCCTGCCTGCGTCGTGCCCCCGGGCGATGTCACCCGCTGGCGAAGGACATCGACCGCCTCACTCGACTCCTGCCACAGGATGGCGGAGCCGAGGATCGTCTGCTGAACGAGAGTCACCGCCAGGTCGTCCGGCAATCCCACTGCGCTCGCCGCCTGCAACATCGCTTCGGCGTACGCGAATAGAAAGCCAGGCCCACTGCCGCTGACGGCCGTCACGGCGTCAAGCAAGCCTTCATCGTCGACGACGACCGCACGACCGACGGCCGCGAAGAGCTCTTCGGCGAGGCGCAGATCGTCCGCGGTCGCGTGCGGACCGCCGACCAGCACCGTGATCCCGTGGCCCACCAGCGCCGGAGTGTTCGGCATGGCACGCACGAGACGTACGGCGTCACCGGCACCGTTCGAGATTCCCCGCAGCGTCGCTCCCGCGACGATCGAGATCACCACGTGTCGAGGTGCCAGGTGCGGCTTCATCGCATCCAGAACGCTCTCGAGAACCTGGGGCTTCACGGCCAGCACTACGACGTCCACCTCGGACAGGAGCGATGCGATGTTCGCGACGCCTCGCCCACCGGTGGCTGAACAGAAGTCGTTCAGCGCGCCCGGAATCGGGTCGGTCGCCAGCAACGACACCGGTTCGGACCCGCCCTGCTTGGCGATGCCGCCGCCCAACGCCCGAGCCATGTTGCCCGCCCCTACGAATCCGATTGTCCTCATCCTTGCTGCGCCTCCTGCCGGGAAAGTCGAGGGCCCAAGATCGCCGTCCCCAACCGAACCAGGGTCGCACCCTGCTCAATCGCCACATCATAGTCTCCGCTCATGCCCATCGACAACTCGACGAGGGAATCGTAACCGTCGCCGCGAAGCTGGTCCCGAAGCGCGCGCAACTCGGCGAACGCTCCCGAAGCGTCGCCTTGCGCCGGACCGATCGTCATGAGTCCAGCGACCGCGATGCCGTCGAGCCCAGACACATGCGCGAGTAGCTCCGGAACCTCGTCGGGCGACACACCCGACTTGGCCGGGTCGCGTGCGACGTTGACCTGGAGGAGGGCATCGAGGTCGCGAGCCACATCCGACCGTCTCCGTGCGAGCGCCTGCGCGGTTTCCAGCCGGTCAATCGTGTGGACGACGTCGAACAGGCCCGCGGCGACGCCGGCCTTGTTTCGCTGCAAGGGGCCGATCAGGTGCCAGCGCGCGCCGCCGTCCCCCAACGCGTCGCGCTTGGCGCGTGCTTCTTGCACGTAGTTCTCGCCGAGATCACGCGCACCGGCGGCGATCGCCGCCGCCATCATCTCCACTGGGTGGCCCTTCGTGACCGTGAGCAGCCGCACGCTCTCGGCGGGCCGGCCGCTCGCCACTGCCCGCGCGGCGATCTCGCCACGAACCGACCGGAAGCGAAGCGCGACGGCGTCGGGCGCCAGCGGCCCGACCTCTCTCGGCGCACCGAGCGCATACAACGCGTCTCGCGTTTCTTCGAACGGCAATCCAATGACGCCCGTCACCGAGCCGTCGACGGCGCGAATGAAGCGACCGGCTCCTCCTTGCACGGCGTACGCGCCCGCTTTGTCGAGGGGTTCTCCCGTCGCGACGTACCGAGAGATCTCGTCATCGCTCAGTCGACGGAAGTCGACATCGGTGACGGTAACGAATCGCTGCAAGACCTTGTCGCCCCGAGCGATCGCGACGCCAGACATCACCTGGTGCCGCTCGCCCGACAGGCTTGCCAGCATCCGCTTCGCGTCGTCCGAATCTGCGGGCTTGCCCAGAATTCGACTGCCGAGCACTACCGCGGTGTCCGACCCGAGGACGAGCGCGTCGGGCTCCGTCGCTGCTACCGCACTGGCCTTCTGCGCGGCGAGTCGCGCCACGTACTGACGAGGCGGTTCGTTCTCCATCCGCGACTCGTCGAGGTCCGCGGGACGCACGTCGAAGGGATACGCGATGCGGGACAGAATCTCGCGACGGCGGGGAGAAGCCGACGCCAATACGATCTTCACGCCAGCGAAACGCCCGTGCCACCGAGGCCGCAGTAGCCACCCGGATTCTTCGCCAGGTACTGCTGATGATAGTCCTCGGCATAGTAAAACGTGGGCACCTCGACGATCTCGGTCGTGATCGGGCCGAACCCACGCTCGGTGAGACCCGCTTGAAATGCATCGCGCGAGGCCTCGGCCTGCTGACGCTGCTCGGCCGAGTAGACGTAGATGCCCGAGCGATACTGCGTACCGACATCGTTTCCCTGCTGCATGCCTTGCGTCGGGTCGTGGCTTTCCCAGAAGACGCGCAGCAGTGCCGGATACGAGGTTGCTGCCGGATCGAACGAAAGCCGCACGACCTCGTTGTGTCCCGTATGACCGGAACAGACTTCTTGGTACGTCGGGTTCGGCGTCATGCCGCCGGCGTACCCGACCATGGTCGAGTGAACCCCCGCCGCTTCCCAGAACTTCCGCTCAGCGCCCCAGAAACAGCCGAGCCCGAACAGAGCGAGCGAATACCCCTCGGGGAACGGCTCTACCAACGTCGCATCCAGGACGAAGTGCCGATGCGGGACGGACAGCGCCTCATCCCGGCCCGGGAGGGCCTCCTCGGGTTCCGGCATCCGTGGGGCTCTGGAGAACAAGCTCATGGGTGTAGTCTAGCCGGCGGCCTACCTGTCACCAACCGCCGGCGGATGGGGGCGGCTTCGTCACCTCCGGCGGCGCGACATACGCCTCGATCGAGCCGATCGAACAGCGGGTTCGAGGCACCGTGATGGCGTCCGCCCGGTAGTCACAGACCCGTCCGTCGGGGGTATCCCAGGCGAGCGCGCTGGCGTAGAGAATCTCCGAGCAACGTCGGTCCAGCGTGACCTCCCACTGCCATCCGGTCGCGCGCGTACGCACCAGGAGGTGGTAGGGGTCGACCGCTTTCCAGTCGTTGATCGTGTCGAGGAAGATGCACTTGCCAGTAGGCGTGGGCTGACCGCTGGGCGGCTGGTCGCCCGTGGTCGCAGGATCATCGCTTCGGCGCGCTGCGCAACCGCTCAGAAGGAGCAACGCGCATGCAAGCGTGAGCCCGCGCTCAGCCCGCGGCCGCAACACCCTCCTCCGGGGTCGTCGATGCGCTACCGCCACCGGGTGCGTCCTCTTCCTCGGCGCTTCCCTCGATGACCTCCGTCACACCGGCGTCACCGCCCTCGGCTGCTGCTGCGGCCTCCGCCTCGGCGGCAAGCTCTGCCGCCTCCTGCTCCTCGGCTTCTTGCTCCTGCTGGATGTGGGCGAGCCACTCGCGAGACGCGGCCTTGCGGTCCTCATACTCGGACGAGGCCTCGAACGCCTCACGCGCTTGCTCCCACTGGGCGTCGGATACGGCGGCGATTCCAAGCAAGAACTGCGCGGCGCCACGGTCGGGCAATCCCCCCTTGGCGAGCGCCTGCGAGAGGGAAACCCGTGCGTCCCCCCACTGCTCGCGGTCGATCTGAACCTGCGCAAGACGGAGGTAGAGCTGCCCCTTGGACGATGCCGATGCCGCCCTCTCGAGTGGTCGGATCGCCTTCTCACGCTCGCGGGCGTTGAGCCACGCATTCGCGAGAAGCTCCCAGGTCTGGGCACTCGCCTTCACCTTCCCATCGGCCATCCCCTTCTCGAGGACACGGGCCGCTTTGTAGGGCACCTCGTTGTACATGTAGAGTTGCGCGAGGTTCGTCAGCTCCCGATCCTCGACGAGGAGACCCTGGAGGTACGCCATCTCGAGCGCACCAAGCGCCCTCTTGTGCTGGCCCATCTCCGAATACACAGCGGAGAGCTGCATCCAGTACTGCTTCTTCGGAAAGCGCGTCACGAGGATCTCGAGGGTCCGCGCGGCGTCCTTGTAGCGCTTCTTCTCGAAATACAGAGAGAGGGCCAGCTGAAGCCACGGCTCCCTGGGCGACTTCGCCTTCTGGAGCGCGGCCTCCGCCTGCTGGAGCGCCTCGTTCTTGCGCCCGAGTTGCAGAAGCGGAATCGCGTACATGTAGTGTGCCTCAGCCGGCGGATTGACCGCGACCTTGAACCACTTCTGGAACGTCTCGGCCGCCTTCTTGTAATTCTCCCGAACCACGTACAGCTGAGCCAAATTGTACATCGTATTGAGCTGCGCGACGTCGGGTAGCCCCCCGAGCGCCAGGCACTTCTCGAAGGCAGTGATCGACTGAGAGTACTTGCCTTGCGCCGAGTACACGTAGCCGAAGGTCTGCCACATGAGAGCCTGCTCGTGCTCGTTCAACTTCGAGTTGGCCTTCATCTCGCCCAACGCCTCGAGGGCGGGCGTGTACTTCTCCTCCGCCAATGCCTCGTGCGCCTCGTTCAAACGCTTATAAGCCCACTTTCCTACCGCCTTGACCTTCTTGGTCTGCGGCTTGGGCTTCTCTCGTCCCTGCGCCATCGCGTCCCCGGCACCAAAGGCCAGGGCGGCGGCAAACAGGAGCACGACAAGCTGGCTCCATCTGCTCGGCAAGATGTGTTTCATCGTCCCGCTTCTCCGCTCACTCTTGAATGTCGAAGGAAAGCACGAGCTGCACGCCTGGACGTGACATCGCCTTCCCTCCTTCGACTCGCGGCTTGTACTTGTACTTCTTGACCGCGTTTACCGCTGAACGCTCGAAGTAGCCCTTCGGATCCGAATCGAGCACGACGATGTCCGAGGTCGTTCCCTGCGGTGTGATCGTAAATTCCAAATAGACCCAACCCTCGACCCCGCGCGCCTGAGCGCGCGGTGGATAGCGCGGATTCACGCGCACCAGCGGCATGACGTCGGCATCGGCACCGCCGGCTCCCAACGTCGGGCCTCCCGCGAGAGCCAGCTCCGGCCGGAACGTCGAGTTCGGGATCTTGATTGCCTGCTTCAGCGGGCTCGATGACTTGGCGATCGCCATCGGCATCGAGGACTGCGGCTGCTGGATCTTGCGCTTGGGCTTCTCGCGCTTCTTGGTCTCGGTCTTCTCGTCACGAGCGAGGCGAACGAAATCGAAGACCGTCCGGTCCTTCTTCTCGTTCAACCCCCCGGTACCCCGCGCGACCAACGACTGCATGATCGTGAAGAGCCCGAATGTGACCAGCAGAGCGAGGGTCGCCGATATGGCGTAGCGCGGAATCATTTACGCACCCGGATCCGCGGCCAGCGAGACGTTCTGCACACCCGCCGCCTTCGCCGCATCGAGAACCTGGACGAGGAGCCCGTTCTTCGAGTCCTTGTCCGCCTGAATGACGACCGCGCCCTGCGGGTTTTCCGCGTGGAGTCGCTCGATATTGGCTCGGACGGCACGCACGTCGATGACGCGTTTATCCATCCAGATCTGACCGTTGTCGGTGATCGCAATGAATAGATTCGCCGACTCCTTCGGCTCGGCCGTCGCAGCCTGCTGCCGATTTACCTCGACTCCCGACTCCTTCACGAACGACGCCGTGACGATGAAGAAGATCAGCATGATGAACACGACGTCGAGCATCGGCGTCATGTTCACTTCGGTCTCTTCGTCGTGCCGTATTCTTTGTTTTCTCATGTCGTTACTTCCTCGGGCGAAAGCTGGTCGGAGACGTGCTCGACCTCCGACTGCACGCGTCGCTCGAGCGCGACGCTCGGGATGTAGCCGGAGATCGCCGCGACCATGCCCGCCATCGTGGGGACGGTCGCTTTGGAAACCCCTGAAGCCATTGCCCGTGGGTTGCCGCTCCCAGCGTCCGCCATGACGTCGAAGACCTCGATCATGCCCGTCACCGTGCCGAGCAACCCCAACAGGGGACACAGAGCGACCAAGGTAGCGATCATCGGAACATTCCGATTCGCATCGATCGACACCCGAGAGATCAGCGATTGGCGAATCTGGTGTGCGTGCCAGGAATGGTGCTCCGAGCGCTGCTTCCACGTCTCGAGCACTCCCTCGACTTTCTTCACGTGTGCCGTGCGAAAGTACCAGTACCGCTCGAGGATCAGCAGCCACATCAGGAACGTAGCGAGCAAGATCGCCACCAGAACGTCTCCCCCCATTTCGAGGAAGTCCTGGTTGGCTACCCAGAGATCAGCCAGCTGTCGCACGGGCTCACGCGCCCCCGCTGTGGAGGCGCTCTGCGTGCGTGGCGACGACGCCCGCGCTCTGTTGCTCGAGAACCTGAATCAGCGACTTGCTTCGGCCCGCGACGACGCTGTGCAAAAGCAGCAGCGGGATGGCCATGACCAGACCAAGCACCGTAGTGACGAGTGCCGTCGAGATACCCCCGGCCATCAGCTTGGGATCCCCGGTGCCGAACAAGGTGATCGCCTGGAAGGTCGCGATCATACCCGTGACCGTACCCAGGAGCCCGAGAAGCGGCGCCACCGCAGAGAGAACCTTGATCATGACGTTGCCGCGCTCCAGGGCGGGCGTCTCCTTCAGGATCGCCTCGTCGAGTTTGAGTTCCAAGGTCTCGACATCGACTTTTGGATTCGCCTGGTACACAGCGAGAATACGCCCGAGCGGGTTGCCCGGATCTGCCTTCTCCTGGCCGATCTGCGCCTTGATCTTGCGCCCGACGATCCCCAACGACATGAGGCGCTCGGCCACCAGCGCAAGGCCGACGATGCCGAGACCGATGATCACGTAACCCACGAGACCACCCTGCTGGAGTCGCTCGGTGAAGCTCGGTGTCCGGATCAGGAGCGAGAGGATCGTTCCGCGCGAGGGATCGAGCGAGAAGCCACCGATGCCGCTCTGCGTCCCTTCGAACCTCGCGACCGAATCGAGGTGGCGACCAGCGGGCTGGCGCGCCAACTCGGTGAGTTTGCCGGTCTCCGGAAGGTATTGAAGGTAGCGTCCGTCGGACACGACGTTGAACGGACCAACGCGTAGAACCTCAGCCTGCACCTCGTCCCCGTCCACCGACACGACCAAAGACGGGAATCGGGAAACCTTGCCCGACTCGGTCATCTCTTCCTGCAGCGTGAACCAGAGCTCTTCGAGCTCCTCGACCGTCGGAAGCTCCTTGCTCTCGGCAAGCTTGTCGAGACCGTCGGCCCGGCCGGGAAGCTGCGCGCTCACGAGCGAACTTTCGAGGAAGCCGCGCGTGTCGCCCGCGACCTGACGCACCACACCGAACAACTCACCCAGCGTGCCGAGACGGTTGCGCAGGGTCTCCTGCAGCTCCGGAATCTCATTCTCGTTCTGCTCGAAGACGGCCTCGAGCTCTTCGCTCTTCGCGACCGCGGCGTCACGCTTCACCCGCGCGTCTGCCAGAAGCGCTTGCTGCTGCGCCTTCTTCTGACGGAACTCCGACTCGCGGGCCGCGTTCGCCGCCCGCTCCTTGGCCCGCTGTCCGCGTACCTGTTTCAAAAGTTGGTCGAGGCTCTTGGCCTTGGGCTCCTGCGCCCCTGCGACCCATCCAGTTCCTACGAGCAGAAGGCTCGCCAATCCAAAGCAAATTGCGCGTTTCATCCGTTCACCTCTGCGGCCTGAGCGGCGGGAATCGGGACCGTGATCAGGTCGGGAGCCGACTGCTTGCGGGCCATGCGAAGACCCGCCTGAATGGCGTTTCGATACTCATCATCGAGCGGGACCCAGGCATTGGCCTCGTTGTCCCACATTCCAGACTCCTGCGCGTCGAGGGTCTGATAGAGCAGAGCGAGCCGGCCGATCCGCAAGAAGTCGACGGAGATTTCCTTGCCGTCCACGGAGACCGGACCGCGGTACGCCTCGATGGTGCGGCCGTACTCGTTCTCGACCTGATAGGCCTCGAGAATCCGGCGGTACTTCTCAGAGATCGTGACATCGGCACGACTCATCATCTCGTTCAGCTTCTTGACTCGCTCGGCACGCTCCTCGGGAAGGAAGGGCACGTCGAGAGCAACGAACTGCTCGAGCGCAGCGAGCATTCGGGTCATCAGAGGCATGACCTGCCGGCCGACGACCGTGACGTTGTCGATCTGATGCCGTAGAGAATCCATCTCCTGGCCCTGTGAGACGATCAGGCCCGCGAGTTGTTTGTTGTAGCCCTCGAGCGCTTTGATCTCCTGGATCGCAGCCCGGTACTCGGCCGCCAGCGCATCGGTGTCGTCGCTGATCTTGTCGATCTTTTTTTGCGAGGCCTGGGATTCCTTGTTCGTCCCCTCGCTGGCTCCGATCGCATCCTTGACCGTTTGCGCGTGCACTGCGGCGCTCCAACCAACCGCGCCGCACACGGCGATCGCCAGCACGGTGCGTCCCAAACGCCACCGCGACGAGCTACCGCCCGTGTCCGTCCGTCTCACTAACCTCATCGAGTTCCCTTTCGTTTGCGATCGGATCCATCGCCTTCGCCGAGCGCGCGGATTACCGCCGCGACGATCAGTTTCCGTTCCTTGTCGAACCGCCCAGCGCGACGGCTCGTAATGACCTCTAGTGCGAAACCGCGCAACCCTCCAACCATTACGCCGAGGGCCGCTCGGCTCTGGCGCCGAGGAACTCCCAGTTCCTCGAACCACCGGCGGGAGATTTCCTCGCGCGATTTCGTAAGCCCCCTTGCCGCGCGCTCCGCCAGGTCGGCATTCAGATCGCCGTGCTCGGAATCGAGCTGAATCTCGAGCAGCGCGCGGTAGGTGGGTGTCTGAAATCCGCGCCACAGGATGCGCTCGAGCGCGACCACGCGGTCCTCCACGGTGCGTCCGGGGGGCCTTTTCTCGTCCGCCATGACGGCACCTGCAGCGAGAACGCGGTCCACGACGGCCTCCAGCATCGAGGCCTTATCGCCGAACTGGTGCTGGAGAACCCCCCACGTGACGCCGGCCCGCTTCGCGATGCGAGTGGTCGAGGCACGGGCGAAACCGTCCTCCGCGATGCACGCAATGGTGGCATCGATGACTCGGCGTCTCGACGCTCGGCTACGCTCAGAGCGCAATTCGGCCGGGCGGCGGGCCGGAGTGGCCGTCGCATCGTTTCGCATTTGTGCTTGACAGGGGCTAATTTCATAGTAGTCGCTATGATGACGAGCGGTCAAGGCTCGTTCACACCTACTTTTTGATGTGAATCGTCAAAGGCTCGTGTCACCCGCGGACTCGCACCACTTCCACCGCAAAATTGAGCAGCGCGTCAGGCGATCGCCTTCTCGGCTCGCAGCGATACAATCTCGCCCGGCGCGAAGCCACTCTCGCTCAGCACGGCGTCGGTGTCTGCCCCAACCCAAGCCGCCGACGTCGCGGGCTCCCCCGGAGTGCGACTGAGCAGTGGCGTCGCCACCATCTCCGGCATCGCGGCGCCCTCGAGGAAGACCCCGCGCGCCCTGTGATGCGCGTATTCGCGGGCCTCCGAGAAGCTCAGCACCGGCGCAAAGCAGGCGTCCGTGCCCTCCAACGCAGCGCACCATTCGTCACGTGTTCGCCCCTTCAGAACGGCAGCGATTTTCTCGCGGACCTCTGGCCAACGGGTCTGATCGTACTGGTCTGGGAGCTCTGCGGGGTCGAGACCTAGCTTGTCGAGGAAGAGCGCCCAGAAGTGCGCCTCGATCGGCGCAACCGACACGTACTTTCCGTCCTTCGTTTCGTACACATTGTAGAATGGCGCCCCTCCGTCGAAGAGATTCTCGCCCAACGTGTCGGTATGCATGCCCGAGTCGTGCATCGCGTAGAACGGAGCGGCGAGCGACATGACCCCATCGACCATGGCGGCATCGATCACCTGGCCCTTGCCTGACATCTTGGCCTCCAGCAGTGCGCAGACCACGCCGTACGCGAGTTGGAGGCCCCCACCCGCGAAGTCGCCGAGGACATTCAGCAGGGGAACAGGAGGGCCTCCGCGCGGACCGATGGCCCGAATGACACCGGTGATCGCTTCGTAATTGAGGGAATGCCCCGCCGAGTGAGAGAGCGGGCCCTTCTGCCCCCACCCCGTGAGGCGGCCGTAAACGATACGTTCGTTACGGCCCAAGACCTGATCCGGCCCGACTCCCAGTCGCTCCACCACCCCTGGACGGAAGGATTCGAGAAACACGTCTGCCCGGTCGACCAACCGCAGTACCGTTTCGATCCCGCTCGGGAGCTTCAAATCCACCGCGACGGAGCGCCGTCCGCGCTCCCAGAAGTTATGAGGCTGTGGCTCGGGGTTCGCGGGCACATCGGAAAGCCGATCCACGCGAATCACCTCCGCGCCCATGTCGGCGAGCTTGAGAGACGCGAACGGCAACGCCCCGAGCCCCGCGAGTTCGATCACCCGCACACCATGCAACGGACCGCCCATCAGTAAGACCTCCTCATTTCGGAGACCTTTGGCTACCGAAGCACGCTCCGCGCGTCGAGCACCGAAGACCGCGAGCGGTTGCGCCTGCGAACCAACCCCGCCGCCGACACGCAACCACAGAGTGGCCGCCGCCCGATTCGACGCACATGATCGGTCCGACGTCGTAGACACCCACTGGCTCCCTACTGTGGTGGGAACTCCAAAGCGGTGCCGCCGGTCAGCGCAAATGCCCTGGAATGTATGCCGGCTTCCGCCAGAGCCGCCGACAGTAAAGCCAGAGCCCTGCGGTCAGCAACGTCAAGAACACCCCGGCGACGGGCATGGCAATCCCGCCGCCCGAGAATACGCCGGCCATCGTTTCGTCGACGGCGCAAACTGCCAGCACGACGGCGAGCGGTAGCCAGCGGCGTTCGTAGATTCCAATCGCGAGGATGGCGCCCGAGAACATGTGCAGCCCGACCGCCGCGGCGTTTTCCCAGATCGCAGCCCACGGAAACCCCACGATGCCGACGTGCCGGGCGATCCGGCCCTCACCGAGGATCACGACCTCTGCCAGCCCGAACCCGAGACCGACCGCCAGACCCACGACCATCACCCGCGACGAGGACCGCAGTCCGCCCAACCTCTCTACGAAGCGCAGCACGAGCCACTTGCCGAAGGTCTGTGAGAAGGCAGCGCCGATACCGACGAGTGCGTACCCGACGACCCCCGGTGCGCGTCCGAAGTGCCGCATCAGTGCGCCGTTCAAGCCACCCTCGACCGCCAATCCGAAGTACGCCGCGACGATGCCGTAGCCGAGCCACGGGGCAGCTGCCCGGAGTCGGACGCCCATACCGTTCAAGCCGAACACCGAAAGACCCGCGAGCGCGCTGCCGACGATCCAGACGAGGTTCATCGAGTGGTCGGCAAGAAAGTGTCGATTGTGGAACCCAAGTCGGATCGCGCCGGCGCACACCAGAGCGACGACGACCGCAGAGAAGACCCCCGGTCGACCGGCCCCAGGCGAGCGCGTCCAGGAACTCGGCGCGGGCGTGGGGTCACCTGTTCTTCGCGGCACCGGCGGCCTTGTACTTCTGTTGGACGGAACTGGCCAGCCCACGCCCGGCTCGTCTCGCGACGAACGCGGATCGACGCCAATCGGTCAACCCGACCAAGCCAACGCTCCGCAGCCTTCGCGCCCGTGGTCGGGCGATGGGCGCAGCACCAGAGTTGTTCCCGATCCCTTCGCCATCTAGCTTCTGCGGATGCCGAGGGGCCCAAGGAAGGTGCTATTGTGTTGGAGCAGCGGCAAGGACAGCGCGTGGAGCCTCCACGTGCTGCGCCAGCGTTCCGAGGTCGACGTCGTCGGCCTGCTCACGACGGTGAACGAGACACACCAGCGGGTCGCGATGCACGCGGTGCGCCGCCAACTCCTCGCCGAGCAAGCAGCGGCAGTCAACCTTCCCCTCACCGAGGTGCCCATCGCAATCGGATGCACCAACGACCAGTACGACGAGGCGATGGGTAGGGCGCTCGATGGCGCAAAGGCCGACGGGGTCGAGCAGGTGGCGTTCGGTGACCTTTACCTAGAGGACATCCGCCGATACCGCGAGGACCGCATGCGCGGCACCGGCATCGAGCCGATCTTCCCGCTGTGGGGCGAGCCGACCGCCGATCTGATCGAGCAGATGATCGACGGCGGACTGCGCGCGCGCGTGACGTGCGTCGACCCCAAGCAAATGCCGGAGGCGCTCTGCGGCGCGGAGATCGACCGCGCGTTCCTCGCCGCACTTCCGACCGGAGTCGATCCATGTGGAGAGAACGGCGAATTTCACAGCTTCGCGTTCGCGGGCCCGATGTTCCGAAACGAGGTTCCTCTTCACGTAGGAGAGACGGTGACGCGGGACGGATTCGTGTTCACTGACCTCGTACCGCTGGACCCGAACGACTAGAAGTAGCCCGCAATCGCGATGACCGAGGCGATCGCGATCACGACCCACGTCGACATCGTGCCCGCGAATCGCAGCGGATTCACCCCGGGGTTCGTGGTCAACCCGAAGGGATGAAGGAGTCGCCCAATCACCAGTGTGATTCCCATACCGTGAATCCATGGCGCGGACGTCCCGGCCATCTCGTCGATGGCCATCAAGATGACGGCCATCGGCACGTACTCCACGAAGTTTCCCTGGCCGCGGACGACCACGGTGTGCTGCGGGTCCCCGCCATCCCCGAACCCGATCTCGGCCTTGGCCCGCACCGAGGCGACGATGCGAATGCTCAGCCACAGGAGCATCAATCCTAATATTCCAGCATACAGTCCGGTGATCGGTATCGCCGTCATGGAACCCTCCGTGCGGACCCTGCCCGCTTCCTCAGTGAACTCCGGGCCCTATCACGAGCCGACGCCACCTCGCCAACGGCTGTCCCGAACATCGCCAGCTACACGAACCAGGCCCCTGGGGCGTTCGTCCCGCACAGAGAAACGTCCAGAGTACGTCGGAAATCCCTGGGGGGCTCGACCCGGGTCGCCCACCAGAGTCTAATGATGGCCAGCTCGGCAGAACGCCGGGCGAAGCGGAGGATGCGATGAACATTTTCGAGCGCCGAGTTGGATTCGCCGGCAGCGGGCTCGCAGCGGGGATACTGTTCGCTCTCACCGCTTCTGTGACAAACGCCGTCGACGAAGCCCCCGAAGCCAGCGCGGCCGAGGCGCCGACCGCGATCACTCCCGTGTCGGCCACGAAGCCGGCGATCTCGTTCGGACGTTGCCACTTTCAGAAGACGCCTCCCTACGAACCGCGCGTTCGTCTCGAATGTGATGCCGGGGAAGTGGTCGTCGCCGTCTTCGAAGACGGGATTCGCTGCTGCGAGCTCGAGCTGCGCTGACACGGCTGCCGCAAATTCACCACGTCGCATCCACACCTCTCGCACGACCCGTGCAAAGTGCGCTGGCCCTAGGGAACGACAGCGTATTGAGCCCACGGTGGCGGTTCTCACGCCGCGTGCTCGGAGGCTTCCTGTTTTCGTGGCCGTCGCGTTGCGGTAGATCGGGCGCACGATGAAGCCACGAGAAGTTCTGGATCGAACGACGACACCCGACGGGGAACCACTGGAACTCGCGATCGAGGCCGGCCATCACGTGATTCGGGTGCGCGGCGCCGCACTCATGTCGAGTGCGACGTACGGTTCCGAACAGGCGATGGCGTCCGTCGCCGCCGAGGTTCTCGGAGAACGACCGAAGTGTCGCGTCCTCATCGGTGGGCTCGGCATGGGGTTTACGTGTCGCGCCGCACTCGACACGTTCGGGGCCGACGCCGAGGTAACGGTTGCCGAGCTTCTCCCCGCGCTGATCGACTACAACATCGGGTCCCTCGGGCCACTGGCGGATCATCCGCTACAGGACGCCCGGACCCGACTTCTCGAAGGCGACGTGCGCATCGCGCTGGAAGTCGGGGGCTGGGACGTCATCCTCATGGATGTCGACAATGGACCTGAGGCCTTTACGCGCCGCGGGAACGCCGGCCTCTACGAGCCGGAAGGCATCGCGCTCATGACGCGCGCCCTCACCGCCGGCGGAGTCGTGGTGGTGTGGTCTGCGACGTCGAGCCCACGCTTCGAAGGCAAGCTGAAGCGCGCCGGATTGCGGGTCGAGAGCCGGCGGGTCTACGCGCGCGGAAACGCGAACAAAGGACCGAAGCACACGTTGTTCGTCGGACAATCCCGCGACAGGGCCGGACAACATCCCGCGCCCTCGCGCTAGAAGCTGATGACCCGAATGCTGCCGAAGACGGCGTGACCATCGATGTAGAACAACGGGGCCTCCGGATCTCGACGGTCGCTTGCCACGTGGCGCTCGCCCCGCAGCGACCTGGAGACGCGATCACCAATTTTCGTATCGCGCCGCTTGCGCTCGATGCTGCCGAAAACCGGCGTGCCGTCCAGTTCGACCTCGGCCCCGTCCGGCACCGTGATCTCGACGTCGCCGAAGACCGCCTGCACGTCGAGCTCGACCACACCGCTCGGTGGTAGCTCGGCCCGCGTGAAGTCGAGCTTCACTTCGCCGAAGATCGCGCGGACCTGAATGTCGTCGGGCGAATCCCAGCGTCCCTCGCGATGGCGCGAGCTGAACACCGCAGTCACGGACTCCTCCGTGAGGGTACACCGTTCTTCGAACATCCGCGGGCTCGTCGAGCCTTGCGCCCCGGCCGGGGCCCCTTGCAGCTTTTCTGTGCATGTCGACATGGCGCGATCCTGGCACACGAGCCCACGACTGAAAACGCAGCCGGACCGCTGCAGAGCCGCAGTCCGTCGCTTGCACCAACGGAGGCGTCGAGGACGGCCCGAACCCCGTAGTCATCGTAGAGGTCCGACATCGACGGGCCGGCTCGAAATTCGAGACGCGTGTCACGAGCCTCGCTCCATCGCCGCTTGCGCCTCTCGCCCGCTCGGACGCTCCCGGCTGCCGTTGGCGGACTGCTCGACGACTCCAGAGTAATACTGACGGGCGAGACCGTCCCGTCCGGCTCGGGAGGCCGCCCGCGCCGCACCGAGCTGAGCGTTCAGCCGGCTCGGAGAGGATCGGAGAACGGCCTGATACTCGGCCAGCGCCTCGCTGGGTCGATCGACCTCCAGGAGCATGTCCGCGAGGAGCTCGCGCGCAGGAACGACTTCACCTGGCGTGACGGGGTGCTTATCTACGGCGTCTTCACGATCGGCAGCGGCCCGCGCCAGCTTCAGGGCATCGTCCACCTTCCCCTCGCCGAGCACGACCCAGGACTGCACCGCATCGACCTGCACCGACACCTCCTCCCTCCAATAGGGAAGCGTCGCCGGGTCGAGCGATTCCCGGAGATCCCGGAGGGTCTTCAGCTCCGAACGCGCGAGGTCCAACTGGCCGCTGCGCGCGGCGCCGACGCCGCGCGCAAAGTGCACGATCGCTCGCGCCCACGGAAACTTCTTCCAGGGGAACTCGGAGGGTGCCACATCGATCCTACTGGCCTCGGCCCACTCCCTGCGCTCGAGCGCATAGCGCGCAGGCGCCGCCGCGTACGTGTCCGCCACCTTGAAGTTCTCCGCGTTCGTCTTGCCGATGGCCGCGAGCTTCCGCAGATGCTCCCGTGCCTCCTGGTCGCGCTCAATCTGGAGGAGCGCATAGAGCAGGTAGTCCATGCTGTGCAGCCCCTCGTCGTAGTGACCGGGAAGATTGGCGTCCTTCGTGTAGTGGGCGGCACTCGCCGTCGAGTCTTGGTTCGATGCGATCGATCGCTCCCAGAGGCCAAGCCTCGTGAAGATGTGCGACGGCATGTGCTGGGCGTGCGTAGACGCCGGCGCCACGTCCGCGTAGATCTTGGCGGCCGGCAGCGCCAGATGGGCGAGGCCTGGATAGTCATAGCTGTGGATCAGATAGTGGAGGACACCCGGATGGTGTGGCTGATCATTCCGCACCCAGTTGAGAAGCCCCGCCGCCTTGAACTGCTTGGCGTAGGTCCTGTCTCTGGGGTCGGCCGCACCGAGTAAGGAGTGCGCGTAGAACACCGCAGCCTCCGGGTCGTCGAGGTTCTCCCGATAGACCTCTTCCATTCGGTCGCTGTACGCCTGCGCCCGCTCGGCGTGCGGAATCGTCTCGTCGTCGTAAAACGCCTGGATCGCGAAGAGGTAGGCGGTCTCCCGTTTCGTGGGCGCCTCCGCGTCCGCGCCTTCCAACACGGCCGCTCCCGCTACGAGGCTCGCCCGACTCGGCGGTGCCCAAAGCGGGTGCCAGAGACTCATCGCGATGCCCCAACGTGCCATCGCGCAATCCGGCGCGGCCGCGAGGATCGCTCGAAATGCCTTCTCGGACTCCGGATACTCGAACGAGTGCAAGAAGGCGACGGCCTGATTGAACTCCGCGCGAGCCGCCTCGTCACACGACGTCTCGAAGGTCACCCGCCCCGCCCCGCGAGCCTCAGCCTCGATCGCCACGGCCCCTGGCGGCCGGATGACGCTCGCCATCAGCAGGCCGGCCGCGAGCCAGCGCACACTACTCAACGTCGAGTCCCTTCCGTCCTCGTTCGACACGGAAACATCGCGCCCAACATCTCTGATCGGGAGCCGCCGCGTCAACAGATGCCTCATGCGGCGGAACGATTGTCGACCTGGTCTGGTGCGGGCCCCTCGTGCCGGCGCCCTGCCGGCCGCCGCGACACGCCCTCGCCGAACTCGCGCGCGTGCAGAACGAGAACGAAGCGCTCAGGCTGGCGACTCGCGGAGTGTCATGCAGTCGGGAGCTTGGTCTGGATGTCCTCTGAGCCCCTGCCGAGTGTCCTGATACTCTTGACGGCCTCGGATACCGACATCTCGAGACGTTCCACGCGATCGGCGGTCACGTACACCACCGAGCCCGACCAGGGATTGGGCGCTCCCGGCAGGTAGATCGCGACGGCCCCCGTGTCTCCCCGCTCCACCTCGAACGCGACCTGAGAATAGTCGTCGAACTTCACCAGCACGGGGACGAAGCTCTCTGCCATCTCGTCGCTCTTGGCCATGCTGTCGGCGAACCCTTTGACGAAGGTGTACCCGGGCAGCGCGTTCAGAAGGGCCGCGTCCACCGTCGAGACGACTTGTTTCCCCAGCCCCCTCGCGGCAATGAGACCCGCCAGAAAGCACGCGACCACGATCACCAGGACGGCCAGCGAATTCGCCAGAATGACGCCGCCGACCGAATCCACGGGCACGACGGCATCGAACGGCTCTGCCGCCGCACGCATCAGCACCGCGATCTTCCCCAAAACCACCATTACGACGGCCAGGGGAACCAAAAAGAGTAGACCACCGAGGACGGTCGTCTTGAACAACTCGAACACGTTTTTCATCAGCCCTCCAAGACTGCCCGCACGGCCCCCCGTTCCCGCTGCCTCGCCCGCCCTCCTGGCCAGCGTGCAGGTGAGACAGTCGTCTCTGGCCTCAGATGCAGAACAAGGGGTTGGGCTCGGGGTGCCGCTTGGAATTCGTTACTACGCAGCCGACGTGCGATTGGATCCGCAGTCGCTGATCAGGCCGATGCGTACCCTTCCGAGGTCGGCTATCGGTTGCCGCGATTCTGGGCCGCATTGGCGCGATTCTGCGCAGCCTGATTCCCCCGGTCCTCGAGGGCATCCTCGGCATCGTTCCGTTGCTTCTGCTCCACCGCGAACTGCCGCCGATTCTGGCGGCGAACGGTGCCCGCCGCCGAGTTGGCCGCCGCAGGGGCGGCCGGTGGCGGTGCCGCTTCGACCGCTGGTGGCGGCGCCTCCGTTTGGGCCGCTACGGGTCCGACGTTCGTGAATGCGAAGAACGTGCTGACTACCACGCACATGCCGATAGACGTATTGGTCATTCGAAATTCCCTCCGTGGCTCTTCGAGCGTTACCGTTCCAGCTAGCATTTAGTGCAGCAACTACGACAAAGGCAAGACGGCTCGAAGTCGTGATCCATCGCGTGCGGTCTCGCCCGATGCGTACGCCATCGTGTGAGTCCGAACCATCTCGGCCCGGCGGGTTCCGACTCCGGCATCTGGCCTCCCCCGCGTGGCGGCCCAGCCTTCGGCACGGGCCAACTCAGTAGTAGTACCTCCAGTCGAAGTTGAACTTGAGCCCAATGGACCAAACGGGGTCGAGACCGAGCTCGGCCGGATTAGCCTGCGCATAGATCACCGTGCCACCACTCGGAACGTCGACGCCCGCGAACAGCTGGAACAGCAACGTGGAGCTCTGGTTACTGGAAAAGGATCGATACGGCCTGTACTCCACGATGGGCATTTCAAAGAGGGTGGAGTCGTAGTCCACGAAGGCACCCCGATCCGAGCCGATGAGTCCCTTCCCGGCCGGTTGCCACATCCAAGACCTGTTCGAGACTGATCCGAACCGCCTTGGCCGCGACCTCGGCATCTTCGGGGCGCATGTGGGCATCGCCCATGAGCACGACGGGCTTGGATCCGGGCTCCCATGGGAAGACCTCCAGACCGACCTCATTGTAGTAGTCGTGCGTACCCTTGCGCTGAGATGCATCCCCCCAAGTGCCTGCCACGTGACCAGCGGTATAGACGTCTTCCAGAAAGTGCAGAGCGAAGGCTTCGTCGGCGAACATCGCCAGCGCGACGGCCCCGCGCTGCTCGGGCCTCAACACCTCGTTGGCCAGACGGGTAGCCTTCTTGAGCGCACGCACGTGGTACCACCCGTAGATTCCCATCGCGTTCACCTCGGAGTCTGGGCGTATTGTCGCCCACCCATAGTCGGTGGGACTCGTATCGAGGTCCGGCCGGGCGAGCAGGAAGTGGGCGTTGTTGGAACCGGCGCGTGTCGCGTATCCCGGGTCGGCTCCCTGCAACCGCATATCTGCCGTACGCAGAGCGTTGATGCGAGCGGCCCGTTCTCCCGCGCTCGCCATTCGCCTGCGGAACTTCGACGCAGTGGACTCACCTTGCCCCGCCGGCGCGGACACCTCGATCTCGGATAGATCCAACTTCAGCTGCGCCGAGACGTCAGCCACATCCAAGATCCAATCCGATTCGACGACCGTGCTCAGCATCTCCCGGGCCGAGCACGAGTGATCACCGGCGATGGCAGGAAACGCGGCCCAATCGATACACGGTGGCACGACACGCTGCTTCAGGTCCGCGCCGTCGGCGCACAAACGCTCCGCGTTACCGGCGCGTGCGTCCTTCCACAACGCATCAAAGGCGTGCCGGCGCTGCGGATCGAGAGTATCGACGCTCAGAAGTGCGATGTCGCGATGCTCGGGATAGATCCACGCCTCAGCTGGGGTTGTGAGCAGGCCCCCCATCACCACCGTCATCGCGATGAGCGCGTCGGCTCTCTGGCGATTCGTCCCCACGTTTTGGCCCTCCTCTCTCCCTCATCCCCCATGACGGTGCGCCCAACGGGTCTCCCTACTCGGGTCGGACGCTCGGCGGCCCCGCCCATCGGCCAACCCTGCGCTCGCCTCCGCCGGGAGACCATACCGCTGCCGCCAACCGAACCGACCATGTTCGAGAGAAGGGAGGACTTCAAGCGCTACCGAGCACCGAGACATGCGACGAGTTCGCCGGGGCCAGCACCACTCTGCCATTGATCGCCGATCCAGTAAGAAGGGCGATTGCCGACCAAGGCTAGAGCCGCGCCGCGTCTTATGCCAACACAGTTGGACCGCCCAGATCGAGGGCGGGGGTTTGTCGCTCGACCGATGGCAGGAGCAAGCCGTAGAGCTGCTCCCGGCGACACTCCCGAACCCATCAGAGTAGGGAGATTTCGATGAGAATGAAGAGTTCGTTTGTGGTGCTTTGCGTTGCGATCCTAGCCCCCCTCCAGGCACTGGCCTTCAGTCAGGCCGACGCCGAAGCCCTGAGCAAGAACGCCACTTCGACGGTGGCGAAGTTCCAGGGAGACGTCACCGATTCCGGCCCGCTCATCCACGACGCCAAGGGCATCCTGGTCTGCCCCACGATCACCAAGGGCGGTTTCATCGCTGGACTCGAGAGCGGCACATGCGCTCTTCAGGTCGAGGGAAAGACGGTCAATTACTTCCGGACGAGTTCGGCCAAGTTCGGGCTCCTGGCAGGCATCCAATCCTTCTCCATGATGCTGGTCTTCAACGACCAGGCCGCATTGGACAAGTTCCGCGCCGGAGACCGCAAGTTCGAAGTCGGGGCGGACGTTTCCGTGGCGGTGATCTCGGTGGGCGGCAGCGGCAAGCTCGATACGACGAACATCAAGAAGGAGATTGTCGGGTTCGTATTCGGCGAGAAGGGGCTGATGGCCGACGCCTCGATCGAGGGTACGACCTTCAAGAAGCTCCAAGTCGAGGAGTAGCTCGTCGCCTTCTCGGGCAGCCTCGACGAGCTCACGGCCCCTGGAGAGGTCCTCCAGGGGCCTCGGCCACCTTCCAACAGATCGGCCTCCCCGCGGAGAACGCGTCTAGCGCAGAGGGGCCGCTACGTTTGCGCTTTGCGACGAAAACGCGGGCGTCGTAGGTCGGCGCGATGCTTGACCAACTAGGCAAAGGGGCGCGGATACGCACGAAGCTGTTGGCCCTCCTGCTCGGCATCGGCGTGCCTGCCGTCGCGATCGTCGGCGGGGCCGGTTACCTTCGAGGCGAGCAGGCCATGGAGCACGAGGTGCTCGCCCACTTGACCTCGGTGCGAGCAACCAAGGCTCGGGAGATCGAAGACTATGTAGGACGGATGCGTGCGCAGCTGGCCTCGCTCGCCGGCGGCCCGCGGATCATCGCCGCGATGAGGCTCTTTCGGGGCGGTTACGCGGAACTCGGCAACACGGACGTGTCGGATGCGGAACGGGCTCGGCTTCTCGCCTGGTACGAGGCGGCCTTCCTACCGCGGCTCCAGGCGAGCGCCACGACTCGCGCCCAAGACCTCGTTCCGCAAGCACCCGGGGCCGTACGCCTCCAACTAGAGTTTCTCTCGGCCGACGGCCGACGCCCCGACCAGGTCGAGATCGACGCCCCGCAGGCGCCCATGAGCGCCTACCTCGCCACTCACGCTCGCTTCGATCGCTTGCTGCGGAACTTCGTCGACGGCCTCCGCTACTACGACGTCTTCCTGATCGAATCCGACGGCGGTCGCGTGGTGTATAGCGCGTCGAAGGAGATCGACTTCGGGACGAGTCTTCTAACCGGCCCGCATCGCGAGTCTGGCTTGGCTCGAGCATTCCGGGCCGCGCGAACCGCCGAACCGGGACACACGACCCTGGTAGACTTCGCCGCCTATGTGCCCTCCTACGGGGCACCGGCCTCCTTCCTCGCGATCCCGGTCTTCGATGG